>JBPCPX010000165.1:0-10947 GCA_050998695.1 Actinomycetota bacterium
TCCCTTTGCTGCCTCCTCCTCTGTTCTTCTTCCGCCCCGCTCTCCCCCCTCCCCCCCCGCCCCCCCCCCCCCCCCCCCCGCCGCGCGCCTCGGTTCGTCCTGGCGAGCCCGGCGTGGCTGCTCTTCATCTTCTTCTTCGCGGTACCGGTCCTGTTCATCTTCTGGTACTCGTTCGGCTACAAGCCGGACATCTATCGCACCATCGCGACCGATCAGCTGTCCTTCGATCGGTACGTCGAGTCCTTCTCCGACACGTTCCGGACCGTGTTCAGCGGGACGCTCCAGATCTCCATCGTCGGCACGATCCTGTGCCTGCTGATCGCGTTCCCGTTCGCGTACTGGCTGGCGGTGAAGGTGCCGCCGCGGTGGCGAGGGATCCTGCTGGGCCTGACGATCATCCCGTTCTGGACCAACTTCCTCGTGCGCACCCTCGGGTGGCTGATCCTGCTGCAGCCGAACGGAGCGCTCTCCGGCATCATGCAGGACCTGGGTCTGATCGGCTCCCCGCTCGACGTACTCGACACGAGGGAGGCCGTGCAGTTGGGAGTGATCTACAACTACCTGCCCCTGATGATCTTCCCGCTGTTCGTGGCGCTCGACCGACTGGACCCCGCGCTCCGTGAGGCGTCGAAGGATCTCGGGGCCAACCGGTGGGACACGTTCCGGCAGGTGACGCTCCCCCTCGCGCTGCCGGGCGTGATCGCCGGTCTGCTGCTCGTGTTCATCCCGCTCACGGGTGACTACATCACGGCGGCCGTGCTCGGTGGCGCGAAGGGGAACATGGTCGGCGCCCTGGTGGCCAGCCAGTTCAATACGGCGCAGAACTGGGCCCTCGGCTCGGCGATGGCGGTCATCCTGATCTTGATGATCCTGGGCTCGGTCGCGATCTTCGCAGTGATCGGACTGATCGGTCGCGCGATCGTCCGCCGTCGCCGACGTGTCGAGATCGAACCGGTGACCGCATGAGCACCGTTGCCAGGAGCCGAGGCGTGAGACGCGATCCGGTGAACGCCCTGCTCGGCGTCTGGGGCATCGCGGTCTTCGTCTTCCTGTTCCTGCCGATCATGATGATCGTGATCTACTCGTTCAACGACGGGAGAGCGCTCGTCGTCTGGAAGGAGTTCGGGATCCGGCCCTACGTCGACGCGCTCGACAACCCGACGATCCGGAACGCGATCTTCACGTCGATCCGCGCGGCGCTGGGCGCCGCCCTGATCGCGACCGTGTGCGGCTCGCTCGCCGGCATCGCGCTCGCCAGGCGATCCGGGAGATGGACGATCGGCTTCCTAGCGCTGCTGTTCCTGGTGCTCGTCACGCCGGAGATCGTCGACGCGATCTCGCTGCTGATCTGGTACGTGCGGATCGGTGGGCCGTTCGGCCCCGACAACGACATCCTCAACTATGGACTGTTCCGCCTCTGGGTCGCCCACTCCATCTTCGCCACGGCGGTGGTTACCCTGATCGTTCGCGCCCGGCTGGCAGGGCTGGACGAGGCGCTCGAGGAGGCGTCGGCGGATCTCTACGCGGCTCCGGCTCAGACGTTCCGGAAGATCACCTTGCCGCTGATGATGCCGGCCGTGCTGGCTGGCGCGCTCCTGGCGTTCAGCCTGAGCCTGGACAACACGATCATCTCGTCGTTCGTCTCGACGGCGAATGCCTCGCCTTGGCCCGTGTACGTGTTCAGCTCGCTCCGGAGCATCCTGCGGCCGGAGATCGCGGCGATGTCGACGCTCGTCCTCCTGCTCACGCTGTTCGCGCTGGCGCTCGTCGCGATCGTCCTGCGGAGGGGCGGCCAGTCGGGTGAGGAAGCCGCCGCGATGATCGTCGGAGTGGAGGCGGCGCCCAAGTAGCGGCTACGCGATCCCGGCTCGCTCGGCTTCGTCGGGCGGAACACGCGTCCCCCGGCGATGGCGCCCGTGGGTCCGTGGTCCGTGGCGTGACCGCCAGGCGGCCACCAGCATCGCGCCCAGCCCGACCGCCGGCGCGAGCGTCCACACGGCAACGTTCAGGATCGGCACCAGGCCGATCGCCGCGAGGATCGCCCATCCAGCGAAGAAGGCGATCGCGCGACCGCGGGGAGGCCGGACCAGCCCTCGCCCGGCGCACCACGCCGCCCAGGTGAGCCCGACGATCCACCACAGGCCGAGCGAGAGGAGCAGAGCGAGTCCGAGCGGCAGCCCGAGCACCGAGATCGCGAGCGCCACCGCGACGACCGGCACGGAGATCGCAACCAGGATCCCCCAGCCCAGAGACGCGAGCGGCGCGTCGGTCAGGGTTTCCGCCACCGCGTCCGCGCCTCGAGGTGCGAGGAGCAGCAGCGCGAGGCCGGTGAGCAGGACCGAGACCGAGACGGCGATCGGTCCGAGGAGCTTCCCGAGCGCGACCAGGGGCCCCTCGAAGGAGAACCGAACCTCGCTCCGCGTGTCCCCTCCGACCTCGGCGCCCGGCCGGGTCACGATCTTCTCGCTCGAGAAGACGTCGCCGCCGACACGAGCGCTCTCGGCGAGCCGCACCACCCCGTCGGCGGCGATCACCGACCCGTTCACCTGTCCCGTGACCGTGACCGGTCCCTCCAGGACGACCACGTCGCCGGTCGCCACGCCGTTCACGGTCGCGCGGCCCGAGAAGACGACGACCTCGCCGACGCGCTGTCCGCGCGGCACGACGACCGACCCGGCGAGGACGACCTGGTCCTCCGGCTCGATCCTTGGCGGCTCGATCACAGGTTCGTCCTGGGCGAAGGCCGCCGCCGGCGAGACCCCGAGGGCGAACGCCGAGACGGCGAGGGCGCGGCGCAGACGCATGCGGCGGCATCCTACCGGTGGCCTCACGCCTGTCGGTGTCACCGGGTAGCGTGTGTCGGTGGCCCTCGAGGTCTTCTCGCCCGCCGTCCGCGACTGGTTCGCGACCTCCTTCGACGCTCCCACGCGCGCCCAGCGTGACGGGTGGAAAGCTATCGCCGCCGGCGACCACTCGTTGATCCTCGCTCCCACGGGTTCGGGCAAGACGCTCGCCGCTTTCCTGTGGGCGATCGATCGGCTCTCGGCGGACCCGCCCCCGGCCGACCCGAAGGAACGGACCCGGGTCCTGTACGTGTCGCCGCTTCGGGCTCTCGCCGTCGACATCGAGAAGAACCTTCGCGCGCCGCTCGCGGGCATCCAGCACGCGGCCGACCGGCTCGGCACGCCGCTCGCACACGCGCCGGAGGTCGCCATCCGTACGGGCGACACGCCCTCGCGCGACCGGCAGCGGATGATCCGGCGCCCGCCCGACATCTTGATCACCACGCCCGAGTCGCTCTACCTGATGCTCACGTCCTCCGCGAGGGACACGCTCCGGAGCGTTCGAACGGTGATCGTCGACGAGATCCACGCGATGGCCGCCTCCAAGCGCGGCGCCCACCTGTCCCTCTCGCTCGAGCGTCTCGAGGAGCTCTGCGACGACCCGCCGCAGCGGATCGGCCTTTCTGCCACGCAGCGGCCCCTCGAGGAGATCGCTCGGTTCCTCGGCGGCACGCTCGAGGGCACCCCTCGCCCGGTCACGATCGTGGACGCCGGCCATCGCAAACCGATGGAGCTGCAGGTGGTCGTCCCGGTGGAGGACATGGGCGGGGGCATCGCGCTCGACGCGCGAGCACCCCATCGCGATGACGACGACTCCCCTGGTGGCAGGGAGCCCGCGCACTCCATCTGGCCGTCCATCCATCCGCGACTCTTGGAGCTGATCCGCGAGCACCGCTCCACGATCGTGTTCACCAACGCTCGGCGCCTGGCGGAACGTCTGGCGGCCAGCCTGAACGAGCTCGCGGAAGAAGACCTCGTGCGCGCGCACCACGGGTCGCTCGCGCGCGAGCAGCGGCTGGAGGTCGAGGACGCCCTGAAGGAAGGACGCCTGAAGGCGATCGTCGCGACGTCCTCCCTCGAGCTCGGCATCGACATGGGCGCGGTAGACCTCGTGATCCAGGTGGAGTCCCCCGGCTCCGTGGCGAGCGGCCTGCAACGCATCGGACGGGCCGGCCATCAGGTCGGCGAACCCTCGAAAGGCCGCATCTTCCCCAAGTACCGCGGCGACCTGCTCGAGGCGGCGGTGGTGGCGGAGCGGATGCTCGCCGGCGAGATCGAGCACACGCGTTACCCGCGGAACCCCCTCGACGTGCTTGCCCAGCAGTTGGTCGCGATGTGCGCGGTCGAGGAACGGGGCGTGGACGAGCTCTACGACACGGTCCGGCGTGCGGCCGGGTTCGCCGAGCTCTCGAAGGACGTGTTCGTCGCGGTCCTCGACATGTTGGCCGGGCGATACCCGAGCGACGGGTTCGCGGAGCTACGGCCGCGCCTCGTCTGGGATCGCGCGGCGGGGACCGTTCGTGCGCGCGACGGCGCGGGTCGGATCGCGATCACCTCCGGTGGCACCATCCCGGATCGGGGGCTGTACGCGGTCTTCCTCGCCGACGGCGTTCGCGTCGGGGAGCTCGACGAGGAGATGGTGTACGAGAGCCGGCGCGGAGACGTGATCGTGCTCGGCGCATCGTCCTGGCGCATCGAGGACATCACGCGCGACCGGGTCATCGTCACCCCGGCGCCGGGCGAGCAGGGGCGCATGCCGTTCTGGCACGGAGACAAGCCGGGACGTCCGATCGAGCTCGGCCGCGCCGTCGGCGCGTTCACGCGGACGCTGCGCGGGACACGTCGGGACGCGGCGCTCGAGCGCCTGCGTCGCGACGTGGGTCTGGACGACCTGGCGTCGCGGAACCTCGTGTCCTACCTCGACGAGCAGATGGAGGCGACCGGCGCGGTTCCCGACGACCGGACCGTCGTCATCGAGCGCTTCCGCGACGAGATCGGCGACTGGCGGATGTGCGTCCTCTCGCCGTTCGGCTCTCCGGTGCACGCGCCGTGGGCGATGGCGCTCGAGGGGCGGATGCTCGAGCGGTTCGGGCCCGGCGCCCAGGTGCTCTGGAGCGACGACGGTATCGTGGTCCGTCTGCCCGAGGCGGTCGATCGGATCCCTGCCGAGGATCTGTTGTTCGATCCCGACGAGATCGAACAGGCGGTGGTCGCTGCCGTGCCGCAGACCGCGATGTTCGCCAGCGTGTTCCGCGAGGCGGCGGCGCGCGCGCTGCTGCTCCCCCGCCGCCGCCCCGGCCAGCGCACGCCGCTCTGGCAGCAGCGGCAGCGCTCGGCCGACCTGCTCGCGGAGGCATCGAAGTTCCCCGACTTCCCGATCCTGCTCGAGGCGACGCGCGAGTGCCTCCGCGACGTGTTCGACGTCCCCGCGCTCCGGGAGGTCATGGCCGATCTCCGGTCGCGGCGCACGCGCCTCGTCGCGGTGGACACCGAGCATGCCTCGCCGTTCGCACAGTCCCTGCTGTTCCGGTGGGTCGGCGTCTACATGTACGAGGGCGACGCGCCGCTCGCGGAGCGGCGCGCCGCCGCGCTGACCCTCGACCGGGACCTGTTGCGGGAGCTGCTCGGGTCCGAGGAGATGCGAGAGCTCCTGGACCCCCGTGCGCTGGACGAGGTCGAGCTCGAGCTGCAGCGCCTCGGCGACGGCCGCGGCGCGAGGTCGGCGGACCACCTGCACGACCTCATCCGCACGCTCGGCGAGCTCACCGACGAGGAGATCGCCGTGCGCGTCGAGGACGCCGATGCCCGCGGCCTCACCGAGCAGCTGCTCGCGGACGGTCGGGCGATCCGCGTCCGCGTCGCGGGCGAGGAGCGCGTGGCGGCGATCGAAGATGCCGCCCGTCTCCGCGACGCAGTGGGCGTGTCGCTCCCGATCGGGCTCCCCGGCACGTTCACCGGCCAGAGCGACCGGCCACTCGAGGGTCTCGTCCGGCGATACGCCAGGACGCACGGACCGTTCCTCGCCGAGGAAGCGGCGGCTCGGCTCGGCGCCTCGGTCGAACGCGTCCGCGACGCGCTCGTGTCGCTGGAGGCGTCGGAGGAGGTCATCCGCGGCGAGTTCCGCCCCGGCGGCTCGGGGCGCGAATGGTGCGACCCCGACGTGCTTCGCCGGCTCCGCAGGCGATCGCTCGCGCTGCTCCGTCGCGAGGTGGAGCCCGTCGACGCGGTGGCACTCGCGCGCTTCCTCCCCGTGTGGCAGGGCGCGGACCGACCGGGAGGCCATGTGGACGCGCTCGCGGACGCCGTCGCGCGGCTCCAGGGCACCTCTGTACCTGCCTCGATCCTGGAGACCGACGTCCTTCCGGCCAGGGTCCGGGGGTACCGACCCGCGGACCTCGACGCCCTCGTGGCGGGCGGCCACGTGGCTTGGGTCGGCGCGGGGCCGCTCGCCACGGACGACGGGCGCGTCACGCTCGTCTTCCGCTCCGACGCCGCGTCGCTGCTCCCCGAAGCGTCCGCCGACCCGCCGGAAGGCGAGGTGCACGACGCGCTCCGCCTCCACCTGGCTGAGCGAGGCGCCTCGTTCTGGCCCGAGCTCGTCACGGCCGCCGGCACGGCGGACGAGCGCCTGCTCCTTGCCGCGCTCTGGGATCTCGCCTGGGCTGCCGAGGTCACCAACGACACCCTCGCGCCGCTGCGAGCCTTCGTTCGTGGGGCCTCCGCGAAGATCCGCACGACGCGGCCCGGCCACAAGCCGAGGCCGGGCGCGCTCCGGCGGACGGGGCCACCGGCCGGCGCCGGCCGGTGGTCGCTCGTCGCGGGACTCCGGCAGCCGGCGTCGGCCCCCACCGAGCGCGCGCACGCCCTCGCACGCCAGCTGCTCGACCGCCACGGGGTGGTCACGAGGGAGGCGGTCCTCGCCGAAGGCGTCCCGGGTGGCTTCGTGGGCATCTACCCGGTGTTCCGAGCGATGGAGGATGCCGGGCACGTGCGACGCGGGTACTTCGTCGCCGGCCTGGGCGGCGCTCAGTTCGCTCATCCCGGCGCCGTGGAGCGGCTGCGAGGGCTCCGAGACACCGCCGAGAGCGACGCCGACGAGTCTGCCGGGCCCCTGATCCTCGCGGCGGCGGACCCGGCGCAACCCTACGGCGCCGCGCTCCCCTGGCCGGCGAGCGAGGGCCGGCCGGCGCGCCAGGCGGGCGCGTACGTCGTGCTCGTGGACGGCGCGCCGGCCGCGTACCTGGAGCGCGGCGCCCGCACCCTCCTCACATTCGGCGCGGATCCCGTCGCCTGGGTGGACGCGCTCGCCTCGCTGGTCAAGGACGGACGCTTGAAGCGGATCCAACTGGGCCGGATCGACGGGCAGGAAGCTTCTGCGCACCCGGCGGCTTCGTCTCTCCGCGAGACCGGGTTCGCCGACGGCTATCGCGGGCTCACGCTCCGCGGATGATGCAGCCCGGCGATCGCGAGGGCTTCTCGGCGCGCGGCGACCGATGGGCGGTCGCCACTCCCCACCCGACTGCCTCGGAGGCGGCGGCGGCGGCGTTGGCCGGCGGTGGGAACGCCGTCGACGCTGCTCTGCACGCCGCGGTCGCACTCGCCGTGGTGTACCCACACATGTGCGGCGCCGGTGGAGACCTGTTCGCGCTCGTCCAGAACCCCGACGGGAAGCTCGTGGCGATCGACTCGTCGGGCCGGGCGCCGCGCGACACGGATCGAGAGGGGCTCCGCAACAGTCACGGCACCACGATGCCCGACGCCGGCCCGGCCACGATCACCGTGCCAGGCGCCATCCGCGGGTGGGACGCCGTGCACCGCCAGGGGGCCGCCCTGCCGTGGCGGGAGGCGTTCGGAGCCGCGATCGTGGCCGCCGAGGGCTTCCCCGTCTCCCGGGACCTCGCGTGGAGCATCGCGCGGCGAGCCGACGAGCTCCGCTCGGATGCCGGTTTCGCGGACGTCTTCTTCGCCAACGGGGTTCCCTCGGAGGGCGATCGCCTCGTCCAGCCGAGCCTGGCGAAGACGCTCCGAACCCTGGCCGAAGAAGGCCCCGGCGCCTTCTACGCCGGGGACGTCGGTGAGCGGTTCGTCCGGGGGTTGCGCGCCGTCGGCGCCCCCATCTCGACCGATGACCTCGCGCGGCACACCGCGGATCTGCTCCCTCCGCTCAGGGGGCGCTACCGAGACCTCGACGTCTCCGTCACGCCGCCCGGCTCCCAAGGGTTCGTGCTGCTCGAGGCGCTCGCCGCCGTGGAGCGACTCGAGATCGATCCCGACCCGATCGGACCGGACGCTGCGTCCCTCGCCCGGATCCTGACGGCCGCCTCGGCGGATCGCGATCGTCACCTCGCCGACCCCGAGGCGATGAGGATCCACGTCTCCGCGCTCCTGGACGACGGGCACATCGCCGCCCTGTGCGACATCGTCCGCGGCCGTCTCGAGGGACACGACCCGGCGACCGACGAGGAGCCGTACACGGCCGGCCGGACGCCCCTCCAGGGCGACACCATCGCACTCGTCGCCGCCGATGCCGAAGGCTGGGGGGTTGCGCTGATCCAGAGCCTGTACAGCGGTTTCGGAGCCGGGATCCTCGAACCGGCCACCGGGATCGTCCCCCACGACCGAGGCGGTTGCTTCACGCTCGAACCGGGTCATCCCAACGAGCTCGCGCCGGGCAAGAAGCCCGCGCACACGCTGATGCCGGTGGCCGTCCATCGCGATGGCGACCTCGTCGCGCTCGCGGGCACCCGGGGAGGCCACGGCCAGCCGCAGATCGATCTGATGACCCTGGTCCGGGCGTTCGACCTCGGCCTCGATCCGTACGAGGCCGTCGCCTGCCCCCGCTGGCTCGTCGGCGGCATGGAGCCACTCCTCGCGGATCCGTGGATCGAGGCCGAAGCGTCCGTACCCGACGAGGTCCGCGGCTCCTTCGAGCGAGACGGCTTCCGGGTGGAGACCGTGGGCCCGGTCGACCGTGCCGTCGGGCACGCCCAGCTGCTCCGTGTCGACGGCGGGGTGCTGGTCGCGGGAAGCGACCCCCGAGCCGACGGCGGGGCCCTGGCCTCCTGAGGGAGGCTCGGCATCGGGTCACGGCCATCCGCCGCATTGGCATCCGCCGGGCCATCTCGCAGACTGACTCCGATGGCGCCACGATTGCTACCCCCCGGTGGGCTCCGCCGCGTCCTCGACGTGCTCGGCGACGGCCAAACGGTCGTCTGGGAGGCGGGGACGGAGCCGGGGCATTTCACCTCTGTCTCGAACGCCGTCACGGACCTGCTCGGCTATACGCCCCGTGAGTGGATCGAGGATCCTGCTGCCTGGCTCGAGCGCGTGCATCCGGACGACCGGGACCGAGTCGTCGATGCCTGGACCAAGGCGGCGGAGGGCGAGCGACTCGACGTCGAGTACCGCTTCGCGACGAAGGACGGTCGTGAGACGAGGCTCTGGCACGTGGGCCAGCTCGCGCCGGCGACGGTTCGGCCGAAGACGAAGCTGCGGGGGCTGATCGTCGACGTCACGGAGCGACGACGGATCGAGCTCGAGCAGGTCGAGGCCATCCGCGACGCGAGCGAGGGACGAACGCGCCAGGCTGCCTCGCGGTGGGTGGAGGCGGAAGAGCGCTTCCGCGCGCTCGAGGAGCAGGTGCCGGCGATCACCTACCTCGACGCGATCGACGGTCCCCAGAAGACGCTCGCGATCAGCGAACAGACCTCGACGATCCTCGGCTACGATCCGGAGGACTGGTACGCCGACCCCGAGCTCTGGAACAAGATCGTCCATCCCGACGACAAGGATCGGCTGGACGCGGCGGAGCGATCCGGCGGCCTGGCGGGCGGGATCGAGTACCGGGCCATGACCAAGGACGGGCGCACCGTCTGGCTTCACGACCGCTCCCGGCTCATCACCGACGGCGAAGGGGTCCCGAGATACTGGCTCGGCGTGCTGGTGGACGTGACCGACCGCCGCCGCGTGCACGAGCTCCGCCACGAGCTCGCCAGCGAGCGAGCGCAGAACCTCCGCCTCTCCGCGACCGACGAAGCGAAGTCAACCGCGATCCAGGCCGTCTCGCACGACATCCGGACACCCCTCGCCGCGATCCTGGGCCTCGCGGCGACGCTCGAGCATCGGGCCGAGGAGATGTCCCCGGAGGACGTGCGTGATCTGTCGTCTCGGATCGTGCAGAACTCGCGGCGCCTCGACCGGATCGTGACGGACCTGCTGGACCTCGACCGACTCCAGCGGAGAGGGTTCACGGCGCGGCTGCGGCCCGTGGACCTGGGAACGCTGATCCGTCAACTCGTGACCAGAACCGACGCCGTCACCGAGCGCCGGCTCCAGCTCGACACCGGACCCGTGCACGTCGAGGCGGATCCGACCATGGTGGAGAGGATCGTCGAGAACCTCCTGGCCAACGCGGTCAAGCACACGCCCGGTGATTCCCGGATCTGGGTGCGCGTCGAGCGCACCGATGAGGGCGCGCTGATCGCCGTCGAGGACGACGGTCCCGGGATCGCGCCTGCCGATCGTGAGCGGATCTTCGATCCGTTCGTGCAAGGCACGAGCGTCGGCCCCGGCGGTGCGGGCGTGGGCCTCGCACTCGTCGTCAAGTTCGCGGAGCTCCACGACGGCAGGGCGTGGGTCCAGGAGCGGGCGGGCGGAGGCTCCTCCTTCCGTGTCCTCCTGGCCTTCGAGCCCGAAGACCGCGTGCTCGTCCTCCCCGAGGAGCCTCAGGAGGGGGACCCTCAGGAGACGGACACGGACTCCCCCGAGGACAGCCAGGCGTAGGCCTCCTCCTCCTGCGCGAAGTGCAAGCGGAGGATCGCGTGGAGCCCGTAGAGCACGCGGCGGAGATCCACGAGGTCGTCGGGCGTGGGTCCTTCCTCGGGAAGGTCGTCGAGGAGCTGCTGGAACACTCGCGCGAGGTGGGAGATCTCGATGTGCGCCCGCGCCATCGAGCTCATCGGATCCTCGCCCCCCATCAGACGAGCGACGACCGGGTACACGGCGGCCTCCTCTTCCTCCTCGTGCTGGGGCAGACGCTCGACGACGAAGTGGCGGACCGCCTCGAGCTCCCTGCGGACCTCCTCCGGCGGGAGCTGCCCGAGGC
>JBPCPX010000048.1:0-25435 GCA_050998695.1 Actinomycetota bacterium
CCGTGTTCGACCTGCCCCCCGAGCACGTCGACGCGGAGATGCGCCGTCGCGCGAAGGCGGTGAACTACGGCCTCGCGTACGGGATGAACGCGTGGGGACTCGCCACCCGGCTGGGCATCACTCCCGACGAGGCGCAGGAGTTCATCGACGCCTACTTCGAAGGCTTCCCGGCGATCAAGGAGTACCTCCACCACCAGGTGGACCGGGCGACGGTCGAGGGGTTCACCGAGACGCTCCTCGGGCGGCGTCGCTACATCCCGGAGCTCCAGGCGGCGAACCCGCGGATCCGCGATCTCGGTCGCCGGCAGGCGCTGAACGCGCCGATCCAGGGGAGCGCGTCCGACGTGTTCAAGGTGGGGATGATCGCGGTGGACCGAGCCCTCCGCGACCGCCCCGAGCTCGACTGCCACATGCTCCTCACGGTCCACGACGAGTTGGTCTTCGAGGTGGCGAAGGATCGTGCCGAGGAAGCCGTCGATCTGGTTCGGGAGCGGATGGAGCACGCGGTCGAGCTCGACGTCGATCTCAAGGCCGATGTCGGTCTCGGAGCGAACTGGTCGGAGGCGGCTCCCGAGGGCCACTGACAGGGACAGACGGATTGACGGCGTTTGCGCTGGTCACCTACCCTTCCTGCGGTTCGCGGGTCGCTCGCGCCCCGCGTCGCAAATCCCAACCCGCGATGCGGTGAGCCCCGCTTGCCAGAAGGAGACCCGCCGCCATGAGTGACATCGAGACCACGACCGAGGAGACGCCCGAGAAGGCGGAGACGGTCGGAAGCACCGCCGAGGCGAACGCCCCCGCCGAGACGGCCCCCGCCGAGACGGCCGCTGCCGACCACGACGAAGCCGCGGCTGCGCAAAACGCCGCGGCGTTATTCCCCGAGCAGCCGGCGCAGGAGACAGCCACGGCCGCGGAGGTCACCCCCGTCGTCGCCACGCCCGAGCCCGCCGGCGAGGACTACACCCCGGAGGAGCTCATCCAAGCGATGGAGGCGTCGCTCCGGGACTTCAAAGACGGCGACATCATGGAGGGCGTCGTCGTGAAGATCGACCGCGACGAGATCCTCCTCGACATCGGCTACAAGTCCGAGGGCGTGATCCCGTCCAAGGAGCTCTCGATCCGCCACGACGTCGACCCGAACGAGGTCGTATCGGTCGGCGACCGGATCGAGGCCCTCGTCCTGCAGAAGGAAGACAAGGAAGGCCGCCTGATCCTGTCCAAGAAGCGCGCGCAATACGAGCGCGCCTGGGGCCGGATCGAGGAGACGATGGCGTCCGGTCAGACGATCAAGGGCCCCGTCATCGAGGTCGTGAAGGGCGGCCTGATCCTCGACATCGGGCTCCGCGGCTTCCTGCCCGCCTCGCTCGTCGATCTCCGCCGCGTCCGAGACCTCCAGCCGTACATCGGGACGGAGCTCGAGTGCAAGATCATCGAGCTCGATCGCAACCGGAACAACGTGGTGTTGTCGCGCCGCGCGTTCCTCGAGGAGTCGCAGTCCGAGGGCCGCAAGAAGTTCCTCGAGAACCTGCAGAAGAGCGAGCGTCGTAAAGGCACGGTCTCCTCGATCGTGAACTTCGGTGCGTTCGTCGATCTCGGCGGCGTGGACGGCCTCGTGCACGTGTCCGAGCTCTCCTGGAAGCACGTCGATCACCCGAGCGAGGTCGTCGCGGTCGGGGAAGAGGTCGAGGTCGAGGTGCTCGATGTCGACCTCGAGCGCGAGCGCGTGTCGCTGTCGCTGAAGGCCACCCAGGAGGACCCCTGGAAGGAATTCGAGCGTCGTTACAAGGCCGGCGAGGTGATCCCCGGTCAGGTGACCAAGCTCGTGCCGTTCGGTGCGTTCGTTCGCGTGTCGCATGGCATCGAAGGTCTCGTGCACATCTCGGAGCTGTCCCACGAGCACATCGACACCCCGGAGTCCGTGCTGTCCGTCGGGGACGAGGTCCAGGTGAAGGTCGTCGACGTGGATGTGTCCCGCCGCCGCGTGAGCCTGTCGATGCGACAGGTGACGCCCGCCCCGGCCAAACAGACCGAGATCGAGGTGGAGCCCGAGCCCGAGCGCGGGCCGGCGGAGGCTCTCGTCCCGACCGTGCAGGTGCCGCAGGCGGTGCTCGACGCGGTCGCGGAGTCGGATGCGACGCAGGCCGACGCCCCCCCGCCGGGGACCCAGCTGGCAGGGACCGCACGATCGGAGGCCGAGGCCGAGGCCGACATCGCGACGCCGGCACCCGCAGTGGAGTCGACACCGGAAGGGGAGTCGACACCGGAAGGGGAGTCGACACCGGAAGAAGTGCAGTTGGCCTCTGCGGTGGAGTCCGCGCCCGAGGCAGCGCCTCCCGCGCCTGCGGCATCGACCGAGTCTGCCCCCGACGGAACGCCCGAGACACCCGCGACCGACGAGGAGGTCTCCCTGGAGGCGATCCTCGAGGACCTCAAGCGCCGAGAGGGTCGATCCGAGTAGGGAGGCTGTCGTGCTCCTCGTCGGACTGACCGGCGGTATCGGCTCCGGGAAGTCGACGGTCGCCCGCCTGCTCGAACGGCGTGGGGCCGCCGTGATCGACGCCGACCAGCTCGCACGCGAGGCGGTGGCGAAGGGGACGCCCGGATTCGATCGCGTGGTCGATGCGTTCGGACGAGGGGTGGTCTCGCCCGACGGCGAACTGGACCGATCCGCCCTCGCGAACCGGATCTTCTCCGATCAGGCGCAGAAGGCGGCGCTGGAGGCGATCGTGCACCCCGAAGTCGCACGGCGCTTCAGCGATCAGGTCGAGGCCTTCCGGGCCACCGACCGGATCGTCGTCTACGTCACCCCGCTACTCGTGGAGCTCGGGCTCGCCCCTGCCTTCGACGTGGTGGTCGTCGTCACGGCGTCCCCGCATCTGCGGGTCTCGCGGGTCGCCTCGGATCGGGGCCTGTCGCCCGACGAGGTGCGTGGACGGCTGGCCGTGCAGGCGACCGACGAGCAACGGGCCGAAGTCGCGGACGTCCTGATCGACAACGACGGCTCCCTGGCCGAGCTCGAGCCGCAGGTCGATCGCCTCTGGAGGGACCTGCAGACGCGCTCCGGGGCGTGAGGCGCGGCTATCCTCAGGACATGCGGTTCCGGGCGGTCTTCTTCGACGTCGGGGAAACGCTCGTGCACGTCGATCCCTCGTTCGTGGAGCTGTTCGTGAACGTGCTCGCCGGCGCCGGCCACGAACGTGCCGAGGGCGAGGTCCGTGAGGCATCGGCGCACATCTATGCGAGGTTCTCGGAGGCCGCTCGGGACGGATCGATGTGGACGACGTCCCCCGAACGTTCCCGCGAGTTCTGGACTTCGGTGTACGACCGGATGCTCGCGGAACTCGGGGTCGCCGAGGTCGACGGACTCGCCGCCACCCTGTACCGGGAGTTCACGCGACTGGAGAACTACGTCCTGTTCGACGACGTGCGCCCGACGATCGCAGCGTTGCGAACCCATGGGCTCCAGCTCGGCATCGTGTCGAACTTCGAGGCATGGCTCGAGGAGTGGTTCGGCATCCACGAGCTCGTCGAGACCTTCCCCGTCCGCGTGATCTCGGGGATCGAGGGGATCGAGAAGCCGGATCCACGGATCTTCCGGCTCGCGCTGGAGCGTGCGGGGGTGGATGCGGCCGAGGCCGCGTACGTCGGCGACAACCCGGAGTTCGACGTGGATCCGCCGGCGGCGCTCGGGATGTTCCCGGTGCTCGTCGACCGCCGCGACCGCTTCCCCGACCATGCCGGAGCCCGCATCCGCGACCTGCGCGACCTGCCGGCGATCCTGGAGGGCGTGTGACGGACGAGCGGCTCTTCACCATCGCGGAAGCCAACGCTGAGCTGGACGAGCTCCGAGGGCGGCTGCCGCGCCTCCGCGAGGCGCGACAGCGACTGATCGATACCAGCGAGCGGATCACGTCGGCCGTCGAGGTCGACGGGGGAGGTGTCGAGGGGAGCGACTGGTTCCGGGCGCAGGAGTCGCTGAAAGCGGAGCTCCTGTGGCTCGCTGACCGAGGCATCCTGCTCCGCGACCCGGAGACCGGGTTGATCGACTTCCCGGCCGAACGAGATGGGATGCGCGTGTTCCTCTGCTGGCAACTCGGGGAGGATGAGGTCGCCTGGTATCACGACGAACAGACGGGGTTCTCGGGCCGGAAGCCCGTCTGACCGACGGGTAGGCTCCTCCGAGATGTCCGAGCGCGTGATCGAGATCGTCGGGCTGCGCAAGTCCTACGACGACGTCGAAGCCGTTCGTGGCATCGATCTCCACGTCGAACGCGGCGAGGTCTTCGCGCTCCTCGGACCGAATGGGGCGGGCAAGACCACCACGACCGAGATCCTCGAGGGATTCCGGCCGAGGGATGGCGGCGACGTGGCGGTCCTCGGCTACGACCCCGGCCGCGGTGAGCGGGAGCTGAAGCGGCGTATCGGCATCGTCCTGCAGTCCACAGGTGTCGAGCCGTTCCTCACCGTCCGGGAGACGATCGACCAATACGGCGCGTACTACCCCCACCCCCGTCCGACGGAGGAGATCATCGAGGTCGTCGGGTTGCGCGAGAAGCGCGACGCGCGGGTGAACAAGCTCTCGGGAGGCCAGCAACGGCGGCTGGACGTCGCGATCGCCCTGGCCGGCGATCCGGAGCTGCTGTTCCTCGACGAACCGACGACCGGGTTCGACCCGAGCGCCCGGCGGAACGCCTGGCATCTCGTGCGGAACCTCACGTCGCTCGGGAAGACCGTGTGGCTGACGACGCATCTCATGGACGAGGCGCAGTACCTCGCGCAGCGGGTCGCGGTGATCAACCGTGGCGAGATCGTGGCCGAGGGCCCCCCCGATTCGCTCGGCGGCAGGGCGGCGATGAAGACGAGGATCCGGTTCCGGCTGCCCGCCGGTGCCTCAGACCCACCCGGCCTCGGGGAGACGTCGTTGCCTGACGGTTCCTTCGAGCTCACCACCGACGACGCCACCCGAGCGACCCATGAGCTCACGGGCTGGGCACTCGAGCGAGGCTTCTCGTTCCAGACCTTCGAGGTCACGAGACCGTCGCTCGAGGACGTCTACCTCGAGCTGACGGGTGGAGAGGAAGGCGCCGAGTGAGCGACCTGGGCCTCCTGGCACGCCAGATCGTCTACACGAACAGGACGTTCTGGCGGAACCCCGCGTCGGCGTTCTTCACGTTCGTCTTCCCGCTGCTGTTCCTTGTGATCTTCACCACGCTCCTCGGGAACGGCGAGGTGCCGATCGGCACCGCAGTGATCAAGACCAGCACGTACTACGTGGCCGCGCAGGGTGCGTTCGGCTTGATCTCCGCCTGCTTCACGAACATCGCCCTGGTGATCGTATTCGCCCGCGACGGGGGAGTGCTGAAGCGGATGCGCGGCACGCCCCTCCCGCCCTGGGTGTTCCTGACGGCCCGAGTGGTCCACGCCACTCTCATCGCGCTCATCCTGGTGGCGATCACCGTTGCGTTCGGCGCCGTCTTCTACGACGCGTCCGTTCCCACCGGCGCCGCGCTCGGACAGTTCGTCGCGACGCTCCTGGTGGGCGCCGCATGCTTCTCGGCGCTGGGTCTGGCGGTGTCCGGCCTGATCCCCAACGCGGACGCGGGTCCTCCGATCGTGAACGCGATCATCCTGCCGTTGTTGTTCCTTTCGGGCGTCTTCATCCCGTTCGACAACAACACGCCCACCTGGGTGGAGGTCGTGGGAAACGTCTTCCCCGTCCGTCACCTCGTCGACGCGATGCGTGACTCCTATCTGGGATTCACGGACTCCTTCGCGTGGAGCGATCTGGGTGTGATGGCGATCTGGGCGGTCGTCGGTGTCGCGGTCGCCACTCGGACGTTCCGGTGGGAACCGAGCCGCTAGGAGGCTGTGCTAGGCTCCGCGCTTCCACGGGTAATGGGGGGCATTCATGCGGAAGTGGATCCTGGCGCTCGCAGCGATGACGTCGCTCGCGGCAGCGTGCGCCGAGGAGGAGACACCACCCGCCGACGACGGCAGCCCTAGCGCTGTGGAGGAGCAGACCGCTGCCGAGTGCACCGACGAGCACACTGCAGATCTGTTCGCGCCCGACACGCTGACGATCGCGACGGGGAACCCCTCGTACAAGCCGTGGTATGGCGGGGAGAGCGAGCCCGGCTCGGAGTGGAAGTCGGGTGACTTCACAGGCGATCCACACAGCGGCGAAGGGTACGAGTCCGCGTTCGCGTACGCGCTCGCCGAGGAGATGGGCTTCTCCGAGGACCAGGTCACGTGGGTCGCCGTCACCTTCAACAAGTCGTTCGCTCCCGGACCCAAGGACTTCGACTTCGCGATGCAGCAGATCTCGGTCTCGCCCAAGCGCGAGGAGGCCGTCGACTTCAGCGCCGGCTACTTCGATGTCAACCAGGCGCTGATCGCGAACGAGGGCTCCCCCGCGATCGGCGTCACGACGCTCGCAGGTCTGAAGGACCTGAAGCTGGGCGCGCCCCTCGGGACGACGAGCCTCCAGGCGATCGAAGAGCTGGTGCAGCCCACGCAAGAGGCCGGCGCGTACCCGGACCTCGATCTGGCGCTCAAGGATCTCAAGAACGGACAGCTCGACGGCGTGGTCGTCGACTTCCCCACAGCCTTCTACGGCTATGCGGACGTGGTCGTGGGACAGTTCCCCGACGTCGGTGATGAACAGGAGCAGTTCGGTCTCGCGTTCGAGACGGACAACGCCTTGGTCGGATGCGCAGACATCGCGATCGAGGCCATGCGGGACGACGGAAGGCTCGACGAGCTGAAGAGCGAGTGGCTCGAGGTCGACACCAGCGTCCCGACGTTCTCGTGAGCACCGGCTAGAGGCCACCCATGTCCGGGGGTCGGGAGGCCACCCTGCCGAACCGAACGCCTGGGCCCGACCCCCGTCCGCCGGCCGGCGATCGCCGTTCCCGGATCCTGGGGGGCGGGGGCCGCAGCACCTGGGTCGCCGTGCTCAGCACGGTCGTTTTCTTCACCTTCATCGGCCTCCTGATCGTGAACTCCTCGGGCTGGCCCGAGGTGCGACGCTCCTTCTTCGACGCCGAGGAGTTCGCCTACGCCTTCCCGGAGATCCTGGCGAAGTTCTGGCGGAACGTCTTCATCTTCTCGGTCGCCGAGATCCTCGTGCTGCTCTTCGCACTCTTCATCGCGGTGCTCCGGAGCCTGCCCGGTCCCGTGTTCACGCCTCTCCGCATCATGGCGGCCGCGTACACGGACCTGTTCCGTGGGGTGCCGACCATCCTGGTGATCGCGATGCTCGGATACGGGATGCCGGCGCTGCAGCTCCGGGGGCTGCCCGACTCCGACCTGTTCTGGGCGATCATCGCCCTCACCCTCGTCTACTCGGCCTACGTCGCGGAGGTCTATCGCGCCGGGATCGAGTCGATCCACCCGAGCCAGATCGCCGCCGCCAGGTCACTCGGGCTCACCCGCGGGCAGGCCCTCCGGCACGTCGTGATCCCTCAGGCCGTGCGCCGGGTGGTCCCCCCGCTCCTGAACGACTTCATCGGCCTCCAGAAGGACTCGGCGTTGATCGCGTTCCTCGGCTACACCGAAGCCCTGCTGCGCGCACAGATCATCCAGGCGCAGGATTTCAACTTCACGCCGTACGTAGCCCTTGCCGTGATCTACGTCGCGATCACGATCCCGCAGGCGCGCTTCGTCGACTGGTTGATCGCGCGCGAGAGAACGAAGCGTCAGGGAGGCGGTGGGCTTTGACCGAGGCGATCCGCATCGAGGGCCTGCACAAGTCCTTCGGGGACCTCGAGGTGCTGCGGGGGATCGACCTAACGGTCCAGGACCACGAGGTCGTGTGCCTGATCGGGGCGAGCGGCTCGGGCAAGTCGACGCTCTTGCGGTGCATCGACCTCCTGGAGCCGTGCGACGCCGGCCGCATCTGGATCGAAGGCGACGAGGTCACGGCGGCCGGCGTCGACGAGAACGCCGTCCGGCGGCGGATCGGCATCGTGTTCCAGGCGTTCAATCTCTTCCCGCACATGACCGTGATGCGCAACGTGACGCTCGCGCAGGAGAAGGCGCTCGACCGCACTCCAGCGGAGGCGCGCGCGAAGGCCACCGAGCTGCTCACGCGATTCGGGCTCGTCGAGAAAGCCGACGACTACCCGGATCGATTGTCGGGTGGGCAGCAGCAGCGGGTGGCGATCGCCCGAGCCCTCGCGATGGATCCCGACGTGATGCTGCTGGACGAGGTCACCAGCGCCCTCGATCCCGTCCTGATCGCAGAGGTGCTCGACACGATCCGCGAGCTGGCCGCCGCCGGCATGACCATGGTGATCGCGACCCACGAGATGGGTTTCGCTCGTGACGTGGCGAACCGGGTGGCGTTCCTCGAGGAGGGGACGTTGCTGGAGGAAGGGCCTCCCGCGCAGATCTTCAGCCAGCCGCGCGAGGAGGCCACCCGCCGCTTCCTGGATCGGATCATCGCCGCCGGCCGCATGTGAGTCGAGGCCACCTGGA
Organism: Actinomycetota bacterium; assembly: GCA_050998695.1. Taxonomy (GTDB): domain Bacteria; phylum Actinomycetota; class UBA4738; order UBA4738; family HRBIN12; genus JAJNBA01. The sequence continues at coordinate 8,479 of JBPCPX010000048.1, forward strand.
GATGGAAGAAGGGCTTGTCGCCGGACAGACCTAGACTGGCGTGCTCATGCCCCCGTTCAAGATCTCCTCCGAGTTCAGCCCGTCCGGCGATCAGCCGGATGCCATCGAAGAGCTCGTCGAGGGCGTCCAGGCGGGGGAGAAGCAGGTCACCCTCCTGGGAGCGACGGGGACCGGCAAGACGTTCACGGTGGCTCACCTGGTCGAGCGGGTCCAGCGCCCCACCCTGGTGATCGCGCCCAACAAGTCGCTGGGCGCGCAACTCGCCAACGAGTTCCGGGAGGTCTTCCCCGAGAACGCGGTCGAGTATTTCGTCAGCTACTACGACTACTACCAGCCCGAGGCCTACGTCCCGCAGACGGACACGTACATCGAGAAGGACTCGTCGGTCAACGACGAGATCGAGCGGTTGCGTCACTCGGCGACGGCCGCATTGCTCTCCCGTCGCGACGTCTTGATCGTGGCGAGCGTCTCATGCATCTACGGACTCGGCTCCCCCGAGCAGTACGAAGGACAGCTCCTACGGACCGTGCGCGGCACCGAGCTCCCGCTCGAATTCGCGATGCAGCGGCTCGTCGACATCCAGTACCAGCGGAACAACATGAGCCGCGCGCGCGGCACGTTCCGCGTCCAGGGCGACACGCTCGAGGTGTTCCCCAGCTACGAGCAGACCGGCTACCGGATCGAGTGGTGGGGCGAGACCATCGAGCGGATCAGCCGGTTCGACCCGCTGACGGGGGAGCTGCTCACCGACTCGATCGCCGACCTCACGACGTTCCCCGCCTCGCACTACGTCGCCGGCGACGAGCGGATGAAGCACGCGCTCGTGACGATCGAGGAGGAGCTGCACGCGCGGCTTGCGGAGCTCGAGTCCCAGAGCAAGCTCCTCGAGGCCGAACGCCTGCGCATGCGGACGACCTACGACCTGGAGATGCTCCGAGAGGTCGGGTTCTGCTCGGGGATCGAGAACTACTCACGGCACATCGACGGCCGCGAGCCCGGCAGCGCCCCGTACACGCTGCTCGACTACTTCCCGGACGACTACCTCGTGGTCATCGACGAGTCGCACGTCACGGTGCCGCAGCTCCACGGGATGTACGAGGGCGACATCTCGCGCAAGTCCACGTTGGTCGATTTCGGCTTCCGTCTGCCGAGCGCGATCGACAACCGGCCGCTGCAGTTCGAAGAGTTCCAGGAGCGGGTCGGTCAGGTCGTCTACATGTCCGCGACGCCCGGCCCCTGGGAACTGAAGGTCTCGGAGCGGATCGTGCAGCAGATCGTCCGCCCCACGGGGCTGATCGACCCGGAGGTCGAGATCCGGCCCACGAAGGGCCAGGTCGACGATCTGATCGAGGAGATCCGGCGGCGGACCGAGGTCGAGCAGCGCGTGCTGGTCACGACGCTCACGAAGAAGATGGCCGAGGACCTGACGGACTACCTCATCGAGATGGGGATCCGCGTGCGGTATCTCCACTCGGAGGTCGACACGATCCAACGGATCGAGATCATCCGTGACCTCCGCTTGGGAGAGTTCGACGTCCTGGTCGGCATCAATCTGCTCCGCGAAGGACTCGACCTGCCCGAGGTCTCGCTCGTCGCGATCCTCGACGCCGACAAGGAAGGGTTCCTCCGTTCGGATACGTCGTTGATCCAGACGATCGGACGCGCGGCCCGGAACGTCGACGGCAAGGTCCTGATGTACGCGGACGCCGTCACCGACTCGATGAAGACCGCGATCAGCGAAACGCAGCGGCGGCGGATGATCCAGGAGGCGTACAACACCGAGCATGGGATCGACCCGACGACGATCCGGAGACGGGTGTCCGACATCTTGCTCGCGATCCAGGAGGACCCGGCCAAGCGGGCGACGTCGCCTCGCAAGGAGCGGCGGCGTCGCGCGCCTCGGCCGGAGATGCCGCAGGAAGAGCTGGAACGGTTGCTGCTCGAGCTCGAAGAGGAGATGCACCAGGCGGCGAAGGATCTGCGGTTCGAGTACGCCGCACGGCTGCGAGACGAGGTCGTCGACCTCCGGAAGGAGCTCAAGGCGCTCCGCGCGGCCAGGGTCGGCGCGTGAACCGCATCTCCATCCGAGCCTCGGCCGCCTGGCTGGGCCCGGGGAGGTTGGTCGAGGACGCTCAGGTCGTCTGCGAGGGAGGCAGGATCACCTACGCCGGCGCGGTCACCGGGATCAACGCCGCCTACCAGGAACTCGCCGCCGATGGCTTCGTGATGCCCGCGGTAGCGGATCGCCATGTCCATATCGAGATGTCGGATCCGGCTGCTGTGCTGGCGGGAGGCGTCACCGCCGTCCGCGACCTCGGGTGGCCGGTGGAGCGGATATTCGCGCTTGCCGACGCATCCGAGATGCCGTCGTTCGACGGCCCGCTGATCAGGGCGGCCGGCCCGATGCTCACCGCGCCCGGGGGGTATCCGACGCGCGACGGATGGGCGCCGCCCGGGACCGGGCGGGAGCTCACGTCGGTCGAGGATGCGACGGCGGCGGTCCAGGAGCTCGCGAGGCTCGGTGCCGCGGCGATCAAGGTGTCCCTGAACGCGGAGGCGGGGCCGACGCCGTCGGACGCGGAGCTCGCCGCGATCTGCGATGCGGCCCACATGGCGGACCTGCCGGTGACCACACACGCGCAGGGGAAAGGACAGGTCGAGCGCGCACTGGGGGCGGGGGTCGACGAGCTCGCCCACACGCCGTGGACACGGCTCTCCGACGAGGTGATCCAAGCCGCGGCGACACAACTACGCATCGTGTCCACGCTCGACATCCTCAGCTTCGGCCGAGACACACCGGAGATCCGAACAGCGCTGGACAACCTCCGCCGCTACCACGTCGCGGGCGGGAAGATCACGTACGGCACTGACCTCGGGAACGGGTCGATCCCTCCGGGGATCCACACACGCGAGGCGCTGCTGATGGTGGAGGCGGGGCTGGAGCCGGAAGAGGTCCTCGAAGCGATGATCCGTGCGCCGTTGGAGGCCGACGCGCCGGCCGACGTGATCGCGCTCCGCACGAACCCCCTCGAGGATCTCCGGGCGCTGGACGACGTGCAGCTCGTGATCCGCTCGGGCCGAGTGGTCACCAGGGGCTGACCCGCGCGGGCCCCCCGTGGCAGGATGGGGCCATGGATCGGATGACGGCGGATCCCGGGACCGAGACCGATTTCCGCGGCGCCACACTGGAGGAGGTCGGCCAGGCGGCGCGCAACCACGGCATTCCGCTCGAAGGGCTTCGGTACGACGTCACCCCGATCGGGATGCACTACCTCGTGACCCACTTCGACATCCCGGCGGCCGACGAGGCGTCATGGGTCGTCGACCTGGACGGTCTTGTGGAGCGCCCGCTCTCCCTGTCGATGGCCGACCTTCGCGGTCGTCCGGCGGTCACCCGGCCGATCACGATGGAGTGCGCGGGGAACGGGCGCGCTCTGATGTCACCTCGAGCCGTGAGCCAGCCGTGGCTCCTGGAGGCGGTCGGGAACGCCGAATGGACCGGGACCCCGCTCCGTCCGATCCTCGACGAGGCGGGGCTCCGTCCCGAAGTGGTCGAGATCCTTTTCACCGGCGCGGACCACGGGATCCAAGGCGGGGTCGAGCACGACTACCAGTGGAGCTTCGCCCTCGATGACATCCTCAGGGACGACGTCCTGCTGGCGTACGAGGTCAATGGGCAGCCGCTCCCTCCACAGCACGGGTTCCCCATCCGTCTGCTCGTGCCGGACTGGTACGGGATGTGCAGCGTGAAGTGGCTGGAGAGGATCACGGCGATCGAAGACGCGTCCGACGCCTTCCAACTCTCCGCGTACCAGGTCCGCCAGGAAGAGGGTGGTCCTGGGACCCGCGTGACGCGGAAATCGCCTCGCGCGCTGATGCTTCCCCCGGGCTTCACCGACTTCCCGGCTCGGCAGCGGTACGTCGATGCCGGACCGTGCGAGCTGACTGGCCGCGCCTGGTCGGGCTGGGGGCACATCACTCGCGTGGAGATCAGCGAGGACGGAGGAGGAACCTGGTCCGAGGTCGAACTCGGGCCGGCACCGCCCTCACCGTCGTCGTGGAGAGCGTGGTCCTTCGGTTGGAACGCCGTCCCAGGAGAGCACGAGCTACTCGTGCGGGCGACGGACGACGCCGGCAACGTGCAGCCCGTCGATCCGTCGTGGAACTACGGCGGTTTCATGAACAACATGGCACAGCGGGTCCGCGTTCTCGTCCGCTGAGCGATCGCCCGCGCCGACGCCACAACTAGAGGATCTGCCGCAGCTCCTCGAAGCACCGGTCGATGTCGGCCTCGGTGTTGAAGAAGTGGGGGCTGATGCGGAGCCCGTCGCCCCGGAAGTCGGTGCAGACGTCGCGGGCGAGGAGCTCGTGGCAGATCTTCTCGGCGTCCGGCCCCACCTTCACGTTGACGACGCCCCCTCTCAGGTCTCTGCCACGAGGCGTGCGGACCTCGAGGCCCGCCTCGTCGGCGCGCGCGATCAGATGATCGGTGAGCTCGCCCTGTCTCGCGCGGATGACCGCCGGGCCGACCTCCGAGATGATGTCCATGCCGCCCTGCGCGATGAAGAAGACAGGGGCCGGCGGCGTGCCGTGCTCGAGGCGTCGTGCCGTGGGGTGGTAGTCGAGATGCTCGGTGTCGAACGCGAACGGCTCTCGCTGTCCGAACCAGCCGGTCAGCGCGGGTTCGAGAGACGGCAGGAGCTCCCTGCGCGCGTAGAGGAACACGACGCCCGGGCCGCCGAGCATCCACTTGAGGACGCCGGCCGTGTACAGGTCGCACCCGAGGTCGTGGAGGTCGAGCGGCACGATCCCCAGGCCGTGGTAGTCGTCGAGGAACGAGAGGGCACCGCGATCGCGCGCGATCGCGCACACCGCCTTCGCGTCGACGATCGCGCTCGACCGGTACAGCACTCGGTTGACCATCACCAGCGCCGTGCGTTCGTCGATGGCGCGGTCGTACTCCTCCAGCGGGATCGTCAGACCGTCGGGGCTCCGGAGCCACCGGATCTCGGCTCCCGTCTTGCGGGCCCAGGCGATCCACACGTGCCCGTCGGTGGGGAAGTCCAGCTCGGAAAGGATCACGGTTCGCCGTCCGCCGGAGAGGTCGAGGCATGACGCGATGGTGGAGAGCGCGATCGAGATGTTGGTGGTGAGCGCCACCTCGTCGGGATCGCAGCCGGCGAGCGTGGAGAACGAACGCTTCAACGCTCGCATGCGGGGGAAGATGTCCTCGAACCAGACGTGATCCGGCGCTCCCTTCGTTCCCCAGGCCTCCATGTAGTCGTCGAGGTAGGTACGCGACCGCCGCGAGACCGGACCCAGCGACGCGCTGATGAGGTGCGTCTTGCGTTCGAGGATCGGGAACTCGGCGCGCCAGTCGCTGAGGTCCATCTACGGCTTCGCCGGCATGAAGCGCTCGAACCAGGCGGTGGTCCGGGTGACGAGGTCGAGATACGCGGGGAAATTCCTCACCCCGTGGCCCTCGCCCGGGTAGATCGCGACTTCCACCGGGACGTCGCGCGCGTAGAGGGCGCGGTAGAACTCCATCGCCTGTCCCGGCGGGGTGCATCGATCCTCCGTCCCGGCGGTAAGCAACGTCGGCGTCGTGACACGGTCGGCGAAGAACACCGGGCTCCGCTCGCGGTAGTGCGGCGCTCCGTCCTCGGGCTGTCCGCCGAGGAACCACGAGTCCCACACGCCGATGTTGCTGTTCCAATGCTGGCTGAAGTAGTCGGTCACCGGCGAGATCGCCACAGCGGCCTTGAATCGCTGATCGACGATCGGGAGCCAGCACGACATGAAGCCTCCGTAGCTGCCGCCGGTGACGCCGATCCGTTCCGGATCGGCGATCTGACGCTCCACCATGGCATCGACGCCCGCGAGATCGTCCTGGGCGTCCGCACCGCCCATATCGCCGATCACCGCTTCGAGGAAGGCCCTCCCGCGTCCCGTCGACCCCCGGGGATTCGGGAGCAGGATCGCGTAGCCGCGCGAGACGAGCCACGAGAAGGACGCCCGCGGGAACGACTCCTGGTAGGACCAGACCGGGCCGCCGTGGACATGCAGGATCAAGGGATGCGGTCCGTCGGCTTGGGGCGCGAGGAGGAATCCATCCATCTCGAGACCGTCGGGCGCGTTCCACGTCACCCGCTCGGCACGGCCGATCAGGCTGCGCGAGTGATCGTGACCCTCGTGGCGGAAGGAGGCGACCGTCCGATCCGAGCCAGCTTCCACGATGGCGACTTCCGCAGGCCGGTCGAACCCCTGGCGCACGAACGCGAACCCGTCCTCCCCGAACGGCGCCGCGTACGGCGCCCACGCACCCACCGCGTCGGTCGTCGACCAGACCTCGTCCCGGTCGCCGGTCGCCGGGTCGATGTGCCCGAACACGGTGTCGCCGCGCCGAAGGGCGGTGTAGGCGATACGTCCGTCCTCCCGGAACCCGGCCCAGGTGATGTCCGCGTCCTCGATCTCGACCCGTCGATCTCCGGTGCCGTCGGCACCGACGATCAGGGCGCTGCCGGAGACGAGCTGGCGATCGCTGCACGGCGCCTCGATCGCGACGACACGTGATCCGTCCGGCGCGCCCGCCGGGAGCCCGAACTGCACGTCGCTCTTCGCGATCAGCCGGTCCTCGCCGTTCTCGAGGTCGATCAGCACGAGTGGGGCCGTGTACCAGGCCGACTCGCCCGGGTCCTCGGAGGCCACCGCGACGACGGCACCGCCACCGCACCAGCCCGCCTCCCAGACGTTGAGGTCGCCCCGCGAGAGCGCGTGGACCTCGCCCGACGAGACCTCGACCAACCACAGCCGGCGCCAGACCTGGCGGTCCTCCCACGAGTCCACCTTCGGGGTCCAGTCCGGCAGGTCCTTCTCCGACTCGAGCGCTCCGGAGCCTTCCGCGCCGGCACTGTCGGCGTGGGGGCCGGCGGCGAGCACGAGGATCCGCGAGCCGTCGGGGGACCACGAGTGATCCTCGATCGTCCCTTCGATCTCCGGGAAGGGCTCCGCCTCGCCGACGCCCTCCACGCTCAGCACGTGGAGCTGCATCCGTCCCTTCTCGCGACGGTCGGAGACGAAGCTGAGACGTCGTCCGTCCGGTGACCACCTCGCTCCCGCATCGTGTCCGGGCCCGGAGGAGACCTGCCTCACGTCCGCGTCCCCGCCCGCGCCCTCGGGACCGGCAGGCGCGAGACAGATCCGGGTCTTCGGCGTGCCCTCGAGCTTCTCCCAGAGGGAGCCCGTGAACACCACCCAACGGCCGTCGGGGGAGGGACGGGGATCGGCGGGCTCCGTCACCTTCCCGAAGCCCGGCTCGTAGACCCGGCGGAAGTGCTCCTCGACCTCCCGGTAGAGAGGTGAGGGGCGCAGGTCTCGGTCCATGCGTGGAAGGATATGCGCGGAACGACGGGGCCGCCTCCGAGGCCACGACGGGGGGTCGGCGCTCCGCTCCGGACTTGTCACGGCCCGCCGGTACACTCGGCTCGTGGGCTCCGAGAGACTCGTCATCCACGGTGCCCGTGAGCACAACCTCAAGAACATCACGCTGGACCTGCCGCGCAACCAGCTGATCGTGTTCACGGGCCTGTCCGGCTCCGGGAAGTCGTCGCTCGCCTTCGACACGATCTACGCCGAGGGCCAGCGCCGCTACGTGGAGTCGCTATCGTCGTACGCGCGCCAGTTCCTCGGGCAGATGGAGAAGCCGGACGTCGACTTCATCGAGGGCCTCTCTCCCGCGATCTCCATCGATCAGAAATCGACGTCGCGGAACCCCATGTCCACGGTGGGCACGATCACCGAGGTGTACGACTACCTCCGGGTGCTCTACGCGCGGATCGGCCACCCCCATTGCTACAACTGCGGCCGTCCGATCGGTCGTCAGACGCCGGACCAGATCGTCGACCAGGTGTTGCAGCTGCCCGAGGGCACGCGGTTCCAGGTCCTCGCTCCGGTCGTCCAGGGACGGAAGGGGGAGTACGAGAAGCTCCTGCAGGAGCTGGCCCGGAAGGGGTTCCCTCGCGCCCGGATCGACGGCGAGGTTCTTGAGCTCTCCGAGCCGATCCGCCTCCCCAAGAACTACAAGCACACGATCGAGGTGGTCGTGGACCGGCTCGTCGCCAAGCAGGGCATCCGACGTCGTGTGGCGGACAGCATCGAGACGGCTCTGGAGCTCGCGGAGGGCGTCGCCTCGATCGCCGTCACAACACACGAAGGGCACGAGGAGCTCCAGACGTTCTCGCAGAACCTCGCCTGCACCTACTGCGGGCTGTCGTTCGACGAGCTCGCGCCAAGGAACTTCTCGTTCAACTCCCCGTACGGGGCGTGCCCCACGTGCGACGGGCTCGGCACCCGGCTGGAGGTCGACCCCGACCTGGTGGTGCCGGACCCCACGCTCTCCATCAACGAGGGCGTCCTCGCGCCGTGGGCGAGCAACACCCTCGAGTACTGGTATCGGGTGCTCGAGGCCGTGGGCGAGGTCCACGGCTTCTCCCTGGACACGCCGTGGAAGAAGCTCCCCAAACGGGCGCGCGATGTGGTGCTCTCCGGCTCCGACGAGGAGATCTACGTCCGGTACAAGAATCGTTACGGGCGCCAGCGCGCGTACTACACCACCTATGAAGGGGTGCTCCCCAACATCGAGCGGCGCTACAGGGAAACCGACTCCGACGCCGCCCGGGAGAAGCTCGAGCAGTTCATGCGCGAGACCCCTTGCCGTGCGTGCAAGGGAGCCCGACTTCGGCCCGAGACCCTCGCCGTCACCGTGGGTGGCCTCCACATCTCCCAGCTGACCGACCTCTCGATCCGCAAGACGCTCGACTTCCTCAACGCGCTCGAGCTCTCCGAGCGGGAGGAGATGATCGCGGAGCGGCTGCTGAAGGAGATCCGTGCGCGACTCGGGTTCCTGGTCGACGTCGGTCTCGACTACCTGACGCTCTCACGGCCGGCGGGAACCCTCGCCGGGGGAGAGGCGCAGCGGATCCGTCTGGCGACCCAGATCGGCTCCGGGCTCGTGGGGGTCCTGTACATCCTCGACGAGCCATCCATCGGCCTGCATCAGCGGGACAACCGGCGACTCCTCGACACGCTGATCCGTCTCCGAGATCTCGGCAACACACTCATCGTCGTCGAACACGACGAGGCGACGATCATCGAAGCGGACCACATCGTCGACATCGGTCCGTTGGCGGGGGAGCACGGCGGTCGCATCGTGTACTCGGGCGATCTCAAGGGTCTCCTCGACTGCAAGGAGTCACTCACGGGGGCCTACCTCGCCGGGAGACGCTCGATCCCGGCGCCGGCGTCGCGGCGCACGCCCGACCGGTGGCTCCGCCTGGAGGGCGTGGGCCAGCACAACCTGAAGGACATCACGGCGCGCATCCCGCTGGGCGTCTTCGTCTGCATCACCGGCGTGAGCGGGAGCGGAAAGTCCACGCTCGTACAAGACGTGTTGCTCCGTGCGCTCATGCAGAAGGTGTACCGCTCGCGGCTCCTGCCGGGGAAGCATCGGCGGATGGTGGGCTGGGAACAGGTGGACAAGGTGATCGACATCGACCAGTCGCCGATCGGTCGGACGCCGCGATCCAACCCCGCCACCTACACGGGCGTGTTCGACCACGTCCGCAAGCTCTTCGCCCAGGTGCCGGAGGCCCGGCTCCGCGGATACCAACCGGGCCGCTTCTCGTTCAATGTCCGCGGCGGCCGGTGCGAGAACTGCGCGGGCGATGGCCAGATCAAGATCGAGATGCACTTCCTCCCCGACGTCTACGTCACGTGCGAGGTCTGCAAGGGCCGCCGCTACAACCGGGAGACGCTGGAGGTGAAGTACAAGGGCCGCACGATCTCCGACGTCCTCGAGATGAGCGTCGACGAGGGGCTCGATTTCTTCCAGAACATCCCGCCGATCAAGCGACACATGCAAACGCTCTCCGACGTCGGGCTCGGCTACATCAAGCTCGGCCAGCCGGCGCCCACGCTCTCCGGCGGCGAGGCACAACGGATCAAGCTCTCGAGCGAGCTCCACAAGCGCGCGACCGGGAACACCGTCTACATCCTCGACGAGCCGACCACGGGGCTGCACTTCGAAGACATCCGGAAGCTGCTCCAGGTCCTGCAACGGCTCGTCGCCACCGGCAACACGGTGCTGGTGATCGAGCACAACCTCGACGTGGTCAAGACCGCGGACTGGCTGATCGACCTCGGGCCGGAGGGCGGGGATCAGGGGGGCCGGATCGTCGCCGAGGGGCCGCCGGAGGCCATCGTCGCCAACGCCGAGTCCTACACGGGGCGGTTCCTCGAGGAAGTGCTGGGAGTGCTCCCCGTCGGTGTCGGCGCTTCTGCATGAATGCCATCTGTGGGCAAGACGATGCTTGCTAGGATTCGCCCCGTCGTGTCGAGGCCATCCTTTGTCACCCGGGCCGCAGCCCTCGGGCACCCCGCGACCCGCGGGCGGCTCATCGCGGCTGTCGCATGCGTCGTCGTGCTGGCCGCCGCATGCAGCAGCGTTCCGGAACCCGCGGTGGATGTCCCCGAGGGCCGGCAGTTCATCCCGATGGTGCCGGATTCCATCGACGACGTGGGGCTCGCTCCTTCCGTGGCGGTCGACGGGGAGGGCCTGCCGAACATCTCCTACTTCGGGTTCGCGGCGCAGCTGGAAGAAGGTGACATCCCCGTCGCCCGGCCCGTCGGCTCCCCGTTCCTCCAGACCGAGGACGGCGAGGGCGGGGGTGCGGTGCTCCTTGCGAACCTCACGCCCGAGCAGATCTGGAACCGCGGAGCCGTCGCGCAGCCGAGGGAGTCCCCGGGCGGGGTCCCGGTTCCCTTCGGGCCGGCGGCCGAACCCTCCCTCGGGAGCCTCACGCCGTCGAGAGCCAAGGGCACGGACATCGCCATCACCGGCACGGACATCCACACCACCTGGACCGCCGACACGGGCGTCTGGTACGGCCTGGGCCCCTCGTTCGAGATCGAGGCCGTCGAGGAGACACGAGATGCCGGGGCTCCCTCGATCGTGGTGAACGGCTCCGGCACCCCGGTCGTCGCGTACACCGTGGCGGGCACCCGGCCGGAGGTGCGAGTGGCGGAGCGGGTGGGGGAGCGCTGGCAGGTCACGCCCGTCATGACCCTCGCGGCGTGCGGCCGGGGATGCCCACCGGCGACCCACGCCGCGCTCCTCGGCGAGGAGCTCCTCGTGGTGGTGGCCGATCCGCTCTCGGGCGAGCTGATCGCGGCGCAACGACAGGGCGACACCTGGACCACGGAGGTGGTGGCGACCGATGTGACCGGCGGTGCCTCGGTCGCGACCGCGGGCGACACCGCGGCGATCTCCTTCTATACGGGCTCGGGGGTGGGGGTCGTGACCGGCCGGTTCGGATCCTGGTCCCAGGTGGCATCCGTCGGAAGTGGAGCGGAGGCGGGTGCCGCGACCGAGGGAACCTCTCCGCGCTCCGGCGTGGCCGTCGACGACGCGGGAACCGTCTGGGTGAGCTGGGAGGACGGTGATGGCATCCACCTCGCCTCCGGCGCCGACGGAGATGAGCTCGAGGAGATCGAGCTGCCGGACACGACCGGAGGCGTGAGCCCGACCGTAGCGATCACGGAGGACGGCTCCTCCGTCTACCTGGCGTGGTACGACGCGGAGAACGCCGACCTCCGGCTGGGCACGTACGGCGAGATCTCCGACCTCCTGATCGCGGCACCCACCCCGGCGGCGCAGCCGCCGGAGGCCCCCGACGGAGCTGAAGGCTGCGGTGAGGACAGCGAGCCCGTCCTCCAGATCGTGGCCGAAGGCACGGCGTTCGATCCGAACTGTCTCGTCGCGCCCGCCGGGGAACCGTTCACGATCGAGTTCGACAACCGTGATCCCGTGGACGCCACGGGTCCCCACAACATCGCGGTCGCGGTCGATGAGGCCTCTGTCGCGACCGATCCGATCTTCACAGGAGACCTCGTCAACGGGCCCGACACGGCCCCGTACCAGGTCCCTGCGATCCCGGACGAGGGCAGCTACTTCTTCCGTTGCGACGTTCACCCCATCATGACCGGGACCCTCGCCGTGGTGGCCGGCGGTAGTGGAGGGGACGGCGGGAGTGGTGGAGGGGACGGCGGGAGTGGAGGCGGGGGGTAGACGCCACCCTTCCCCGACCGGGTCTCTGCCCGGCGCTACGATGAGTACGTGAGCTTCACGAAGCCGGTGTCGTCCAGCATCCCGGACGCCCCGGGCGCCTACCTCTTCCGGGACGGGGACGGGCGGGTCGTGTACGTCGGCAAGGCCGGCTCACTGCGGAAGCGCCTCGCCAGTTACTGGTCGCGGCCCCTCCATCCGCGGACCCAGGCCATGGTCGACGCCGCCGCCGGCGTCGAGTGGATCGTCGCGTCCGGCGAGGTCGACGCGCTGATGCTCGAGTTCAACCTGATCCAGCAGTACCGTCCCCGCTTCAACATCCGCTACCGCGACGACAAGTCCTACCCCTACCTCGCCCTGACGGTCGGGGAGAAGTGGCCGCGTGCCCAGGTCCTGCGAGGCACCAAGCGGAAGAAGGTCCGGTACTTCGGGCCCTACGGGCACGCGTGGGCGATCCGGGACACGCTCGATGCCCTGACGCGGGTCTTCCCCATCAGGACCTGCACCAACCACTTCTTCGACCAGCGGGCGCGAGCCGGACGGCCGTGCCTCTACTACGACATCGGCCGCTGCTCCGGACCGTGTGTGCCCGCGCAGACGGGCGTCACCGAGGAGTCGTATCGGCGAGACGTGGAGGGCCTGGGGGACTTCCTCGCCGGGAACTCCAAGCCCGTGCTGAAGCGGCTCGACGCCCAGATGGCGGAGGCCTCCGACCGCGAGGAGTACGAACAGGCGGCTCGGTTCCGCGACCAGCTACAGGCGGCACGCCGCGCGCTCGAGAGCCAGGAGATGGTCCTCATCCGCCCGGTGGACCTCGACGTGGTGGGCCTCGCCGAGGACGATCTCGAGGCGGCGTTCCAGGTGTTCACCGTCCGAGGCGGGAGGGTCCTCGGGCGGAAGGGCTGGGTCGTCGACCGCGTCGAGGATCTCGATCGTCCCGAGCTCGTGGCGTCGTTCCTCCGACAGGTCTACATGGAGCGCGAGGACGTGCCGCCGCGCATCCTCGTCCCGACCGAACCCGCGGATCTCCCGGTCCTCGAAGCCTGGCTGTCCGGCCGCCGGGGCTCCCACGTCACGATCGCGGTCCCGGCTCGGGGTGCCAAGCGCAAGCTCATGGAGGTCGTCGGGAGCAACGCGGCCGATGCCTTCCATCGGCATAAACTCCGCCGGGCGTCGGACTTCGGGGCGCGTTCGCGAGCGCTCTCGGAGCTCGCGGAGCAACTCGGACTGGAGCAGGCGCCGCTCCGGATCGAGTGCTACGACATCTCGAACCTGGGTCCGAGCGACACCGTCGGGTCGATGGTCGTCTTCGAGGACGGCTTGCCGAAGCGCTCCGACTATCGCCGGTTCGAGATCAAGAGCGTCGCGGGACAGGACGATCTCGCGAGCATGGAGGAGATGCTCACGCGGCGGTTCTCGCGACTCCTCAAAGAGAAGGACGAGGCGCCGGGTGGCCGTAGGCGATTCTCGTACCCACCCGCGCTCGTCGTCGTCGACGGCGGACGCGGGCAGCTGAGCGTCGCCACGAAGGTCCTCGAGGACCTCGGCCTGCACATCCCCCACGTCGGGCTGGCGAAGCGGCTCGAAGAGATCTATTTCCCGGACCGACCCGATCCGTTGTCTATCGCACGCGGATCCGAGGCGCTCTTCGTGCTCCAGCACATCCGCGACGAGGCGCATCGGTTCGCGATCACGTATCACCGGCAACGACGCGATCGCCGGGCGCTCTCTTCACCGCTCGACGAGATCCCGGGCGTCGGTCCGTCGCGGAAGAGAGCGCTGATGAAGCGGTTCGGCTCCCTGACCAAGATCAGGCAGGCGGAGCCGAACGAGCTCGCCGCCACGCCGGGCGTCGGTCCGAGACTCGCGGACGAGATCCATCACCATCTCCACGCGGTGGCTGCCTCCGATCGGCGGGAGAGCGCGTGATGGCCCGAGCGGCGCGCCGCCAAGAAGCGGAGCCCATCACGGCGCCCGGGTTCCTGCTGATCACGGGCCTGTCCGGCGCCGGTCGATCGGAGGCTGCCCGCAGCCTGGAGGACCTCGGGTACTTCGTCGTGGACAACCTGCCGCCGGCACTGCTACCGAAGATGGCGGAGCTGGCCGCCGGTCCGGGCGGCCCCGGCCGTGTCGCGATCGTCGTCGACGCCCGGGGAGGCGTCTTCTTCGGCGAGCTCGCCCGAGCCCTCCAGGAGCTGAAGGAGCAGCGTGTGGCCGCGCGGATCGTGTTCCTGGACGCGTCGGACGAAGACCTCGTGAACCGCTACGAGGCGACCCGCCGCCGCCACCCGCTCGCGCCGGGCGATCGGGTCGCCGAGGGCATCCGCAAGGAGCGCCTGATGATGGAGAGCCTCCGCGAAGATGCCGATCTCGTGATCGACACGAGCGGGCTGACTCCCCATGATCTCCGGGATCGGATCCGCGAGATCTTCGCTACCGCACCGCCGGAGGCGGGCCTCCTCGTGACGCTCATGTCGTTCGGCTTCAAGTACGGCGGCCCGCGCGCCGCCGATCTCATCTTCGACGTTCGCTTCCTGCCCAACCCTCACTGGATCGACGAGCTGCGCCCGCTGCCCGGCAGCAACGAGAAGGTCCGCGAGTACGTGGAGGGTCAGGAGCAGTACGGGGCGTTCATGAAGCGGCTGGAGGCTCTCCTTGACGTCGTCGTTCCCGGGTACGTGAACGAGGGGAAGTCCTATCTCACCGTGGCGGTCGGTTGCACCGGCGGCCGGCACCGCTCGGTCGTGGTGGTCGAGGATCTGGCCGAGTATTTCGGGAAGCACGGACATCGGGTTTCGGTGGATCACCGCGACCTCGGCCGAGACTGAGCCGGCGTCCTCCGGGTAGCAGGGTGGTGCGTGAGTGCGCTCGGTAGGATGGTGGTTCCAGCGCCGAGCGACTCCACGAGCGACTCCAGGGGAGGACCCAGATGGCTGTGAAGGTCGGCATCAACGGTTTCGGGCGGATCGGGCGCAACTTCCTCCGCGCGGTCAGACAGACCGGCGCGGACGTCGATCTCGTCGGCGTGAACGACATCACGGATGCGAAGACCCTCGCGCACCTGTTGAAGTACGACTCGGTCCTCGGGCGCCTGGACGCCGAGGTCACGGTCTCCGAGAACGGCATCTCGGTCGACGGTGACGAGCTGCGCGTGTTCGCCGAGAGGGATCCCGCGCAGCTCCCCTGGAAAGAGGTGGGCGCCGAGATCGTGATCGAGTCGACCGGCCTGTTCACGGACCGGGAGAAGGCGGCCGCCCACCTCGAGGCGGGCGCCCAGAAGGTCATCATCAGCGCGCCGGCCAAGGCCGAGGACATCACGATCGTCATGGGCGTGAACGACGACGCCTACGATCCGACCACCCATCACGTGATCTCCAACGCATCGTGCACGACGAACTGCGTCGTACCGATGGCGAAGGTGCTCGAAGACTCCTTCGGGATCGACCGCGCGCTGATGACCACCATCCACGCGTACACCAACGATCAGAACCTACTCGACCTGCCGCACAAGGACCTGCGGAGGGCCCGCGCCGCCGCGATCAACATCGTGCCTGCCTCCACCGGCGCCGCGAAGGCGACCTCTCTCGCGCTCCCGCAGCTGAAAGGCAAGATGGACGGCCTCGCCATGCGGGTACCGGTGCCGGACGGGTCGGTCACCGATCTCGTCGCGATCCTGGATCGGGACGTCACCGTGGAGGAGGTCAACGACGCCTATCGGGCCGCCTCCCAGACCGATCGGTTGAAGGACAAGCTGGTGTACACGGAGGACCCGATCGTCTCGAGCGACATCGTGGGCTCCTCCGCCTCGTGCACGTTCGACTCGCTCTCGACGATGGCGATGGGGAACTTCGTCAAGGTCATCGGCTGGTACGACAACGAGTGGGGCTACTCGAGCCGACTCGTGGACCTCGTGCGGCTCGTCGCATCGAAGCTCTAGTGGCGCTCCGAACCCTCGACGACCTCGGCGATGTCGCCGGCGCGCGGGTCTTCGTCCGCGCCGACTTCAACGTCCCTCTCGAGGACGGCCGGGTCGCCGACGATATGCGGATCCGCGCAACCGTCCCCACGCTCCGCGAGCTGCTGGACCGTGGCGCCGCCCTCGTCGTCGCCTCGCATCTGGGCAGGCCGGAAGGGGAGCCGCGCGACGACCTGCGCCTCGGGCCCGTCGCCGACACCCTCGGCGAGCTGCTCGGGGTCGAGGTGATGGCGCTGGACGAGACCGTCGGCGACGGGCCCGAGGCCGCCTGCGACCACATCGAGCCGGGCGAGGTGGTCCTGCTCGAGAACCTTCGGTTCCATCCGGCGGAGGAGGACAACGACGTCCGGTTCGCGGGGCAGCTCGCCGAGCTCGCCGACACCTACGTGAACGACGCCTTCGGTGCCGCGCATCGCGCGCACGCGAGCGTCGTCGCATTGCCCGATCTCATGCGCGCATCAGGCAGGCAGGCAGTGGCCGGACGGCTGCTCCAGCGAGAGGTCGAGGTGCTCGGCCGGCTCCTGAGCGATCCCGAGCGCCCGTACGTGGCCGTCCTCGGGGGGGCCAAGGTCTCGGACAAGCTCCGCGTGCTCGACGCGCTCGTCCAGCGTGTCGACGCGGTGCTGATCGGGGGTGCGATGGCGTTCACATTGATCGCCGCCGCGGGGGGTGCGGTCGGCGACAGCCTGGTGGAACCCGATCGCTTCGACGAGGTCCGCGCGGTCACCGAGCGAGCCAGGACGAAGTGCACGTTGATCGAGCTGCCGCAAGATGTCGTGGCGGCGGAGGAGGTACGTGCCGACGTCCGTCCCCGAACGGTGCCGACGCGGGAGATCCCACGCGACCTCAAGGGACGGGAC
>JBPCPX010000060.1:0-11788 GCA_050998695.1 Actinomycetota bacterium
TGCCGCGACGCCGAGCGACCCACGCTCACGGGCAGGTTCCCGGGAACCCTTCTCGTGAGGATGGCCGACGACGGCACGATCACGATCACGGTGGCCCTCCCGTTCGATCGCTACCTCGAGGGGATCGCGGAGGTCCCACCCTCCTGGCCGCTGGCAGCCCTGGACGCGCAGGCGATCGCCGCCAGAAGCTACGCCCTCGCGACGACCGGCTGGAACGGAGATGAGGGCGATCTCCTCGACCAGGCGATCTGCGCCACCACCTCCTGCCAGGTGTACCGAGGGATCCCCGTTCCGCCGGACCCCCTCCACCGGCGGTGGGTGCATGCTGTCCGCCGGACCGATGGGTTGGTGCTCGTGCACGACGGGCGACCCGCGACAACCTTCTACTCCTCGACCTCCAACGGCCGTACGTACGGGAACGAGGAGATCTTCGGAGGCACCCCTCTCCCCTACCTGCGGCCTGTGACCGAGCGTGACGACGGCGCGTCGCCGACATCACGTTGGCGGGTGAGGCTGCCGTTCGAGGACCTCACACGGTTCCTGCAGGCCGCCGATCTCTGGCCGCGCGGACGAGCGATCTCCGACGCCCTTCCGCGCGGCACGTCGCTGACCGTCCGAGGCGGGGGCGAGAGCCGCTCGATCGACGCTGCTGATCTCCGCGACGCCGTGAACACGTGGGCGCCGTGTCTGCGCCCAGGCCGATACCCTCCGGAGACCGCGAAGGGGACCCTGCCCACCACGGTCCCGTCCCGGTGGCTCGACCTGACGGCCACGGAGGGCGCGGTCGTGGTGACGGGGCGTGGGTGGGGCCATGGAGTCGGCATGGTGCAATGGGGGGCCTACGGGAAGGCCCGAAGAGGCCTCTCGGCTTCGGACATCCTGGCTTACTACTACGGAGGCTTCCGGCCTCAGGAAGAGCCGGAGCCCGGTCTGATCCGTGTGTTGGTCGCGAGCGGACTGAGCGTCCTTCGGATCTCGCCCTCCGGTCCGGGCGCCAAGATGGGTGGCCACCGCCTAGGCACGGGCTCGTTGATGGTCTCAGGAGGCGACCGCCTCGAGGTACGGGACTGACCGATCCCCCGTCCGCCTAGCGGCGAACGTGGAGGCGCACGACGGATCCGGTGGGGAAGGATCGGATCTGGACCAGGTCGCACAGCTGGTTGGCGAGCCAGAGCCCGAAGCCGGAGCCACTGTCCGATGACGGTTTCCGGCGACCCACCATCGGGTCGTCGATGCGGCCCGTGTCGCTGACCTCGCAGATCAGCGACGAGCCGTCCTCCCAGATCCGCAGGGTCCCGAACCCGCCTCCGTGACGCAGGCTGTTGGTCGCGACCTCGTTGACGACCAGGATCAGATCGCCCGCGCGCGACGCATCGAGGCCGAATGTGTCCGCCGCTTCGCCGACCTGCTCGCGGACAGCCGAAAGGCTCGCTCCATCGGGACCGAATCGATACTCGGGCGACGCATCGCCAGGCTCGGGAAGCGCGTGGTCGAACGGTCTGCCGACCTCGTCGAGACCGCGGTATGCGGCGTTCTCACGTCGCTCGTCCCCTTCGATCAGATGATGGTGGTTGCGCTTGGCTTCCTCGAGCGCCGCGGAAGGCAGCGACTCCGTGTCATAGGGACAAGCCAGCCACCACGCCGGCGCGCCGGCGAACGCGAGGTTGAGAAGGGCCTCGTGGCGTTCGCACTCGACGAGCTCGCTGGCACTGCGAGTGGCCCAGATCGGCTCACCGATACCCCGGAAGGGCCTGCCCGAAGGCACCTGTTCCGCGACGAACTCACCCCAGGCGGGGATGATCCGGGCGGGGTTCTGGCCAACCTGCGCCATGTCGGCGAATCGGACGCCTTCCGGGTCACCACCGAGCTCGTCACGCAGCAGCTCGATCTTCTCCGCACTCACCACGACGAGGATCGGTTCCCGCCCTGACACCGATGTTCGGATGAAGGCAGAGGTCCGATCCACGAAGTCGGCGGTGCCTGCGTAGAAGATCGCATCGTGCCGGAACACGGCATCCTGTTCGCTCTGAGGAGTCTCCGTTCGCATGCGCGCCTCCGAGATGCCCTCGTCCCACCATCGCGGCCTACCGTTCACAGAGTACCCATCATCGACCTCACATCCACCTCTCCCACAGAGTTGTGATCCACACCTCCCGGTAAGGCGATCTCGTCCCTGCAGTCCCGCCGCCTGAGGCGTGCAGGACGGCCGATCTGGGTATGTCCGCAGCCGGACGTCGACCGAGACTTCCGGGAGGGAGAGACATGACGATCGGAGAGGTGTTCGGCTTCCTGTTGATCGGATGCATCGTGGGACCCCTGGCGCGTTTCATCGTGCCGGGCGACGACTCGATGCCGATCTGGATGACGATCGTGCTGGGTGCGGTCGGCGCGTTCCTCGGTGGCTGGCTGCTTGCCGAGGTGATCACGCCGGACAACGAGGGCGTCCCGTGGATCGCGGCGATCCTGGCCGCTGCAGCCCTCGTCGTGCTCGTGCGTCTCGTGCGGCGCGGCAGGACCGGCTCGACGCCTCGGCAGTACTCGTAGCCCGATGGATACGCGGCGGGTCGGCGACCGGATCGAGGTGGCGGTCCAGGACGTCGAAGACTTCCTGGACTCACCCGCCGGGCGCCGGCTCCGTCGGCTCCTGGCCGGCGTCGCCATCGTCGGCACCCCACTCCTCTTCCGGCTCCCGGTCTTGAAGCGCTACCCGTTGCTTCGTGCACTCGAGGTCGCAGGCGGGGCCGCGCTCCTGGTGAAGTTCGCCGAGGCGCTCCGCGATTGGGAACCGAGCGGGGAACGCCGCGTCGTGCTCGACGTCGCGGGAGCGTCCGACTAGCGCGAGACGCCGGTCACCCCGAATCTCGCCGCGTTCGAGCGGCGATCAGACCTCGGTCTCGGTGTGCTGGTGGTACTCGTAGGCTGACATCGCCTTCCCCGACTGCGACTTCCAATCGCGTTCCTGCTCCGGCAGCTTCCCGAGCACCTTCGCCATGGCGCGCACGTGTTCGGCGACCGACCCGCAGCACGAGCCGATGTACCGAACGCCGACGTCTCTCGCTCGCGTCGCGAACGCTGCCATGTCGCCGCGAGCGAGCGTCCTCGGCGTCAGGGCGAACGGGAAGGTGTCTCCCGCGGTGAAATCGGGTTCCTCGTTCGTGGTCTTATACGCCACCGGCTGGGTAGCGACCGGCACGTCGTCGGGGAGCGCCTCGACCATCTCCTCGGCGATCGGCAGCTGTTGCGCCGGCCCGTTGAGACAGTTCACCCCCACGATGTCAGCTCCGGCGTCTGCCAGCCTCCTTGCGGCTTCCCCCGGCGAGTCGCCCTCGTAGGACTTCGCGGGGAGCGCTTCGAACGACATCGTCACCATGACCGGAAGCCCGGTCGCCTTGGCCCGCTCGACGAACAGCAGCGCTTCTCCGAGGAAGGAGAAGGTCTCGCCGATCCAGAGATCCGGAGGCCCGGCCTCGAGCTGGTCATGGAGCTGACGGTCGAAGAGCCGCCGGACGTGATCATGACTTTCGCGCTGGGCAGGGTCGTACGCCCAGGTGAGCGAGAGGTTTCCCGCGACCAACGCGTCGCCTTCCGCCGCGACCTCGCGAGCGATCCGAACCGCGTTCCGGTTGATCTCATCGACCGTGCCTTCCATCCCCACCGTCGCGAGCTTGTCGTCGCTCGCATAGAAGGTCATGGTCTGGAGCACTTCAGCGCCCGCGCGCAGGAACTCTCGATGCAGCTGTGTCAGGGCCTCGGGATGCTCGACGACCACCTCCGGTGTGAACGGACCGGCCTGCACGTAGCCGCGCTTCTCCAGCTCCAGCAAGTATCCGCCGTCGCCGAGAACCGGCCCTTCGGCGAGACGCTCAAGGATCCCCTTCGGCATGCGATCGAACCCCTCTCTCCGGACCGCGGGGCTCGAGTCTAGGGCTGGTCGCTCCACCCGGGGAACGAGCGACGTCGACCGCCGGTCACGCGTGCTTCTTCTCGTTGCGCGGCTTCCCGGGTCGCGCCTGCGGGCGATCCTTGTGGTTCGCCGACCCCTCCGCCACCACCCAACGATCGATCGTCACGGCGACCCCCTGGCTCGCCCGGTGGCGCGTGCCGAGCACGATCACCCGGGCGACATGCCGACCGTGCTTGAGGCCCGACGCAACTCGGATCGACACGAATCTCCGGGTGGGCGCGTAGAGGTCGACGGTCCGCAGGCGGCCGCCGTCGAGCCAGATCTGCGCCCGGCCGCGAGCAGGCCCGAACACGGCCCGGAGCGAGAGCCCTGTCCCGGAGAACGAGAGCGTCGCTTCGGCACCCGGCGCATCGCTGACGACATAGTTGCCTTCGCTCGCGGCGGGATCGCTCACGCTGGCCCAGGCCACGGCCTCCGGACCCGGATCCCGGTGGAGCTTTCCACCCCACCTGAGCGCATCCACGACGACGCGCCGGCCCTTGGCCGTCGGGCGCTTCTTGCCGAGCGGGGTGATCGTGAGAGTGTGCCCGCCCCCGCCGAGGGCCGAGAACCGGTGCCGGACGTCGGGACGGAACCTCCGTGAGTACCCGTCGACACGCGCGACCCATCTGCCGTCGATCTCCACGCGGGCCTTCCCCATCCGAGGGCCCTTCACGGTGAACAAGGTCACCGCTCCGCCCCTGAACCGATACGAGATCGAGGCCGAGGCCCGGCGCTCCCAGCGATAGGAACCCCCGATCGCGCTTCGCCGGCGCCCGAGGCTCCACGAATAGCTCGTGCCGCCCGGCTCGTCTTCCCGGCGCACCTTCGATCCCGTGGAGCCGATCCCCTGGCCTCCCCGCAGATCCGAGATCCCGCAGTCCGGATCCGGGCCCGTGCACGTGGAGGGCTTGCCTACCGGCGTCGATGCCGGTTCGTCCACGACCGGGGTGGTGGGGACGGGAGGAGCCGAGACCCGGCGTGCGGGGAGCGAAGGCGCGGGGGCCGGGGGCGGCGACACCGGACGGGTCGAGACCGACGGTTCGGAGACCTGGGGCTGTGGAGCGGGGTCGTCCGAGACGGGAGGCGCTGCATCCGGCGGGTCGGCGAGCGTGGGCGCGCTGCAGACGGCCGGGCATCCCACGCGGGACGGGAGCGACGTCCCCGATGTGCCATCCGACCCGACGACGGCGACCTCGACAGGGGCATCGAAGACTGCCGAGACACTCTTGCCCCTCAGTGCGGAGACCGTGCAGGTCCGTGCATCACCCGACGGCGCGCACGCTCCGGTCCAGCGGACCAGCCGGACGCCGGCCTCCGGGATCGCGCTCAGGGCGACATCGTCACCGGGATTCGCGAGCCGGAAGCAACGGTCCCGTGATCCACCGCAGGCGATGCGGTCACCGCGGATCATGCCCCCTTCGGTCGGGGAGACGAGGAGCGAGGCGATCGTCCCTCGAGTCAGATCCCCGTTCACCCAGTCTCGGTCGACGGGGCCCTTGATGCCCGGGATGCTCCCCGTGGCCGACCACTGCCACACCGTGTATCCGTTGTTCGCCCACCGGTCACCGGGGATGTCGGGGGCGCCCACGTTCCAGTGCGCGATCCACAACGGATGCCCACGCTGCCCGAACCACGACGTGTTCCGCATGAACCCGCGCCAGAAGTAGTTGCCGGAGTAGATCATGGCGCGGACACCCGTCCGCGAATGCACGCGGTGGAGCCACGCCTGTGCCCAGACCCGGAGCTGCTCGGGAGAGAGCCCTCCCGTCTCCTCGATGTCGAGGACGGGCAGGACATCTCCCTCCCCCACTCGAGCGACGCGCAGGAAGTGGTCGGCCTCGCCGCGCGCGTCCCGTAGTCCGAGCGTGGGCTTCGCGAAGTGGTAGGCCCCGACGACGAGGCCGTTCGCGGTCGCGCCCGCCAGGTTCTGCGCGTACCGCTCGTCCCGGTACCTGTTCCCGAGCGTGGCGCGCAAGATCGCGAACCGAACGGGCGACGAGGCGACCGCCGGCCACTCGATCCTCCCTTGATACTTGGAGACGTCGATGCCGGGCACCCGAGGACCGGCCACTGCGGGCACTGCGGCGGCGGCTATGACGACGGCAGTCATCGAGGCAGACAGGACGAAGACGACATGCCTCCAGCGTCTCGCGACCCACCCCACGGGTACACCCCCTCTATCAACAGACCGACCCCGTCGTGGCGCGGACGATACCCCGCTCCCGACCCTGTTGGGGATGTTGTCGGCCGATCTCCGAGCACACTTGAAGGAAGGAGATCGAAATGACAAGAGCCGCAGGCGTTCTCGTCCGCCGGACGATCCGGCAGAGATCCCGCCCACCCGGCAGGGTAGCCGTGTCCGTTCGAGCACCCAGGAGGCTCAGGCCGCAACTCGGACGTCGACGCGAGAGAGCCCGGAAAGTGAGAAACCGCCGGAACCCGAGGGCTCCAGCGGTCTCTCACTGCCAACCATACGTCGCGGTTCGAGCTGGTGTCAAATCGGGCCCTCCAAGGGCCTCCTACCTGCGGGTCCCGAGCTCCGCTGCCCAGGCGACGACCTCCCCGACGGTCCGATAGTTCAAGATCCGCTCCCTCGGGATCCCCGCCAGCGCCGCCGTCGCCAGCCCGAACGGCAGGAACTGCAGCTCGAACGAGCTGTGAGCGTCGCTCCCGATCGAGAACCACCGGACGCCCTCGGCCATGGCGACCCGTGCGAGCTGCACGCTCAGATCCTGACGTGCCGGGGTCGCGTCCAGTTCGACCCCCTTGCCCCGCTCCGCGGCCTCGGCGAAGACTCGGGACCAGTCGGCGCGGAGGCCGGCCCGACGTCCGTACATCCTCGCCTGCGGGTGGGCGAGGACGTGGACCGAGGGATCACGCAGGGCGGCGAGGTAGCGCTCCGTCTGGTCTTCGCGCAGCCGCAGCTTCGAGTGGAAGGCACCGAGCACGAGATCGAGCGGTGCCAGGTCCTCCGGGTCCATGTCGCACGTGCCGTCGGGGAACACGTCCATCTCGATCGAACGGAGCACACGGAAGGGATCTCCCGACGCGGCCAGGTCGGCGTTCATCTCGCCGATCCGGACGATCTGGCTCGCGAGACGTTCCTCGTCCATCCCGTTCGCGATCGTGAGGCTCTTCGAGTGATCGGTGATCGCGATAAAGGGTCGACCGAGCCCGCGGGCGAACGCCGCCATCTCCGGCAACGGCAGTCCGCCGTCGCTGTCGGTCGTGTGCACCTGGAGGTCGGCATGGGGGGTTCGCTCCCACTCCGGTTCCGCGTCCAGCACCCGGCGAGCGTCGGCCATGGTGAGGAATCCCCTGCGCGTCTCGTCGGGCTCTGCGATCTCGGGCGGCGCGTCGAGCCAGCCGTGGATCGTCGCCGCGAGCCAGGGACCGACCGCGTGCAGTTCCGTGAGCGAGCGCCCCGAGTCGGCGAGGTGGCGGGCCTCCTCGGACCAGAAGCGGGCGGCGCCTGCCGCCCGCCGGAGGGCGCGCCGGCGATGAGCGGTTTCCTCGTCGCCCGCGAGCCACAGGAGCTCGGCGATGTCGCCGTTCGACAGGCTCACGCCACCGGCGCGTCCTCGCGGCGCCGTTCGTAGCGGACGCCGAACCAGACCTCGTCCCCCTCGCGGTGCTCGAACCGTTCCATCAGGCGCATCCCGACCTTCTCCGCGACGCGGATCGAAGGGGTGTTGTCCGCATCGGCGTAGGCGCGCACCACGTCGGCTCCCAGTGCGTCGAACGCGTAGGCGACCAGCGCCCCGACCGCTTCGGTCGCGTACCCGCGGCCCTGGAAGGCCGGCGACATGGTGTAGCCGACCTTGATCACGCCCGCCTCGCCGTCGGCGGGACTGATGCCCACATCCCCGACGAGCGAGCCGCCCTCGCGTTCTTCGACGGAGAACTGCACCCAGCCGCCGGGCTGCCCGGGAGCCCGGCCCGCCATCTCCTCGATATCCGACCGCACGCTCTCCGGATCGGTCCGCTCCCACCCTTGCGTGCGGTTCACCTCCGGATCGCTCCGATATCCGGAGATGGCGCCGGCGTCCCCGGGGACGGACCGGCGGAGTCGAAGGCGCTCGGTCAGCAACGGCTCGGGGTCGGTATCGACGCGCATCGAACAGGAAGCGTACCGAGTAGCCTGCCGCACGCCGTCCATGCCGGTTGGCGCGAGCCGGTCGGCGTGCTGCGTCATGAATGGAGGACACGCCATGGAGCCATGGTCGTTCGAGCCGAAGGGGCGCTTCGACGAGCACACGGTCGACAGCCGAGCGCTCCGCGGGAATCCCCTGGGAGATCCGCACGAGCGGCCGCTCTGGGTGTACGTGCCACCCGGCTACGACGACGATCCGGCTGCGCGCTATCCCTCCGTCTACGCGATCCAGGGCCTCACCGGTCAGCTCGACATGTGGCGGAACCGCTCACCGTTCCGGCGCAACTTCCCGGAGCTCGCCGACGACCTCTTCGCGCGCGGAGACGCCCCACCGGTGATCGTCGTGTGGGTCGACTGCTGGACATCGCTCGGCGGCAGCCAGTTCTTGGACTCACCCGGCACCGGGAACTACCTGACGTACCTGTGCGACGAGGTGGTGCCGTTCGTCGACGAGCGCTACCGGACGATCCCCGATCGAGACCACCGGGGGATCGGCGGGAAATCCAGCGGCGGGTACGGCGCCATGGTCGTGCCGATGCTCAGGCCCGACCTGTGGGGAGGACTCGCCACCCACGCATGCGACGCCCTGTTCGAGACCTGCTACCTGCCGGAGTTCCGGGAGACGGCCCGCGTTCTCCGCGACGAGTACGCGGGTTCGTTCGACAACTTCTGGACGGACTTCCGGAGCCGTCCGGCACTCTCGAAGGACAGCGACGGCCACCTCCTCAACGACTGGTGCATGGCGGCGTGCTACTCGACCGATCCGGACGGCACGGTTCGGCTCCCGTTCGACACCGCCACCGGTCGGCTCATCCCCGACGTCTGGGAACGATGGCTTGCCCTCGACCCGGTGCGCATGGTGCCGGAGCACGCAGACACGCTCCGGTCGATGCGAGCGATCTACATCGACGCCGGCAAGAGGGACGAGTACTTCCTCGACCTCGGAGCGGAGGCCTTCCGTCGGGAGCTGGAGGCGATCGGCGTGACCGACGTCTTCTTCGAGCTCTTCGACGCCACCCACATGTCGATCGAGTACCGGTATCCGCTCAGCCTGAAGTACCTCGCGGAACGCCTGTCGGCCTGAGGTTCGCCCTCGTGAGCGGCCCCGGCGGGCTCGAGAAGGACCCGCGATATTCCGTAAGTGTTCACTTACGAACAGGTATGATTCCCCCCTGGCTGCACCAGGCAGCCGGGAAGGGGAGATCCGATGACGGATTACCTGCTGCTGTACAGCGGTGGCGGCATGCCCGAGACCGAGGAAGAGCAAGCCGCGGTCATGCAGGCCTGGAACACCTGGATGGAGGGGTTGGGGACGGCTCTGAAAGACGGCGGCAACCCGTTCAGCCCGGGAGCCGCCAAGACGGTCAGCGCCGATGGGTCCATCCGTGACGGAGATGGCACGGCCACCGGCTATTCGATCATCCAGGCCGACTCGCTCGACACGGCGACGGATCTGGCGGAAGGATGTCCCGTGCTTCAAGGGGGCGCCTCACTCACCGTGTACGAGACCATGGACGTGATGTAGCGGAGCCCTACCGCGGATCCGCGGCGCCGGCCGAGGCCGGCCCGCGCGCCTCGACGGAGATCACGAGCGCGTCCAGCTCGTGGCCCTTCAGGGAGAGGTGGCGTCGCTCGAAACCTTCGGTTTGGAGCGAAGCCCCCACCGCTTCGGTGATCAGGATCTCGCCCGGCCGCGCCTGCGCGGCCAGGTGCGCCGCGACGTTGATCGTGTCGCCCAGCGCCGTGAACTCGCTCGCCTCTCCGCGGGAGATGTAGCCGACGAACGTCGGCCCCGTGTGCACCCCGGCACCGAGCGGGATCCAGGGGCCCTCGGCCGAGCCGTAGCCCGCCGCGCGGAACAACGCCTGAGCGGCCTCCACGGTCACGCGCGGGTGATCGTCCCCCGCCATGAAGGGGAGGAAGAACCCGACGACCTCGTCCCCCACGAACTTGTCGAGCAGGGCCTCGTGATCGAATAGGACCTGCGTGGCGACAGAGTAGAAGCGCTGCATCAGATGCGTGAACTCCAGGGTTCCCATACGACGCGCGAGATCGCTCGAGCGTCGCACATCCGCGAACAGGAACGAGACGTCGACCTCTGCCCCCATCACGTCGGCGGACCCCAGCCCGATCACGCAACGGCGGCACAGGTTCGGGTTCTTGTCCCACGGCGCGTACTTCTCCGAGAGGTGTCGGAACACGAATCCGCCCGGGCCACGGAACGGGATACTGCAGAACTTGCACCTCGGGTTCGACGGCACGAGCCCGAACGTCCTTCGAGCCATGACCATGTGTCGAGCCGTACCGATGAGGCATGCTCGCCACTCGTCTTCTGGGACCGAACCCTTCGGCATCGTCGATCCTCGCTTCCCTCGGCCTGACACGATAGGCCACACGATGGAGCGGGTGCTGGGCCTCGCGCCCGATGAACGGAGGACGGTCGGTCTCGCGGCAGCCGCGGCCGCGACGGCCTCGGCCGGGCTGACGATCGCCGCGAGCAGCATCGACGCCCTCCTCTTCGCCCGCGGGGGCGTCGACGATCTGCCGGTGCTCTACCTCTTCCTCGGCGCGACGATGTTCCTCGCGACCCTCGGGGTCTCGGCGGTGCTCGGGCGCCTCGGGCGAGGACGGACGTTCCTCGTGATCCCCGCGTCGATCGCGTTGATCGCCGCGGGGGCGCGAGCCGCGCTCGCGACGCAAGCGGACTGGATCTATCCGGCGCTCTGGCTGCTTCGAGGTGCGTCCGAGTTCCTCCTCGGCCTCGCGGTCTGGGGACTCGCCGGTCTGGTCACGGACACCCGTCAGGCCAAGCGGTTCTTCCCGTTGATCGGTGGCGCGGCCGTGCTGGGCCAGGTGGTGGGTGGCCTCGCCACGAAGCCGCTCGCCGGTTGGCTCGGGACCGACAACCTGATCCTCGTGTGGCTGGGCACGCTCGGGATCGTCGTCGTCTTGGGCCGACGGCTGGTCGCGATGACAGGTACGGCCGTTCCTCCCCCACGGGGACGACGCACCTCCGCGATCACCGAGATGAAGACCGAGGTGCGGGAGGGCCTCCGCTACGCCCTTCGGTCTCCGCTGCTCCGCTGGATGTCGGTGGGGTCGATCCTGTTCTCGCTCCTGTTCTTCTCCCTCTATCTTCCCTTCTCGCGTGCGGTCGCCGAGCGTTACCCGCAGCCGGAGGACCTGGCCGGGTTCCTCGGCCTGTTCTTCGCGGTGTCGACCGCGGTGACCCTGCTCCTGTCGCTCCTCGTGATGAACCGCCTGCTCTCGAAGCTCGGCGTCCCCACGGTGATGATGGTCCTGCCGGTGCTGTACCTCCTCGCGTTCGGGGTGCTCACCGTCGCCTCGACGTTCGCGATCCTCCTCGCCTTCCGTTTCGCCCAGGTGGTGTGGCTCCAAGGTGGCGCGTCGAGCGCCTGGGAGGCCGTGATCAACACGGTGCCCGGCGACCGCCGCGACCGGATGCGGGCGTTCCTGTACGGAGGACCGACGCAGGTGGGCACCGTGCTCGCCGGGGTCGTCGCGTTGATCGGCGAACGCGCCGTGTCGCCGCGCGTCCTCTACGGCATCGGGCTCGCGGCCGCGGCGGCGGCCGTGTATTCGATGTCTCGGATGCGGAGGGCCTACGCCGCGGAGCTGGTCGTCGCCCTCCGCGAGGGCAGGCCACACGTGTTCGGCGGGACGCCGGG
>JBPCPX010000088.1:0-3553 GCA_050998695.1 Actinomycetota bacterium
TCGTGCGGGCCCACACGCGTGGTTCCTCCACCAGCGCGAACGCCTCGATCAGCAGGTCCATCGTCCCGTCGGTGGAACCGTCCGAAACGACGACGACCTCGAACTTCGGGTAGTGCAGGTGGATGAAAGAGCGCACGCTGGCGACGATGCTCCCCTCCTCGTTGAAGGCGGGAACGATGATCGAGACCGGCTTGAACACGTCTCGCTCCATGAGATCGCGGAGCTCCGTGTCCGAGATCTGGCGGGAGTCGACGATGACCGTGCGAAGCCCGATGAATGCGAACGCCGCATAGAGCAGGCAGAGGACCGCGAAGTACACGATCGCGGAAACCTCGAAGATGGTGAGTGCGGTCTCCAAGAGGCTCATCCCACCACCGCCTGCACGAGGTTGGGAACGTCGTCCCGCAACGCCTGCTCCGCCATGTCCCTCGCGAAGCGATCCGGGTGCTCACGCGCAGCCCGCCCGAGCTGTGCGAGCCCCGCCGGACCGAGGCTCACGAGGGTATCCGCGGCCGCCCGGCGCACCCACCACGAACCGTCTCCCAATCGATGGTTCAGCAACGCGAGGGCTTGCCGTCGCGGCAGCAGACCTGCTGCCGCGACCGCATGGATCCGGATGAAGTCGACGTCGTCCGTGAGTGCGGAGATCACCATCCCGTGCGAGGACTCCGGCAGGAACCCCAGTCCGCTCACCGCTCGGAGCGCAGCGGCGCGGACCTCATCGTCGGGGTCGTTCAGGAAGCGGACGACCTCTTCGGCGAAGATCAGGAGCTTCAGCCGGCCGACGCCGTCGATCGCCGCCCGGACCGTCGGAGCTCGCGGCCGATCGTGCAACAGGAGGGCGTCGATGAGCGACGTCGCCGCGTCCTCTGCGAGGGCCACCACCTCTTCGACGATCCCGTAGGGCAGCTCCTGAGCCTCCATCGCTCGCGCGAGCGCCGCCGCCCCGCGGTCCCTATCGATGATGTCCTCGACCCGCGCGAGGGTCCGGGCCGCGCCACGTGCGGACGCGACGCTGATGAGCTGGTTGGAGTCGTACACCCCGTTCACGAGGGTGAGGAGCGCCGACGGGATCCGAGCGTTGGAGAGCGCCACGATCGCATCGAGCCGCCCGCCGAGACGGCCGTGCTCGGCGCTCCGTTCGAGCCCCACGACGGCCCCGTGGCGCTCGAGCAGCTCGGCCACGCGCGAGGACTCCGATCCGCGCATCGTCTCTCGGAGAGCGAGGAGTGCTTCGACCGCTTCGCGCTCCAGGGTCCCCGAAGGGCCGGGCTCGGCTCCGGCGAGAACGCGGAGCCACCTCGTCACCCACGCTTGGCGTCGTTCCCCTTGCACCCGTTCATGCCGGGAGCTCACCTGCTGGTACGCCAGCACGTAGGTAGCTAGGAGGACCAGTGCAGCGGCCGTCGATCCGACGACGCCGAGGAGGATGCTCCCGAGCCGGGCACCACCTGAACGTCCGAAGACGCCGCCGGCGAGGGTCCAGGTCAGATATCCCAGCGGGATGGCTTCGAGTGAGATCGCGACCGCGAAGATCGCGGCGAACGTGACGTCACCGTATCGCCGCCACACGGGTTACCTCCCGAGACACCGACGCACGCGCGCCAGGAGCTCCGGCGGGCTGAACGGCTTCGTGACGTAGTCGTCGGCGCCCAGCTCCAGTCCCCGGACGACCGCCTCCTCCTGCCGCAGCCCGGACAGGACGAGGACAGGGAAACCGGCGCCGTGATCCCTCCGGATGTCGCGGAGGAGATCGAGACCGTTGCCATCGGGGAGGTTCAGATCCAGCAGGACCATGTCGTAGCGCCCCTCCGCGAGGGAGCGTCGGCCGTCGGTGACCCCGTTGGCCACGTCCACGTCGTGCCCGGCCGAGGTCAGGGTGTGCTCGAGGACGGTTCTCACGGTCCAGTCGTCCTCGATGGCCAGGATCGCCGCCACGTCGTCCTCCACGCACTGATGGCGACCACCCGTTGGCCGCTCCCTTTCGCATCGGTACGACGGGCAGGGCCCTGTAGGCAGGCGGAGCGAGGGATCTCGGCGGAGCTAGGAGCTTGCCGGACGTTCCTCCATCCCCCAGGGGGATCCGTGCTCACGGAGCAGGTCGAGGAAGGGGCGGGCCGCGAAGGCCTCCGGACCGAGCACGCCGGTGCCCGACCAGGCGCCGGTCGCGAGCAGCTCCAGCGCGACCACCGGGTTGATGGCCGTCTGCCACACGACCGCCTGTGCGCCGTCCCGCGACCACGTCTCCTCGTTGTCGACGACGTGATACAGGTAGACCTCCCGCGGCCGGCCCTGCGCGTCGGTCCCGGTCACCCACGTGCCCGCGCAGGTCTTGCCGGTCATCTTGTCTCCGAGGGTCATCGGATCAGGGAGCGCGGCCGCCACCACGTCTCGCGGCGACACGTCCATCCCGTTCACCCGGAGCTTCTCCGTCCGGTCCAGCCCGAGCTTGCGGAGCGTCTTCAGCACGTCGATGAACTCGTCGCCCAGGCCGTACTTGAAGGTCACCCGGCGACAGTCGATCCACCGAGGCACCAGCAGGACCTCTTCGTGCTCGACGTTCACGCACTCGATCGGCCCGATCCCCTCCGGGAACGTGAAGACCTCGGGCTCGCTGAACGGAGCGGTCGTGAACCACCCTCGATCCTTCTCCCAGATCACCGGAGGGTTCAGGCACTCCTCGATCGTGGTCCAGATCGAGAAGCTCGGCGCGAACTCGTAGCCCTCGACCTCGAGGTTCGCGCCGTCTCGGACCCCGATCTCGTCGATCGTCTCGAACAGTTCGTCCGCGGCGTGTCGCGCGAACACGTCCGACATGCCGGGCTCGACCCCGACGCCTGCCAGCGCGAGGAGACCGCGCTCCTTCCAGCGGTCGGCCACGGCGAACTGATCGTCACCCAGCTTCACCCCGGGAAGCTCGTTCGGCTTCTCTGGGTGAGGCTTCGAAAGGGACATCGCCATGTCGAGGTAGGTGGCTCCGGCTTCGAACGCGCCCTCGAAGATCGGCATCACGAATCGCGGGTCCACTGCGTTCAAGATCGCGTGGGACCGAGTGGAGCGAGCGAGCTCGGCGACGGCCGCCGCGTCGCTCGCATCCACTCGCGCGGCCGAGAAGCGGCCGTCGCCGTAGCGATCGACGACGCTTCGGGCACGGCCCTCGTCGTGGTCGGCGAAGACGATGTGCTCGTAGAACTCGCGTCGAGCGGCGATCGGTGCCAGCGCCGATCCGACGCCCCCCGAACCCACCACCAGGATCCTCATGGGCGCGGAGTGTACCGGCACCCCTGAACAGTCGTTCAGTCCTAGGTTCGGGATCCACGCGCCCATTAGGGTGGACGCGAGGGTGCATGAGTCGAACGGCGGACATAGCTGATGGGACCGTCCATCGCCCGTGGGCCGCGAGGTTCGGGCCCTGGCTGTGTTCCCCGTCCTTGCCTTCGCTGTCGCCGCTCCCCTCCCCCTCAGGAGGGTCGCGGAGGAGAGGACGGGGCCTAGGAGCTGGCGGTCTGGGGCGAGGCCCCCCGAAGAAAGATCTCCACATGGGGCTCCCCGC
>JBPCPX010000135.1:0-3953 GCA_050998695.1 Actinomycetota bacterium
CGTCACCGACACGGGCGAGGCCGTCGACATCATGTTCGAGGCGGAGGGCGAATCGAACAAGGTCACCGCCGACGTGTGCCTGGTCGCGATCGGGCGCGGTCCGGTGACCGAGGGGCTCGGCCTCGAGGAGGCCGGGGTCTCGGTCCACGAGAAGGGTTTCGTGAACGTCGACGGTCAGCTGCGCACGAACGTGGAGCACGTGTGGGCGGTCGGAGACGTGGCGGCGACCCCTCTCCAGCTGGCGCACGTCGCGTTCACCGAGGGCTACGCGGTCGCCGAACGGATCGCCGGCGAGACCGTGCCGGACATCGACTACGTCAACATCCCACGCGTCACGTACTGCACCCCCGAGATCGCGAGCGTCGGCCTCACCGCCACCCAGGCCAAGGACCAGGGCCACAAGCTGGCGACGGAGCAGCTGGACTTCAGGGGGATCGGCAAGGCGAACATCCTCGGCGAAGGAGGCTTCGTCAAGGTGGTGAGCGATCAGGGAGGAGGGCCCGTCCTGGGCGTCCACATGATCGGTCCTCACGTCACGGACCTGATCGCGGAA
Source organism: Actinomycetota bacterium (assembly GCA_050998695.1). Classification (GTDB taxonomy): domain Bacteria; phylum Actinomycetota; class UBA4738; order UBA4738; family HRBIN12; genus JAJNBA01. Next base: position 554 of record JBPCPX010000135.1, read on the forward strand.
GCGATGCTCATCACGAACTGGGAGGCCGTGCCGGCGGAGGTCGCCGCACTCATGCATCCCCACCCGTCCCTGTCCGAGGGGATCGGCGAGGCGCATCTCGCCTTGGCCGGCAAGCCCCTGCACACAGCCTGAGGAGCCGAGTGGCGACGACCGAGACCCGGCAGGACGAACAGCAGAAGACCGGTCGGCGACTCCCCGACGACGAGCTGGAACGAGCCCTGTATCTCCTGAAGCTCTGCCGGTACTTCGACGAGCGGATGGAGGCGTTGTACCGCCAGGGTCGCCTCCCGGGCGCGATCTACTCCGGGCGCGGACAGGAGGGAACGCACATCGGTGTCGTGCTGCCGCTCCGGCCCGAGGACTCGCTCTTCCCCACGCATCGCGACCTCTCCGCGCAGATCGCGAAGGGGCTCGACCTGAAGCGGATCATGGCGCAGTTCTGGGGGCGGATCGACGGCTACACGCGCGGGCGAGACGGGAACAGCCACATCGGCGACTGGTACGGGAACAAGACGTGGACCGTCATGTCGCACCTGCCGATCGCCTACCCCGTGGCGTGCGGCGCCGCACTCGCGTACAAGCGCCGTGGTGAGCCGAACGTCGCCCTGGCGATCTGCGGCGACGGCTCCACCTCCAACGGGCGCTGGCATGAGTCGCTCAACATGTCGGCGATCGCGAAGCTGCCCGTCGTCTGGGTGGTCAACAACAACCTCTACGCCTACTCCACCCCGAACGAGCTCGAGTTCCCCGTGCCGACGATCGCCGAGCGCGCCGCCGCCTACGGGATGCCCGGTGTACGCGTGGACGGAGGCGACGTGCTGGCCGTGGAGGTGGCGGCGCGTGAGGCAGTGGAGCGCGCCCGCTCGGGCGGCGGCCCTTCGCTGATCGAATCGGTCTCGCTCCGGTGGAAGGGCCACGCCGGCCACGACCCGGCGAAGTACGTGCCCAAGGAGCTCCTCGAGCACTACATGAAGGACAAGGACCCGGTCAAGAACTTCGAGCAACACCTCCTCTCCGAAGGCGTCGTCACCGAGCAGGACGTCGCGGACCTCCAGGCTAGGATCGAGAAGGAGTTCGACGAGGGCTACGAGTTCGCCCAGGCGTCGCCGTTCCCCGAGCCGGAGGATCACGCGAAGGGCCTGTGGGTCGAGGACGGCTACTGGACGAGCGAGCCCGGCCGCGGCGGCGGGACGGAGGCCTCCTGATGTCTCAGACCAAGGCCACCCCGCCGGATGAACTGCAAGCGGGTGCCGCCGGTCACGGCGCGGAGCCTCGGGGCAAGCGGACCGAGGACGGCCAGGCCACCTACCTCGTGGCGATCGCCGAAGCGCTCTGGGAAGAGATGGAGCGCGACGAGCGCGTGTACATGATGGGCGAGGACATCGGCGCCTACGGCGGCGCGTTCAAGGTCACCGAGGGGTTCTTCGACCGGTTCGGTGGCGACCGGGTGATGGACACGCCGATCGCCGAGGAGACGATCGTCGGGATGGCTATCGGCTCGGCCATGGAGGGTTTCCGACCGATCGCCGAGTTCCAGTACGCCGACTTCATGTCGAGCGGGTTCGACATGATCTCGACCGCCCTCGCGCGGGTCCACTACCGGAGCGGGGTTCCGCTCCCGGTGGTGCTCCGCGGTCCTTCCGGCGGCATGGTCCGCGCATCCTCGTTCCACTCGATCAACCCGGAGCCGTGGTTCTCACACGCCGGCGGGATCAAGGTCATCGCTCCGGCGTTCCCGGCCGACGCCAAGGGCCTGATGAAGTCCGCGATCCGCGACGACAACCCGGTGATGTTCCTGGAGCACAAGTGGATCTACCGCCGGATCCGCGAGCAGGTTCCCGAGGATCCCGACTTCCTGATCCCGATCAGCGTCGCCGACGTCAAGCGGGAGGGCGACGACGTCTCGATCGTCACCTACGGAGCGATGGTCCACCGCGCCCTCGAGGCCGCGCAGGCCCTGGAGGCCGAAGGGATCTCGGTGGAGATCGTCGATCTGCGCACCGTGTACCCGATGGACGAGGAGACCGTCCTTCGCTCGATCGAGAAGACCTCTCGCGCCCTCGTGCTCTCGGAGTCCTACCGATTCGTCGGGATCGCTGCCGAGGTCGCCTCCACGATCGCCGAGAAGGCGTTCGAGCACCTCGACGCCCCCGTCGTCCGGCTGTCGCCGCCCAACGTCCCCGTGCCTTTCTCCCCGACGCTCGAGGACGCGTATCTCCCCGGGGTCGGCGACATCGTCGCAGAGGTGCAGAAGCTCTCGGCCTGGTGAGGAGGATCCGATGACCACGATCAAGATGCCCCAGCTCGGCGAGACGATCGTCGAAGGCACGATCCTGAAATGGCTGAAGCAAGAGGGCGAGAGCATCGAGCGCGATGAGTCGCTCTTCGAGATCTCCACCGACAAGGTCGACACGGAGGTCCCATCGCCCGTCAACGGCACCGTCTCCAAGATCCTGGTCGAAGAGGGACAGACCGTGCCCGTCGGCACCGACCTCGCGGAGATCGCCGAGGAAGGCGCCGAGGCCGTTGCCGGTGATGGTGACGGCGCCGCTGCTACCGCAGGCGCCGGGGCCGCCCCTTCCGAGGGGCCGGCGCCCGCTGCTGAGGAAGCCTCCTCCGGGACAACGGCGGGCACCCAGCCCCCCTCTGAGGCAACCTCGGCGCCTTCCACAGCTGCGCCGGCTACCGGCGAGAGCGCGTCAGCCGTCGCAGAGGGCTCGGCCGCCGAGATGCCCGCGGTGGAGCCGGCGACGCCCCAGGGAGCCGAGGCGTCCGCCGCGAGCGCGACCTCGCCGGAGCCCGCTCCTTCCGACGCGGGCTCGGGTGCCAGTTCCCCGCCGGACCGCGGACCCAGGTCGAAGATCCTCTCCCCCCTCGTTCGTCGGCTCGCGGACGAGCACGGCCTGGACCTCTCGCGCATCGAGGGCTCGGGGACCGGCGGACGCATCACCAAGCAGGACGTGATGGCGGCGATCGACTCGGGCAGCGCGGCGCCGGCGGCAGCGCCCGCGCCGGCGGCAGCGCCCGCGCCGGTGGAGGTGCCGACGCCCGCTCCTTCCCAGGCGCCGCAGGCGCCGACGCCGACGATCGCACCCGTCCAGCCGGCGGTCGCGGGTCCCGGCGACGAGGTCGTGCCCATCTCACACATCCGCAAACTGATCGGGCAGCACATGCTCAGCTCGCTCGAGACCTCCGCGCGCGCGTGGACGATGGTCGAGGTGAACATCGACCACCTCGTGAAGATGCGGGAGCGGGTGAAAGAGGCGTTCAAGGCCAAGCACGGCGTCAACCTCACGTACCTCCCGTTCGTGATCCGGGCGACCTGTGATGCGCTCCTCACCCACCCCGAGGTGAACTCGGAGCTCCGCGGGGACGAGATCGTCCGGCACCGCTACGTGAA
>JBPCPX010000006.1:0-49569 GCA_050998695.1 Actinomycetota bacterium
TTTTCCTCCCCTGCGGGGGGGTGGGGGGGGCCGAACCCGCAAGTCGCTAGGGCGCACCCAGGATCGCATCGAGTGGGAACGGCCCGCTGGCGTTCGACACGAAGACCTCGTACACCGTCGCACAAGAGTTGTCGGAGTACACCGTTGCCCTCGGCGCGTCCGGTATCAGATCTGCATGCACCACGGTTGGATTTCCGTCAGCGCTCACGAGTATCTGCCAGGTCCCGGAACTCGAGGCGATGATCTCGAACAAGCAATCGGATCCAGGCGCCCATGTGTAAGTCAGGGTGTCGATCTGTGTGTACGACCCACCGAACGCGTCGATGCCCGGATCTTCGGTCGGGGGGTCCGGAGTGATGACGGCCTCGGCGCCCAGGCTGTCGCCATCGGTGGGGATATAGACGCGACGAGAAGGACTGATCCTCCTGTTCCCCTGCTTGTCGGTCACCACCACGCGATAGTCGGTCCTCGTGCCCTCGACGCCGGTGATGTCAGGGCTCTTCGACCCTGCACCCGTGCCACTGGCCACGGTCGTCCATGGGACGGCCCCGACCGGGCGGCTCTGTAGGGTCCATGTCTGGACCCCGGGAATGTGCGTCCGAGACCTGGAACGGGAAGGTGAAGTTCGCATCCGTCGAGCTCCCCCAGACGCGAAGCGGCGTCGTGGTCATCGTGATGACCGGAGGAAGGAGATCGTGGAGGACGTCGGGGAAGGTGTTGGGCACGAAGTCGACGCACCCGTTGCCGCATGGGGCCGGTCCATCCCAGAGGCTCGCAACGCCCCACCAGTACGCGGGCGTCAGGTAGCTCTTCGGAATCGTGACCTTGGCGGTGGTTCCCGACAGCTTGGCGACCGTAGGTAACGGATGAACTGCGAGCGGGTCGGCTGCATCGCCGCCGGGAGCGGGTGAGGTCAGAAGTCGACGACGCACCACGGGGCGGGCGTGGAGGCGAACATCTTGTCGGCGCGGTCCAGCGCGCCCGTCGACTGCTCGACGACCTGTCCCGCCCACGTCAGCTGCTGGAAGCTCGAGCCACCGAGGTACGTCGCACCCAGGATGTTCACCGACCCCGAGAGATCGGCGTCGGCGTCGGTGCGGGCGGCCCTACCCGCTCCCCCGTTCGCGATCAGCTCGTAGTTCCCGGAGGTCTCCGGCCGGAAGGGATCGACGATCCCGAAGACGACACGTCCGTCCGCCGCGTAACGGCGAGCCTCGAGCGCGGCCACGACGTCGATCACCCGTACCCACAGACCGTCGGCCACGCCGAATCGCAGCCGACGCGGCTCTCGCACCAGGTGGAGCAGCGGATCGTCGGCGGGGCGGTTCCACGCTTCGACCGTGGCCACGAGGTCCACGTCGAAGAGGTAGCGCCAGATGTCGGCGTACCCGGACGGGGTGGACGCCACGCACTCCTTCACGGTGATGGTGCCAGCGGGGACGGACCGGGGCCAATCGTGCTTCATCCAATAGACGGCGTATCCGTCGGCCTCCTCGGCCTCATCGAGATGGACCGCGTACATCCACGGCCGATCCTTGTCCTCGCCCACGGTCGCGAAGTTCTGGTCCCGCAGAGCGATGTTCCTCTCGACACCGCCAGGGCGCATCGAGGTCTCGTAGACACGATCGATCACCGGCATCGCTTCGTCCTTGGGGAGGAGCTCCACGTGTCCCCGTGCCTCGTACCCGCGGACGAACCCCATGCGAGCGGACTCTGCCTGGACCTCCCCGAGGAGTCCGGCGAGCCCGTAGCCGAAGCGTCCGTAGATGGCTCCCTCGGATGCGAAGAGCGCGGCGAGCGGCTCTCCGCGGTCCGCGGCCTGGTCGAGGATCGCGGTCATCATCTTGGTGTTGATCCCGCGACGTCGGTGCGTCGGATGCACTCCAACCATGGTGACACCCGCCGTGGGGACCCTCGCTCCGCCCGGGACCATCATCCGGAAGGTGATCGCGGCGGACGTCCCCACGATCCGGCTTCCGTCGACGGCCGCGAAGGAGCGATCGGTCTCGATGACCGGGAGCCACGCCTCGATCTCGTCGTCCTTGGCGGTCGAGCTGAACGCCGTATCGGTCGCCCGGATCCAATCGACCCGTTCGTCCTCCGTGATAGTGCGGACCTCGATGTCCATGGCCAGGGGAGACTAGCGGCTCGGCCGGCTCCTTCTGACCGCGCTCACGCGTCCAGGATCGCGTCCAGTCCCACCGTCAGACCCGGATGTGTCGGCACCCACCGGATAGCCATCAGCACCCCCGGCACGAACGACGTTCGATCAGTGGAGTCGTGCCGGACCGTGAGCGTCTGGCCCTGGCCGCCGAAGATGACCTCCTGATGCGCCACGAGGCCGGGCAGCCGGATCGAGTGGATCCGGATGCCGGCTCGTTCGCCGCCACGGACGCCGGGGAGGGACTCGGAGGACGGCCCGCTCCACCCCTCGGGGCGGGTCGCCGCGACGGCGTCCGCCGTCGCGGCCGCCGTCCCCGACGGAGCGTCCGCCTTCCCGTCGTGATGGAGCTCGACGATCTCCACCGCCGGCAGGTACCGCGCGGCCTGGGCGGCGAACCGCTGCATCAAGGCCGCGCCGATCGCGAAGTTCGGGGCGACGAAGACGCCGACCGGCGCCTCTCGCCAGGCGTCATCGAGGTCGAACCCGGTGGTGCCGACGACGACGTGCACACTGTGCTCGATCGCCCACCCGATGTGCTCCGGAGCGAACTCGGCGCTCGTGAAATCGACTGCGACCTCGACGCCCGCTTCGAGGAACGAGTCGAGGTTCTCCGCGAGCACCAGGTCCGAGTTCTGGAGGCCGAGTGTCTCGGACGCCTTCTCGCCCTCCTTCGAGCGGGAGATCCCGGCGACGAGCTCCATGTCTTCCTCGGCGTACACGGCGCGACACACCTCGGCGCCGACACGCCCGGTGGCGCCGATCACGCCGACGCGGATCACACCATCACGTCGGCGAGGTCGCGTTTCGCGAAGGGCCCGAGCACCGTGAGCGTCATCGGCCGCGACAGTACCCGCTTGGCCACTTGCTGCGCGTCGCTCAGGGTGACGTCCTCCACGCGCTTGAGCGCCTGGCTCACCGTGAGGATCTCGCCGTGCCCGATCTCCGATTTCCCGATCCTCGACATGCGGCTCCCGGGGTCCTCGAGTGAGAGCACCATCGAGCCCTTCACATGACCCTTGGCGCGCTCGAACTCCTCGGCCATCAGACCCCCGCCCGCGACATCTTCGAGCTCGCGTCGGAGCAGCCCGATCACCTCTCGCGCACGAGCGGGTGTCGTGCCCGCGTAGCACGAGAAGAGGCCCGCCTCCGTGTACTGCGAGTGATAGCTGTACACCGAGTACACGAGTCCACGCTTCTCCCGGATCTCCTGGAACAGCCGCGAAGACATCCCGGTGCCGAGCGCGCCGTTCACGATGAGGAAGGCGAACCGGTCGGGATCGCTGCGCGGGAGGCCGTTCGTGCCGAGACAGATGTGCGCCTGCTCGGTCTTCCGCCGCTTCACCAGCGGCTTGGCGGAGGATTCGGGCGCGGTCTGGCTCGCACGGAGGTTCCACCCCTGCGGATCGCCGGTGCCGGTGATACGGCCCGTGTCCATGCGGTTCCGCAGCATGTCGAGCACCTCCTCGTGCCGGAGGCTGCCCGCGGCCGCCACCACGAGCCGGCCCGGCACGTAGTGGCGCCGGTAGAACCGGTGGACCTTGTCCCGCGTGGCCGCACGGATCGTCTCGCTGGTTCCGAGGACGGGCCGGCCCAGCGGGTGGTTCGGCCACAGCGCCTCGGTGAAGAGATCGTGCACGACCTCCTCCGGCGAGTCCTCGTGCATGTTGATCTCCTCGAGGATCACCTGCCGTTCGGCATCGAGGTCCGCCGATCGCAGCACCGAGTGCTGGAACATGTCGGCGAGGTGGTCCACCGCGAGCTCGATGTCTCGGTCGAGGACCCGCGCGTAGTAGCACGTGTACTCCTTGGACGTGAAGGCGTTCACGTCCCCGCCGACCGCATCGAAGTTCTCCGCGATGGCGCGCGCCGTCCTTTCCTTGGTTCCCTTGAACAGCAGGTGTTCGAGGAAGTGGCTCGAGCCGCTGATGGCCGGCGGCTCGTCGCGGGATCCGGCGAGCACCCAGAAGCCGAGCGACACGGAGCGGACGCCAGGCATCCGCTCCGTGACCACCCGCAACCCCGAAGAGAACTCGGTTCGCTCGATCCCCACTGATCCGCCTCCAGAGGTCGGCTAGCTGGACGACCCCTTGTCGGCGTCGCGGAACCGTCGGCCGTGTCGCCGCGGCCCACCATCGGCCCCGTTCCTCGGCTCGCGGGTCTCACGCGACTCGCGGTTCTCTCGCGGCTCGCGGGGCTCGCGCGGCCCGCGACCCTCACCGCCGGAAGACCGCTCGCCCTCGGGAACGTCCCACTCCGGACCGACGGGCTTCAGGCTGATCTTGCCCTGTGCGTCGACGTCCTCGACCACGACGGTGAGCTTGTCGCCTTCCCTCACGGCCTCCTCCACGGAGTTCAGCCGCTTGCCCTTGCCCAGCTTCGAGATGTGCACGAGACCGTCTCGGCCGGGCACGAGGTTCACGAACGCACCGAACGTGGTCGTCTTCACGACCGTCCCGTCGTAGGTCTCGCCCTGCAGGATGGGACGGGGGTTCGCGATCTCGTCGATCATCCGGGCGGCGTCATCGGCGCCCTCGCCTTCGTGCGAGCCGATGAACACCGTGCCGTCATCTTGGATATCGATGTCGGCGCCGGTCTGCGCGATGATCTCGTTGATCCGCTTGCCCTTCGGTCCGATCACCTCGCCGATCTTGTCCACCGGGATCTGGATCGTGATGATCCGCGGCGCGATCGGGTTGACGGCATCACGCGGGGCCGGGATCGTCGCCTCCATCACGTCGAGGATCGTGAAGCGAGCCTCGCGGGCCTGCTCCAACGCTCCGGCGAGCACCTCGGCCGGCATCCCGCTCACCTTCATGTCCAGCTGGATCGCGGTGACGAACTCGCGCGTGCCGGCGACCTTGAAGTCCATGTCACCCAGCGCGTCCTCGGCACCGAGGATGTCCGTCAGGGTCACGTAGGTGCCGTCCTCGGCGATCATGCCCATCGCGATCCCGCCCACCGGCGCCTTGATCGGTACACCGGCGTCCATCAGCGAGAGCGTGGACGCGCACACGCTGGCCATCGACGTCGAGCCGTTCGAGGCCAGAACGTCGGACACCAGTCGCAACGTGTACGGGAACTCTTCCTCCGAGGGGATCACGGGGACGAGCGCTCGTTCGGCCAGCGCCCCGTGACCGATCTCCCGGCGGCGAGGCGAGCCGACGCGGCCCGTCTCACCGGTGGAGAACGGCGGGAAGTTGTAGTGGTGGATGTACCGCTTGGAGTCCTCGAGATCGAGCGTGTCGATCATCTGGTTCATCCGGAGCATCCCGAGGGTCGTGACGTTCAGGGCCTGGGTGTCTCCACGCTCGAACAGCGACGATCCGTGAGCCCGGGGCAAGAGCCCGACGTGAGCGGAGAGCGGGCGGATGTCCCTCGCCCCGCGACCGTCCAGCCGGACCCCGTCCGCGATCACGCGACCGCGCATGACCTTCTTCTCGAGCGACTTCCAGGCAGGTGAGAACTCCTGGCTCCGCTGGGCGAAGGTCTCCTCCCCCAGCACCTGCGCCAGATGCGCCTTGGCCTCGTCCTTGAGGGCCGACATGTTGGCCTCGCGCTCTTTCCTGTCGGGCACGAGCGCGGTCAGGACCTTGTCCTTCGCGAAGGACTCGAGCGCCTCCCAGAGATCGGGCTGGTACAACGGGTGAGGCTCGAAGTCCGACGGCTTCACGCCGACCGACGCCAGGAACTCCTCCTGGAACTCGATGACTTCGGCGATGACCTCCTTCGCCCGCTCGATGCCCTGGCTGACGACCTCCTCGGTGGGAGCGGTCGCGCCCTCTCCTGCTGCCAGGAGCGGCCAGGTCATGTCGGGCGCCTCGCCCTCGATCATCAGGATGTCGATCCCGCCCTGGTCGTTCTTCGAGCCGGCCACGACGATGTCGAAGGTCGCCTCGTCGAGCTCGGAGAACGTGGGGTTCACGGTCCACTCACCGCCGATCAGGCCGAGGCGCACTGCGCCGACCGGACCGTCGAAGGGCAGGCCCGCGATCCCGACCGCGAGCGACGCCGCGTTCATCGCGGGGATGTCGTACGCGTTGTCCATGTCGACCGAAAGAACCGTGATGACGACCTGGACCTCGTCCCGATAGCCCTCGCGGAACGAGGGCCTCAGGGGACGGTCGATCAGTCGCGCCGTGAGGATCGCCGTCTCGGACGGACGTCCTTCGCGACGGAAGAAGCTGCCGGGGATCTTCCCCCGGGCGTACATCCGCTCTTCGACGTCGATCGTGAGCGGGAAGAAGTCGATCCCCTCGCGGGGGTTGGAGCTCACGCAGGTGGCGAGCACCATCGTGTCGCCGTAGCGAGCGACGGCGGCGCCGTCGGCGAGCTTGGCGAACGTGCCGGACTCGAGAAGCAGATCCTTGGTGCCGATCTGCCGTGACATGCTGGTGGCCATAGGCCGTGTACCTCCTGTTGTGGGCGGCGCCTTCGTGGCGCCGCGGCTGCGGGAGGCGGCGGGCCGGTTGTCAGTGGTGGGCCTCCGGCGTGTGGTGCTGGGCGCTGCGCAGGGTTCTGGGCGCTGCGCGCCGTCCGGGGGTCCGCGACTGAGAACCGACCGTGATGGGGCTCCTCCGCCTCCCATCGGGCCGGTCAGTGGGTCGTTCGCATCACTCCTCTTCGGGGCTCCTGACGCTGTCGGTCAACGGCGCAGCCCGAGCTTCGCGATGAGTGCCCGGTAGCGTTCGATGTCCTCACGCTTGATGTACTCCAGGAGCCGTCTCCGCCGTCCCACCATCTTCAGCAGACCTCGCCGGGAGGCATGGTCCTGCTTGTGGGTCTTGAGGTGCTCGGTGAGCTCGGCGATGCGCCGCGTCAGCACCCCGACCTGCACGTCGGCAGATCCCGTGTCACCGCTGGAGAGGGCATGCTCCTGGATGATCTCGTTCTTCGATTCTTTGGTCAGCGTCATGGTTGCAAGTCAAGGCTACCAGCACCGTCCGGGTCCGGGACCGTCCTCATGCTGCATCGCAACCCTCTACGATGCCGCGATGGCGGGCAGAGGGCGCTTCGGAGCGCTGTGCGGCGTGCTCGGGCCTGTTGCGTTCACGGTCGCCTGGCTCGTGGCGCAGCGCCGCCAGGATGAGTACCAGTTCAGGCACGAGCACATCAGTGGCTTGGCCGCGAAGGATGCGAACGACCCATCCGTGATGACGGCCGGGTTCGTCGCGCTCGGCGGCTGCACCGTGGCGTTCGCCTCCGCGTTGGACCGGAGGCTCGGCCCACGGACGGGCGCGGGTCCGACCCTCATCGGGGTCGCCGGCCTCGCCACGATCGTGGCCGGTCTCTTCCGGCGAGATCGACGGTCGAACTTCCCCGCCCCCGGCGAGCCCGAGGGGCAAACCTGGGAGAACGACGTGCACGACGCGGCCGCGGCCGTCGGCGGTGTCGCCGGCACGGTCGGCTTGGTGGCGCTCGCCCCGCGACTCGCGCGGGACCCAGTGTTCCGAGACCTTGCGAGACCCGCGCTCGGCGCTGCCGGCGCGAGCGCAGGCATCTCGGCGTGGTTCCTCGGCGACGTGGTACGGCCCGGCAACGGCCTTCTTCAGCGCGCGAACCTGACGATCCCGCTCGCGTTCATGGCCCGACTCGCGCTGCGCCTCTTCAACGAACGAGATCGGACATCTGGCTCCGCGAGACGGTCCTCTCGGACCGTCCCGTCCTCCGACGTGGACGAAGACCAGACGAGCTAGACGAGACCGCGCGCCGCCCATGCCAGGGCCGTGAGTGTGAACGGTGGAGCAGGCAGCAGCTCGCGGCAGCGTTCGCGCAGCCGGGCTTGCCGTTCCGCGTCGAGACCGGCCGCGTGACCGCCGGCGGGGCCCACGCCGCGGGTGAACGGGTCCCACCACTCCTCGAAGGTCGGATGCACGACGCTGACGGACAGAGCGCAGTCCTCGATCTCCCGCAGACCGGCTTCTTCGAAGAGCTGGCTGAGGTGACCCTCTCGCGCGCCCGCGAGGGACGACTCATCCTCGACACGAGGATCGAGGTCGCGCGCCGCCTGCCAGAACACGCTGAGTGGTCCCCAGCCGCCGGCGTGATCCCACACGCATGCCGCGACGACACCGTCCTCGCGCGTCACGCGAGCCATCTCGCGAAGTCCTGCGACGGGGTCTGCCATGAAGTGAACGACCAGTTGCGCCAAGGCGGCGTCGAAGACTCGATCTTCGAACGGCAGCTCCTCGGCCGCGGCACGTTGGACGCTGACCCCAGGGTGACGCTCCCGAGCTGCTGCGACGAAGGGCTCGGAAGGATCGACCGCCGACACGGCGTCCGGTCCCAACCGCCTCACCAGCTCGGCGGTGAGCGAACCGGGTCCGCAGCCGACATCGAGCGCTCGCTGACCGGCATGCACGGCTGCAAGCTCGGCGAACGTAGGGGCGAGGGGCGCCGAGTATCGCCCCATGAAACGGTCGTACTCATCAGCCCCCACGATGAAGCTCATCGCTCCGGCTCGTCGAGCCTCACGAGCGACTGGGTACGTTCGACATCGTCGGCGATCGCCTCGACCAGCTCGTCGACAGCGTCGAACTTGATCTCGTCGCGGAGCCGCTCCCAGAACGCGACCGTGAGGGTGTCGCCTCGGAGCTCGTCGTCGGGGAAGTCCAGGAGGAACGCCTCGACATGGAGCGGCTCCGTGCCGAACGTCGGGTTCGTCCCGACGTCGATCGCCGCGATGAACCGGCTCCCGTCCTCGAGCTCCGCGACCCCGGCGTAGATCCCCTGTCCCGGAAGCAGCAGCCGAGGCCAGGTGCGGAGGTTCGCCGTCGGGTAGCCAAGCCCCTTGCCGCGACCCGCACCGGACACCACCTCGCCGTCGACGGCGTACCGCCGTCCGAGCCCGGTTCGAGGCCACGCGAGATCGCCCGCGGCGAGGGCCTCTCGGATCGAGGACGACGAGACGACCCGGCCGTCGATCGTGAACAGTCCCACCTCGTCCGCGGTCATCCCGCCCACGTCGCGAAGCGTCCCCACGTTCCCGGCCGCGCGGTGGCCGAACGCGAAGTTGGCGCCCACCCGGGCGTGCACCGCGTGCAGCCCGCCGATCAGCACGTCACGGACGAAGTCCTCTGCCGGGATCTGCGAGAACTCCTTCGTGAACTCGAGCACGACCAACACGTCGACCCCGCACCCTTCGATCAACGATGCCTTCCGCTCGACGGTCGTGAGCAGACGAGGCTCCTCGCCCGGCGTGAGGATCTCGCGAGGATGCCGGTCGAACGTCACGCCGACGCTCCTAGCGTTCCGCTCCTTCGCGGCCTCGACCGTGCGGCCTATGACTTCCTGATGGCCCAGATGGACGCCGTCGAAGAACCCGATCGTGACGACCGACGGGCCTTCGGGAAGCGGGAGGCTCTGCAGGCCCCGGACGATGTCCATAGGCGATCGAGGGTACCGGTCAGCCCGCGGCCAGGATGACCTGCGGGCGGGCCCGCGGCCCGTCGTCCTCGTAGACACCGATCAAGTGGCCGTCCGGTCCGAAGACGGCGTAGGGACCCGTCAGGTCGGCGGGACCGAGCGGCCTCCCGTGCGAGGCCGCGACGGCCTCGTCGGGATCGAGGTCGAGACGAGGGAGGTGGCCTACGGCCGCGTCCATCGGTAGCGGGTCGCCGACGCCGTCCGGGGCGACGGCCGCGTCGACCACGTAGGGACCGATCGCGGTCCGGCGGAGGGCGGTGAGATGGGCGCCGCACGACAGTGCCGCGCCGACATCCGCCACGAGCACCCGCACATACGTGCCGCCCGAGCACGTGACGCGGAACGTCGCGTCCGGGACATCGAAAGAGACGAGGTCGAAGGCGTCGACCCGGATCGGGCGTGGCTCGGCCTCGAGGTGCTCGCCCTCTCGGGCGGCCTCGTAGAGCTTCCGGCCGCCGACCTTCACCGCGCTGTACGCCGGCGGACGCTGGAGCGACTCCCCCACGAGCCTCCGCATCGCCGCCGCGACATCTGCCTCGGAGACGTCCACCTCGGTCTCGCGGACGACGTCGCCGTCGGCGTCCAACGTCGTCGTCTCCACGCCGAGCCGCAACGTTCCCTCGTAGGTCTTGGGCAGACCACCCAGGAATCGGAGCAGACGGGTGGCGCGGCCGACCCCGATCAGTAGCAGCCCGGTCGCCATCGGGTCGAGGGTCCCGGCGTGACCGACCTTCCTCGTCCTGAGTCCACGTCGCACGACGTCGACGACGTCATGCGACGTCACCCCAAGCGGCTTGTCGACCAGAAGGAGGCCCTCCGCCGGAATCATGTGAGAGTCATGGAGGACTCACGACGCCAGGCGGAGCGCCTCGACGAGCCGCTCGATCGTCCCCTCCGGACCATGTTCGGACGTGTACCCGGCCGCGAGCCGATGCCCGCCGCCGCCGAACGACGACGCCACGGCGGCAAGATCGTGCGCCCCTCGAGACCGGACGCTCACCTTGAACCGACCGTCCCGCTGTTGTTTCAGGACGGCGGCGACGTCGACGTCCCGTGCGGTCCGGAGCACGTCGATCACGTCCTCGGTGTCGCCGGGTCCGACGCCCGCCTCGGCGAGGTCGGCCTGCGTGATGTAGGTCCACACCACGCTCGCCTCGCGCACCTCGGTCATGCGCCCAAGCGCCGTGCCCAGGAGCCGGAGGAACGCGGGGTCGTTGTCCTCGTACATGGCTCGGACGAGCTCTGCGTGATCGAAGTCGTGTTCGCGCAATCGAGCGGCGACCCTGAGCGTTTCGGGAGTGGTCGCCTGGTACTGGAACCGCCCCGTGTCCGTCACCAGGCCGGCATACAGGCAGAGGGCCACGTCACGGTCGAAGTCGCCGCCCATCGTCTCGATCAGGCGGAAGACCATCTCGCACGTCGAGGAGGCGTCGGGGTCCACCAGCCGGACCGTGCCGTAGCCGTCGTTCGAACGGTGGTGGTCGATCCAGATGAGCTCGCGCGCCCGGGTGGCCGGCTCTCCCAGCACCCCGAGCCGATCGAAGGACGCGCAGTCGCACGTCGCCATCACCGCCGGCTCCGGGGGGAACGCGCTCGGCGGCACGACGTGATCGATGCCCGGCAGGAGCGTCGCCCACCGGGGCAGGTCCAGGGGCTCGTTCCCGTAGGAGCAGACGGTCCGGACCCCTCGGGAGCGAAGGAGGTTCGAGAGCCCGAGCATGGACCCCAGCGCGTCGGCGTCCGGGTTCATATGACAGGCGAGCGCCACCTCGTCGGCGCTGGACAGGGTGTCGGCGGCTCGCTTCAGCTCTTCGAGCTCACTCATCTTGGGTCTCCCCACGATGGAGCCGGCCGATGATCTCCTCGATCCGGTCGTACTGGGCGAGCGTCTGGTCCACCTGGAACTCGAGGTCGGGCAGGCTCCTCAGCCTGACCTGGCGACCGAGCTCCTTCCGGAGATGTGGGGTGGCGGAGCGGAGCCCTGCGGCCGTGGACCGCTGCTGCTTGTCGTCCCCGAGCACCGTGTAGGACACCCAGGCACGCTTCAGGTCCGCGGTCACCTGCACCCCGGTGACCGTGACGAAGCCGATCCGTGGATCCTTCAGCCGCTGGATCTCCTCCGCGAGCACTTCGCGGAACTCTTCCGCGACTCGCGCTTTCCGGGCCCCCTGTGGCACGTCATCCCCCCGCGTCGCTCAGTCGTCCGGCGAATGGAGCGTCAGGTCGCTGTCGATGATCTCCACCTCGGCCCATCGCTCCACGAATCGTTCCACCGAGTGCATCACCTTCTTGAGGTGATATCCCTCCGACGCCACGGCGGCGACCCCGAGCTCGGCCCGCTGCCACTTGTCCTGGTAGCCGGTCTCCGCGACGGCGACCTCGAACGTCGACCGGATCCCACCCGTCAGACCCTTGATCACGTGACGCTTCTCCTTCAACGATCCGCACGCCGGGATCCGGAGATCGAGCCGAAGGGCGGCCATCAGCATCAGGAGGAGATCTGGCGAGCGAACTCCTCGACCTCGAAGGCCTCGATCACGTCGCCCTCCTTCACGTCCTGGAAGTTCTCGAGCCCGATCCCGCACTCGAACCCCTCGCGGACCTCGGCCACGTCGTCCTTGAACCGGCGGAGCGAGCCCACCCGACCCTCGTAGACCACGACGCCGTCACGGATCAGCCGCACCTGCGAGTTCCTGCGGATCGTGCCTCTCGTGACGTAGCAGCCCGCGATGACTCCGAGCTTCGGCACCCGGAACGTCTGGCGAACCTCGGCCTCGCCGAGGATCGACTCGCGCTCCTCGGGCTTGAGCATGCCGGAGAGCGCGGCCTTCACGTCGTCGATCGCGTCGTAGATGACGCGATACAGCCTGATGTCCACACCTTCCCGCTCGGCCAGCTCGCGGGCGTTCGCGTTGGGCCGGACGTTGAACCCGACGACGATCGCGCTCGCCGTCTTCGCCAGGTCCACGTCGTGTTCGGTGATCGCGCCGGCGCCCGAATGGACGAGGCTCACGCGGACCTCGTCCTGCGGCAGCTTCAGGAACGCGTCCGTGAGGGCTCCGAGCGAGCCTTGGACGTCGGCCTTGACCACGAGGTTCAGCTCCGGGATGTCCTGGCGCTCCTGGCGCCTGAGCAGCTCCTGGAGCGATGCCGGCCGCTGGTTCACGACCTCGGCGGACCGGACCCGGGACTCCCGCTCGGCCGCGATGTGCCGGGCCTCGCGTTCGTCCTCGACCTCGCGGAGCTCGTCACCCACGTTCGGGACGCCGTTCCAACCGAGCACCTGGACCGGCTTCGCCGGGCCGGCGACGTCGACGGACTGCCCGTTCTCGTCGACCATCGCGCGCACCTTGCAGTACGTCGTGCCGCAGACGAGCGCATCGCCCACCTCGAGCGTTCCCTTCTGCACCAGCACCGTGGCGACCGGGCCGCGCCCCTTGTCGAGGTGCGCCTCGAGGACTGTTCCTCGGGCGTGCCCCGTGGGATCGCCCTTCAGCTCCGCGAGGTCGGCCACGATCAGCACGGTCTCGAGCAGCCCCTCGAGGTTCGCGCTCGTCTTCGCGGAGACGTCGACGAACTCGGTGTCCCCGCCCCATTCCGAGGGGACGAGCCCTCGCTCCACCATCTGGGTTCGCACGCGGTTGGCGTCGGCCTCTTCCTTGTCGATCTTGTTGACCGCCACGATCACCGGCACACCCGCCGCTCTCGCGTGGTCGAGCGCTTCGACCGTCTGTGGCATCACGCCGTCGTCGGCGGCGACCACGAGCACGGCGATGTCGGTGATCTGCGCGCCCCGCGCCCGCATCGCGGTGAAGGCCTCGTGGCCCGGCGTGTCGATGAACGTGATCTCACGTCCGTTGACATGGGCTTGGTAGGCGCCGATGTGCTGGGTGATCCCGCCGAACTCTCCGGCGACCACGTCGGTCACCCGGATCGCGTCGAGGAGCTTCGTCTTGCCGTGGTCGACATGACCCATGACCGTGACGACCGGCGAGCGAGGCACGAGCTTGGACTCGTCGACCTCGTCCTCGCGTTCGCGCTCCTCGGCCTGAAGCTCGTCTTCGAGGCCGACGACCTCCACGTGATACCCGAGCTCCGACCCGAGGGTCTGAAGTGCCTCATCGGAGAGCGACGTGGTCGCGGTGACCATCTCGCCGGACATGAAGAGGATCTTCACGATGTCGGCCGGGGACCGGTTGGTCTTCTCGGCGAAGAGCTGTGGGGTGGACCCTCGAACCACCTGCAGTACCAGGCCCTCAGGCGGCGCTGCCGCTGCGGGCGCAGACGGTGTGGGCGTGGACGGTGTCGGGGCAGCCGGTGTCGGGGCAGCCGGTGAAGGGGCCGTCGCAGGTGCCGGTGTCGATGACATCGGGGCCGAACCCGTCGCAGCGGGCGCGGCAACGGGGGTGGGAACCCTCGGCGCGGTCGCGGCGGGCACGGGTGTGGGAGCGGGAGGGGCGACTGCGGCGCCGTTCCCCTCGGGCGACGCCTTCTCCGCAGCGGGCGCCGCGGCGGCCTTGGGCGCAGCCGGCTTGGGCTTCGGCTTCGCCCGCGGCTTCGGGGGCGGCTCCATCACCTGGCGCGGCTTCGCGGCCTTCGTCGCCTTGCCGCCCGAAGCTCGCAGCCGGGGGACGAGGTCTTCGGGCACGCTGGAGGAGGCGGACTTGCCCGTCACGCCCATCTTCTCGAGCGTCTCCAGCAGCTCCTTGCTGGAGACGTCGAGCTCTCTTGCGAGCTCATGGATCCTCATGTCGCCTGCAACGCCTCCTCGATCTGATCCCTTAGCCTAGCGAGTTCCTCTTCGGCCATACCCGTTCGCAGCGCGCTCGCGAAAGCGCCCTTGTGCAGGGCCGCCGCCACACATGCCGGGTCCCGGTGGACGTACGCACCTCTCCCCGGCGCCGAACCGATCGCGTCGACGCGCACGCCTGCCGGCGTGCGCGCGACCCGCATGAGCTCACCCTTCGCCGCGCGCTCCCGGCATCCGACGCACGAACGTTCCGACTCGCGCGCCACGTCCCGTCATTCCCCCGCGGGCGCCTCCGCTGGCGCGGCCTCGACCGGCACCTCGGCCGCGACCGGCTCCGCCTCGGGCTCGGTCGCGACCGGCTCCGCCTCGACGGGCTCGACCTCCTCGGGCGTGGGCTCGGCACCGGCCCCCGTGGCCACCTCTTCCTCCGTCTCTTCCTGCGCATCGCTGGGGGCGGCCGGCGCTTCTTCGGGGGCGGCCGGCACCTCCTCGGCGACCACCGGCGGCGCGACCACCGCCGGCGCCGGCGGCTCCGCCGCCTGGCTCTCGGACTTGATATCGATCCGCCACCCGGTGAGCCTGGCCGCCAGCCGTGCGTTCTGGCCCTCCCTGCCGATCGCCAGCGAGAGCTGGTAGTCGGGCACGATCACGAGGGCGGTCTGGGTCTCGGGGTTCACGGTGACCTCCTTGACCTTCGCCGGCTGCAACGCGTTCGCGACGAACGTCGCCGACTCGTCCGACCACGGGACCACGTCGATCTTCTCCCCACGCAGCTCGTTCACCACCATGCGCACTCGCGAGCCCTTCGGCCCGACACACGCACCGACCGGGTCCACGGCGGGCTCGTTCGAGGCGACCGCGATCTTCGAGCGATGCCCGGGCTCACGGGCCACGGCCATGATCTCGACGATCCCCTCGTTGATCTCCGGCACCTCGAGCGCGAACAACGCCTTCAGCAGGCCGGGATGCGTTCGCGAGACCACGATCTGTGGCCCCTTCGTCCCCCGACGGACCTCCGTGATGAACGCCTTGAGGCGCTCGCCGTGCCGCAGCGGCTCCGACGGCACCTGCTCGCCCTGCGGGAGCAACGCCTCCACCTTCCCGAGGTCGAGGAGCGTGTACCGGCGTTCCTGCTGCTGCACGATGCCGGTGACCACGTCCCCCTCGCGGCCCGCGAACTCCTCGTAGGTCATCTCGCGTTCCGCGTCGCGGAGCTTCTGGAAGATCACCTGCTTCGCCGTCTGGGCGCCGATCCTTCCCTTGAAGTCGTCGGTGACCTCCACCTCGGCCTCCGAGATGACCTTCATCTCGAGTCCCGGCTCGTCACTGCCCTCGACCGGCGGTGTGTCCACCTCTTCGAGCTCCTGCTGCCACATGCGGAGATCGCCCGTCTCGGGGTCGATCACGGCGCGGAACCCGACGAACTCGTCGTCACCCTCGGGATGCTCTTGCTTCCAATGAGCCTTGTAGGCCGAGGCCATCGCCTCTTCCAGCCCACTCAGGATGGTTTCGAACGCGATGCCCTTCTCCCGCTCGAGCTCTCGCAATGCGGCGATCATCTCGGCGTTCATCGTTTACGCCCCTTCAGCTCCGCGTCCCAGTCGACGACGGTCTTCGCGGCGGCGACCTCACCGATCGCCACGCGATGCTCGTCATCGGGGGCAGCGATCCGGATCTCGTCGTCCTCGGCGGCGCGGAGCTCACCCTCGAGTACGCCCTCGCCCGTCCTCACTCGAACGCGTTGCCCGACGGCGCGGCGGAAATCCTGCGGCCGGCGCAAGTGTCGTTCGATCCCGGGCGTCGTCACCTCCAGAGCGTACGGACCGGGCTCGAACCCCTCGAGGTCGAGCCGGCGGGACACCTTCTGGGAGATCTGGGAGATCGTGTCGAGGTCGACGCCACCCTCTTTGTCCACCGTGAGGCGGAGGATGCTGCGGCCACTCTCGCGACCGAAGGTCACGTCGACGAGTTCGAGGCCTTCGCCCTCGATCACGGGTCTGACCAGCGGTTCCGCGTCCACGTTCCCCTCCTCTCGCCTCGGGCCGATGTCACCCCTCGAAAAAGAAAGTGGGCGGCGAGCCCACTTCCGGCCGTGCAGATCGTCGTCGACCAGCCAGTATAGACAGGGCTCTCGGGAACCGAGGAGACGCGCTGCGCTAGAGGGTGGTGCCCAACACGTCGGCGGCCGCCTGCGAGGCCTCGGCCAGGGGAGCCTTCGTTCGTTCCCCGCTGGCCCGAGCCTTGAGGTCGACCGTGCCCCCCTGGAGGCCGCGCGAGCCGACGACCACCTGCACGGGGTAGCCCACCAGGTCGGCGTCGGCGAACTTCACACCCGCCCGCTCCTCACGGTCGTCGAGGACGGCTTCGATCCCGCGCTCACCGAGCTCCCGGTGGATCCGCTCGGCCTCCTCGGTGACCGCCGGGGTGTCGGCGTTCGCCATGATCACGACGACCTCGTACGGGGCCAGGATCTTCGGCCAGACGATGCCCGCCTCGTCGTGATGCTGTTCCACCACCGCCGCCATGATCCGGCTGATCCCGATCCCGTAGGACCCCATCACGTAGTGGCGCTGCGAGCCGTCCTCGGCTTGGTAGGTCGCCCCCAGAGGCTCGGAGTAATAGGTACCGAGCTGGTAGATGTGACCGACCACGATCGATCGTCCGATCTCAAGCCGTGCGCCGTCGATCGGACAGCGGTCGCCGTCCCGGATCTGCACCAGGTCCTCCCAACGATCGACGCGGAAGTCTCGATCGAGCGTGGCGCCGGTGACGTGGACGTCGGGACGATTGGCGCCGGTGGCCCAATCCGGCCGCCCACGGACCGAGTGGTCCGCGAAGATCGTCACCTCGGGACCGAAACCCTGTGGGCCCACGAAGCCTTTGGCGAAGTCGCTCCGCGCGAAATCCTCGTCCTCGAAGCGGCGCACCCGCTCGGGGAAGTGCAAACGGGCGAGCTTCTCTTCTCCCACCTCACGATCGCCGGGTACCAGGACGGCCACCGTGCGGCCCTCGACGTCGAACAGGATGCACTTCATCGTGGCTTCGGCCGCGACACCCATCTGCTCCGCCATCAGGTCGATCGTCACCGCTCCCGGTGTCTCGACCTCGGTGAGTGGCGCTGGATCGCCGTCGGGTGCGGGGTTCGGTGCGCGTGGGGTGGCGGCCTCGGTGTCCGCGAGGTAGTCACCGTTCTCGCAGCGGACGAACAGATCTTCACCGACATCGGCCAGCGCCATGAACTCGTGGTTGATGCCGCCGCCGATCGTTCCCGGGTCCGCCTCGACGATCACATAGTTCAGCCCGAGGCGGTCGAACACGCGCTGGTACGCCTCGTACATCACGCGGTAGGACTCGCGCATCCCCTCCTCGTCGCGGTCGAAGGTGTAGGCATCCTTCATCAGGAACTCTCGCGCACGGAGGAGTCCGTACCGAGGACGAAACTCATCGCGGTACTTCCATTCCACCTGGTAGACGTTGACGGGCAGATCCCGATACGACGGGAACTCCTGCTGGACGAGCGGAGCGACGACCTCCTCCTGGGTCGGACCCAAGAGGAACTCTCGACCATGCCGGTCCTGCAGGCGGAAGATCTGATCCCCGTACGCCTGCCAACGGCCGGTGAGCTTCCACGGCTCGGCGGGCAGGACGATCGGCATGCGGAGCTCCTGCGCTCCGGACGAGTTCATCTCCTCGCGCACGATCCGTTCGATCTTGTTCATCGTTCGGAACCCGAGCGGCATCGAGGTGTAGATCCCCGCCGCCACCTTCCGGATGAAGGCGGCGCGCAGCAGCAACCGGTGGGACGGGACCTCGGCCTCCGCCGGATCCTCCCGCAGCGTGCGCGCGAACAGCTTCGATACCCGCATGGAACGGACAAGGATACCGGCGGGCTGGTCCCCGCCGGCTCTAGACGTCGGTCAGGGTGGCGATCACCTGTTGCCAGAGGTCGGTCGCGGTTCCCCCCTCGCCGTCGTCGATCGGGTACGCCCCGTACGCCGCCATCGTGCTCGGATCCAGCGGATCTCTCGAGATGGCGGTGTAGTCACCCCACCGCTCGACGCCGGGGCCGTACTCGTACCGCCCGAAGCCCGCCTGGATGAGGATGGATGAGGAACTCGTGGCGCCCGGCTGGACCACACCGGCGTAGGCGGCGAGGCATTCGGGTGCGCCCGCGCGCGCGTAGTTGACCCAGACCTTCCCATCGCCGTCGGTCGCGATCGAGGGCCATGCCACGTCGCGACCGGCGACGCCTACGCGCCCCTTCCGGGTCACGTCGGAGTTGGCCAGGACCGAGGACGGATCGACCTCCCACCATCGGACCACCGACTCCACGGCGCCGCCCCCGATGTTCCCCGTCATCGCGGTGGTCGTGTAGAGCCGCCCGAGCGCGCTATCCAAGAACGACGAGGTCAGCCGAAGGTCACCCGTGTCCCATTTCGAGTTGAGACCTGTCGTGTTCCCGCACTGCCGCCCCCACGGCGGATAGGCCATCCCGCCTCCGCCGAGTGAAACCTTCGACAGCTTCAGGACGCCATCAACAGCCTTCAGCCGCCACAGGATCAGTTTGCCCGTCGAGCCGTTGAAATCGAGCGACGTCATGTACTGGGTGGTGGGGGCGCCGCCGGTCGAGACGGTGGGCACGATCGTGAACGCTCGGGAGCCGTCCGGATCCCTCGTCTGGGTCCGGCTGAAGACCTTGATCGGGACTACGGGGACCGAGCAGTCGTAGAGCTGTGCCTTGCGCATGGAGACGACCTGCACGTACTGGAAGCCTCCCGCGAACGGCGCGTCGGAGTAGTCGAATTGGTTGGTGGTGAGCGTCACCCGGTCCTCGGTGAACCCGAGCATCGGGTAGTCGGCGAGTTGCTTCCCGTTGTTTCGAACCTGGTCGCCCGACATGTGGAGCACGCACCAGTCCGCCGTGACCGCCTCCGATCCCTCCGGGATCACCACGAGGGAGAGGAAACTCCGGGTGTTGCTCGCCGAGGCGAACACCAGGAGGAAATGCTGTCGGTACGCGTCGTAGACCACCTTGGGATCGAAGTCGCGCACCCCCGCTGGCAGCTGGTCGTCGAGGGAACGAAGACGACGGGGAGGATCGACCTCGAGCCCCGCACGGTCGTAGAACGCCATGTGGACGTTCACGGCCGCCAGGTGGTGAGTGAGCCCGAGGGCACCCGTCGGGTCTCCGGGCGACACGTCCGCGAGGTCGGGCACGCCGTCGAACGTCGGAGGCAGGACGGTCGGTGCGAGGATCCCCCCGCTCTCCCCCGGCGTCGCCGGCTGCGAACCCGCCGGGATCGCCCGCAGGTCGCTGCCCGCGCGAACGAGCCTCGGCACCTCGGTCGACCTGGGTCCACCAGGGTCGGAAGCGCTGTCGATCCCCGCGACATGCGTCTTGGGCGAGGCATCGATCCCGGTCTCGGAATGCGCCGGCATCGGCATCGCGAGCACTGCGATGACAGCTGTGAGTCCCCAAGTGAGACGACGACGCATCGATGCATCCTCCATAGGAGCGGTGCGGCGCCCTCCCGCCGCATGAGACGCCAAAGGTAACAGGCCGTTGACTCGGCGGGAACGGGAATGCCACCATCCATCCATGATGACGGCGGCGAACCACGACTGGGCGTGGCCGAAGGGCTCGATGAGCCTAGGGCATCCGCCGCGCTGATCCCTCTTCACACGAACGCGACGAGCCCCGGAGATCCGGGGCTCCTTTCATGACAGGACAGGACATGTCTTCCGAGAAGCGCGACGAGAGATCGTCTCCCAAGAACAGCGACGAGAAGTCGTCTTCCCTCGCGCTCGCGATCCGGCCGGACCGGAACGGGTTCGAGGCCCTCGCGCGCGAATGGGCGCTCGTCCCCATGTGGGCCGAGCTGCTTGCCGACGTATCGACGCCGGTGGGTCTGTTCCCCACCGTGGCGGATGCAGGACCGGGGATCCTGTTGGAATCGGTGGAGCGCTCCGAGCGCTGGGGTCGCTACTCCTTCGTCGGGGGCGACCCGGCGGCGACGCTGATCCTGGACGGAGCCGGCCTCCGGATCCAGGACGCGGTTCGGGACCTGCCCCTCGCGATCTCGAACCGGGGATCGGCTCGGGAAGCGCTGGTCACCGCCGCGCGTTCGATCCGCGGACCGCGCTTGCCCGACCTCCCGCCGCTCACCGGCGGGCTGATGGGATACCTCGCCTACGAGGCCGCCGGGCTGCTCGACGGCCATCCGGCACCCCACCCCGAGGAGGCCCCCTGCCCGCCGATCGGGCTCCTCGCGATCGATCGCGCGGTGGTCTTCGACCACTGGCGGCAGCGGCTCATCCTCGTCGCGCACGTGCCCGCCGGCGGCTACGACGGCGGCGTGGAGGCTCTGGAGGAGCTGGCGGGCCGGATCGCGACGGCCGTGACGCCGTCCCTCGCCACGATGAACGGCGACGGATCCGCGGGAGCCGGTGAACCGAACATGCCCGATGACGAGTACCGCCAGATCGTCTCCTCGTTCAAGGACCACATCTTGGCGGGGGACATCTATCAGGGGGTGCCGTCTCGGAGGGTGTCGTTCGAGGCGCAGGAAGGTGGGTTCCCGATCTATCGGCGGCTTCGCGTCTCGAATCCGGCTCCGTATATGTTCTTCCTCCGCATGCTCGACATGGAGCTGGCGGGTTCCTCGCCGGAGCCGCTCGTCCGAGTGGAGGGACGACGGGTGTCCGCTCGTCCGATCGCCGGCACGCGACCCCGGGGTCGAACGGAGGTCCGAGACCGATTGCTCGAGCACGAGCTCCTCGCGGATCCCAAGGAGCAAGCGGAACACGCGATGCTCGTGGACCTCGCACGCAACGACCTGGGTCGCGTATGCGTTCCCGGCAGCGTTCGTCCGACGGAACTCATGGAGGTCGAACGGTTCTCCCAGGTGATGCACATCGTCTCGACGGTCGAGGGCGACCTCCGGGAGGACCGCCATCCGCTCGACGCCCTGGCGGCGACGTTCCCGGCAGGGACCGTCACTGGTGCGCCCAAACGCCGGGCGATGGAACTGATCGCGGAGCGGGAGCCGACCGCGCGGGGCCCGTATGCCGGCGCGGTCGGCTACCTCACGTTCGCGGGAGACCTCGACTTCTGCATCACGATCCGGACGGCGGTGGTCGCCGGCGGCAAGGCGCACGTGCAGACCGGCGCGGGCGTGGTGGCCGACTCCGACCCGGAGACGGAGCTCGTCGAGACGAAGGCGAAAGCGGCGGCGTTGCTGCCGGCCGTGGGTACCCTCGGAGCGGAGAGGGTGCCGGACGGATGATCCTCGTCGTCGATCACTACGACAGCTTCACGTACAACCTCGTGCAGCTGATCGAGGGTTTCGGGAGAGCCACCGGGGTCGTGAAGTCCGACGAGCTGCCCGCGGGCGACCCCGTCGCCCACGAGCCCGACGCCGTGGTCCTATCCCCCGGACCCGGTCACCCGAAGAACGCGGGTTGCTTCCCGGAGCTCCTCGACCTGCTCCCCCGGGACACCCCCGTTCTCGGCGTGTGTCTCGGTCATCAGGCGCTCGGCGTCGCGAGCGGCGGCACCGTCGACCGCACCACGCCGTTCCACGGGAAGGCGTCGCTCGTCCATCACGAAGGTCGCGGGATCCTGGACGGCGTCACCAGTCCGTTCGAGGCGGGGCGGTACCACTCCCTCGTGGTGATCCGTGATGACCTCCCACCCGAGCTCGAGCTGACTGCGTGGACCGACGACGGGCTCGTGATGGCCACGCAACACCGCGAGATGCCTCGGTTCGGCGTCCAGTTCCACCCGGAGTCGATCCTCACGCCGGAAGGACCTCGGATCGTCGAGAACTTCCTGGCGCTCGCCGGCTGATCTACGGTCCCGGGCACTTAGGCGCGTAGGCGAACGCGCCGGAGTTCGCCGCGACCCGGCAGGCGGACGCGTCGACCGCGACGAACGCGCGCGCGGGCACGTGCTTGAGCTGGTCGACGAACGAGTACGTCCACCGAGGATCGACGGCTCCCTGGAAGTACCAGTCGCTGCCGTTGTCCGCCACGATCATCCCGTAGCGCTTCATCGCGCCGAGCACGATCTGAGCCCGCAGCGAGTAGCCGCTCATGTCGTACCCGGCCTTGAGCCGGAACCTCGCGCCCATCGGCGGGCACGCCGGGTTCGCGACGCCCGCCTGGTGTCGCACCGGCCAGACGTAGCTCCGGCGCGTGCAGTCGACGGTGAAGCGCAGCGCATGGTGGATCCCAGCGTTCGGCCCGAAGACCTCGTCGTAGCGAACCAGGCCCGGGAAGATCGGGAGTCCGGCGGCATCGGCGCTGGTCCACTCGGCCGGCCGGAGGGCGTTCGAGCTCAGGTCGAAGATCGCGCCGCTGCCGGCGGTCGGGTTCCCCCCGTTCCGCCGGACGTCGAACAGTTCGTAGAGCATGCACGTTCCTTCGTCGACCATGATCGCGTGGCGGTCCGAACCGCCCTCGATCCGCACGTCGCCGCCGAACGGGTACGGACCGGGGTCGCTCTCCTCGTCGTATCGGAAGTCGATCGAGACCTTCGCGTGCGACGACGGCACCACGTCGAACGGGATCCCGTGGGAAGGTGGGCCGAAGTCCGGGTGCAGCCGCGTCGTCCCTGCGTGGGTCGCACGCTTCCACGTCGCGCTCTTCGGATGCACCGGGAGCTTCCGGATGTCCATGCGCCAGACGTTGTTGGCCGGGAAGACCGCGCACGAGGTGCCGGGCACGTCGGCCGCGGTGGCAGGCAACGCCGACGGACCGGACCCCAAGGCCAAAGTGGCCGCACACAGCCCGAGGTCTTCCTCACTCCGGGGGTATCGGCAGCCGGAGCGTTCCGTTGAGCGAGGTCAGTCGGACGGGACGGCGGAGGCCGCCAGCTTCTTGGCCTCGGCGATCAGACGGGGAACGAACTCGGACTCGGGGATCTTGTCGATGACCTCACCCTTCACGACGAGGAAGCCCTGGCCCTTGCCCGCCGCGATCCCCAGGTCGGCCTCGCGAGCCTCCCCGGGGCCGTTCACGACGCAGCCCATGACCGCGACGCGGATCGGCGCCTTGAGTCCCTCCCGCTCGAGCGCCTCGTTCACCTGTTTCGTGAGACCGAGCACGTCGACCTCGGCGCGGCCGCACGAGGGGCAGGCCACGAGATCCAGGCCGCGCTTCCGCAGCCCGAGCGACTGCAGGATCGCCGTGCCGACCTTGACCTCCTCCACGGGATCGTCCGTCAGCGAGACGCGGATCGTGTCGCCGATCCCTTCCGAGAGCAGCGTCCCGATCCCGACCGCGCTCTTCACGCCTCCCATCGGCATCGGCCCGGCCTCGGTGACCCCGAGGTGCAATGGGTAGTCGCACTTCTCCGCGAGCTGGCGATACGCCTCGATCATCACGAGCGGGTTCGAGTGCTTGACCGAGATCTTGATATCGAAGAAGTCCTCGTCCTCGAGGATCCGGGCCTCGTAGATGGCCGACTCGACCAGTGCCTCCGGCGTGGGCGCGCCGTAACGCGCGAGCAGGTCTTTGTGGAGCGAGCCGGCGTTCACGCCGATCCGGATCGGCACACCCCTCGCCTTCGCCTCCCGCGCGATCACGCGCACCTTGTCGTCGTACTTGATGTTGCCGGGGTTGATCCGCAGCCCCTGGATCCCCGCCTCCAGCGCGGCGATCGCGTACTTCCATTGGAAGTGGATGTCGGCGATCACCGGCACCGTGGACTTGGCCGCGATCGCCTCCAGAGCCTTGGCGTCCTCCCAGTGCGGGACGGCGACGCGCACGATGTCCACCCCCGCGGCGACGAGCGACGCGATCTGCTGCAGCGTCGCGTTGATGTCAGCCGTCTTGGTGGTGGTCATCGACTGGATCGAGACCGGCGCGTCACCGCCCACCGCGACACGTCCCACGTGGAGCTGCCTCGTCGCGCGTCGCTGGATCATCACCATCAGTCTCTCAGCTGCCGAACACGTGGAAGGTGACGGTCCGATCCTTCGGCTCGTCCATCTCGAAGAAGATCAGGCGTTGCCATGTCCCGAGCGACGGTTCCCCGCCGAGCACGGGGATCGCGTGCGAGGTGGCTGACAGCAGCATCGCCTTGACGTGGGCATGGCCGTTCTTCCGCTCGTCGGGATGCATGTTCTGCGTCCGGATCTCGAAGTCGTCGTGGCGGTAGTACGTCCCCTCGTGCGGCACCAGCTCGATCAGATGCCGACGGAAGTCCTCCAGCGCCCCGTCCTCCCACTCGTTGATCAGCAACGCGCACGTCGTGTGGGCGCAGAACGCGACGGCGACCCCCTCCGTGACGCCGGCATCCTTGATCGCGCGACCGAGCTCGTCGGTGAGGTCGACGTAGGCGTATCGCTCCGGGGGAGTGACGGTGATGGTCGTCGTGCTCGATCTCACGGGCCGCTCCCATCGGCAGAGGGGAGGTCGAACGTGAACACGCTGCCGCGACCCGGTTCGCTCTCGGCCCTGATCTGGCCACCGTGCGCCTCGACGACCGAACGTGCGATCGCCAGGCCGATCCCGGTCCCGCCGTCTTCCCGTGCGCGCGCGGGGTCGGCCCGATAGAAGCGCTCGAACAGCCTGGGCAGGTGCTCCGGCGGGATACCGGCCCCCGTGTCGGACACCACCACCTCCACCGAGCCGTTCCGGCGCCGAGCCGAGACCGTCACGTGACCACCGTCGGGTGTGAATCGCACCGCGTTGTCGACGAGATTGAACAACACCTGGTGGACCCGCTCCCTGTCGACGGACAGGGCGGGCAGGTCGTTGGGCACGTGATTGTCGACCCGCACCCCTCGGCCCGGAAGGGCGACGTCGATCTCGGAGATCAGGTCGTCGACGAGCGGTTGCAGGGGAAGCGCCTCGATCCGGAGCGGGATCTCGCCGGACTCGAGCCTCGAGAGATCGAGGAGCTGATCGACGAGCCGGCCCAACCGCTCGACCTGGGCGAGCATCACTTCGAGCGTCGCCCGCTCGGGCTGCTCCACGCCGTCGAGCAGGTTCTCGAGATGCGCTCGGATCGCCGTGATCGGTGTCTTCAGCTCGTGTGAGACGTTGGCCACCAGGTCGCGACGGCTCTTCTCGAGGTTCTCGAGCTCGCCGCTCATCCGGTTGAACGCGGCGGCGAGCTTCCCCACCTCATCCCTGCTGCGGGTCTGCACTCGGACCGAGTAGTCCCCCGTCTCCATCATCCGGGCGGCCGACGCCATGTCTCGCAGAGGCCGTGTCATCCCTCTCGCGAAGAAGCGTGCCACGACGAGCGAGATCGTGGCGGCGACCACGCCGACGAGGAGGAACTGCCACCACACGCTCTGAAGGAAGCCGGTCGTCGCGGACAGACGTCCGAGGAATCCTCGCGACGGCGAGCGCGTCAACGCCGTCACGGAGCCTCCGTCGCTCGTGGGGACGGTGGCGAAGACGTTCGCGCCGATCACGCCCCAGCGCGGAGCATCCACCTGCAGGCGGGGCAACTCACCGAGGTCCGTCCCACGGACCTCGGTGGACCCGTCCGCGTCAAGGATCACCACCATCGCTCCCGGCGGGACCGAGTCCAAGCGGTCGATCGCCGCCCGCCGGGCGAGGCTCAGGGCGTCGATCGCCTCGGAGCCGCGAGGCGAGTTCCGAAGGGCGAACCCGATCAGAACGTAGCTGATCGCGAGCGCGAGACCGACCGCGATCACGACCGTCGATCCGAGCTTCGCTCGGATCGACGTCAGCCTGTCGAGCGGACGGGTCGCCATCGCTATTCCTTGAAGGCGTAGCCGACGCCGTGCACGGTCCGGATGAACCGCGGGTCGTTTCCGTCCTCGCCGATCTTCCGGCGCAGCCGCGCCACATGCGAATCGACGACCCGCCCACCCGCGTGGTCGCGGTACCCCCAGATCCGATCCATCAGCTGATCCCGGGAGAGCACGACGCCCGGCTCGCGAGCGAGCGCGTACAGGATCTCGAACTCGAGCGGTGTCAGCGGCACCTCGGCCCCGTCCACCTCGACGCGGCGCCGCTTCGCATCCACCAGCAGCCCGAGTCGATCGATCGCTTCGCCCCCCGACGATCCCTCGATCCGCTCGCGCCGCCGCAGGATCGCCTGCACCCGGACGGTGAGCTCCCGAAGGCTGAAAGGCTTGGTGAGGTAGTCGTCGGCGCCCACGGCGAAGCCGGCGACCTTGTCCGCCTCCTCCGTCCTGGCCGTGAGCATCAGCACCGGCGTCCACCCGCTCCGCTGGATCCGCGTGCATACCTCGAGCCCGTCCATGCCAGGCAGCATCAGGTCGAGCACCACCAGGTCGGGGCGATGTTCGGCGTGCATGCGGATCGCCTCGGGACCGTCGGAGGCGAGCACGACCTGAAACCCCTCGCTCTGGAGACGGGCCCGAACGGCTTCGGCGATCGCGTCCTCGTCCTCGACGACGAGCACGGTCTGTGGTGACACGCGGTCATCGTATCCACCAGGTCCCGGCCGGCGTGGCCTGTGGGGATGGAGAAATCGTGGCGGACCGCGGAAGAGCGCCTAGATGAGGGGCAACGGCTCCGTGATATCGAGGAAGACCGTCGCGATCGCGAAGATGGAGAGGAAGACGATCACCGCGGCCGACACGGGGATGAGCTTCCGGTAGTCGACCTGACGTCCCGTGAACTTCTCCCAGACGAGCATGGCGAGGTGGCCACCATCCAGCGGAGGCAATGGGATGAGGTTCACGATGCCGATGAAGATCGTGACGTACCCCGCATAGGCGAGGAACGTGGCCCAGTCGCCGCGCTCACCCGCGTCGCCGACCTGTTGACTCACGCCGACCAGGCTGGTCGGGTCGTCGCGACGACGAGGGTCGTCGCTGAACAGGACCGAGAACGTCCGCCCGACGCCCTGCGTGAAGATCTTCGGGATCGTCGTGACGGCGTTCCATGTCGTCGCGCCGACGTACCGGACCGATACCGCGGCCGCCTCCGGGACCGACAGTGGCTCCGCCCCCAGCGTGAACCCGATCCTCCCCCTGGTATCCCCCCCCTCGGTCACGAGCTGGGGAACGATGGGGAGCGTGATCCGACGACCATCCCGTTCGATCACGTACTCGAGTGGCTCGCCGGGATGCTCTCGCGCGAATCTCGTGACGTGCGGCCCGAGGGTATCGCGGGTCGGGTTCTCGAGATCGCCGACGCGAAGGACGACATCCCCGACCCGAAGACCAGCCTCGGAGGCGGGCGACGGATGGGTGCCGAGGGTGGGCGCGACGTCGCCGACCACGACCGCCTGCGAGGTCGAGTCCCCGTACGTGGCGAAGAGAGCGAAGAACAGGATGGCCCCCACCAAGAAGTGCGAGAGCGGTCCCGCGAGGATCACCAGCGCCCGCTGCCAGATCGGCTTCGATCCGTACGCGCGAGCCAGATCTTCGGGAGCGACGGATTCGTACGGGTTCATCCCGGCGATCTTCACGTAGCCGCCTGCGGGGATCGCCTTGATCCCGTATTCGATCTCGCCGGGCTTCCTCGACCAGAGCTTCGGTCCGAAGCCGACGAAGTACTCCGTCACCTTGAAGCCGAACCGCCGCGCCACGAGCAAATGACCGAGCTCGTGGATCGGGATGACGATGAAAACGATCAGCGCCAGGAAGCCGGCGATCGCGAAAGCGCTCCCCACCTAGCGAGCCTCGATGATCTCCGCCGTGCGACGGCGAGCCCATGCATCCGCCCGCTCGATGTGCACGACCGAAACGACCGAGGGTGGTTCGTGTTCGTCGATGATCGTCTGGACGATCTCGACGATCCGCGGGAGCGAAATCTTCCCATCGAGGAAGGCCATCACCGCGACCTCGTTGGCCGCGTTCATCACCGCGGGGAAGGTGAGGCCGAGGCCACCGACCCGGTACGCGAGGTCCACAGCGGGGAAGGCTTCGTGGTCCACCGGCTCGAAGGTGAGCGGCGTCTCCGTGAGCGGAAGTGGGGCCACGCCGGTGGGGAGCCGCTCCGGCCAGGCCAAGGCCTGCTGTATCGGCAGGCGCATATCCGCCGACGCCATCTCGGCCCGCATCGACCCGTCACGGAACTCCGCGATCGCGTGCACCACCCCCGCCGGGTGGATCAGCACGTGGATCTGGGAGTACTCCAAGCCGAAGAGGTAGTGCGCCTCGATCACCTCGAGACCCTTGTTCATCATCGTCGCCGAATCGATCGTGATCTTCGGCCCCATCGACCACACGGGGTGCTGGAGGGCCTCCTTCATCGACGCCTTCGCGAGCTCCGTCGCGGTCCAGCCGCGGAACGGACCTCCCGAGCCCGTGATGATCACGCGCTTCAGGTCCTCGCGCCGCTCGCCCCGGAGAGCCATCGCGAGCGCAGCGTGCTCGGAGTCCACCGGCAGCAGGCGTTCGGGCTCCCCCTTGATCAGATCCATCACCAGCTCGCCACCCACGACGAGTGATTCCTTGTTCGCGAGCGCCACGGTCTTGCCGTTCTGGAGCGCGGCGAGCGTCGGCCCCAGGCCCGAGGATCCGACCAGCGCGTTCAGCACGATGTCGGCCTCGGTCTCGGCGGCCAGTCGCTCGGCGGCGTCCGGTCCGCCACGGAGCTCCACGCCTCGGAGCGATCCGAGATTCGTCCTGACCTCCTCGGCCGCGGCCTCGTCTGCGATCGCGACCACGGGAGGCAGGAACTCTCTGATCTGCCCCATCAGCAGCTCTTGGTTCGTACCCGCGACGGACAGGCCGACGACCTTGAAGCGTTCGGGATTGCGCCGGACGACATCCAGCGCTTGGGTCCCGACCGATCCCGTCGAACCGAGGATGGTGACCGTCCGCATGGGGACAGACTACCCCCGACCGCAAGGGAACAAGCAGCGGCCGAGCCAGAACGCTAGAAGGCGATGATGCGCAGGAGGAACAGGGCGGCGGGAGCCACGAACAGGAGCGAATCGATCCTGTCGAGCACACCGCCGTGTCCTGGGAGAACGCTGCCCATGTCCTTCACGCCGACGTCTCGCTTGACCAATGACTCCGCGAGATCACCGAAGGTGGCGGCGACGGAGACGATGAGGCCGAGCATCACCGCGTTCAGACGACCGTCGACGAAGATCCCCGGCGCCGAGTCGACGAACGCGGTCACGAACGCGGCTGCGACGACGACGGTTCCCAGCGACGCCACGAGCAGTCCTTCGACCGATTTCTTCGGGCTCGTGGCAGGCGCGAGCGGCCGCTGGATGAACGATCCACCCCACACGGAGCCGGTCAGGAAGGCGAGGGTGTCGAACACGAACGTGAGACCGATCACCGCGACCACGACCGCCGTATCGAACGTGGTCAGGATGATCAGCAACGCGCCGGCCAGCCCGGGGATCCAGAGCAACCCGAGCAGCGTGAGGCCGATGTTGCCGACGATGTCCTTCCGGTGAGGAGCCGGGACCGTCATGTACCAGAGGAAGGTCGCCAGCAAGCCCAGCGACAGCATCGACAGGAGCCCGGCCTCCCCGTGGTAGTACGCGCCGGCCAGCACGAGCGCACCGCTCACCAGTCCCACCGCGGTCGCCGGCTGACGGTGGTGCTTCACCATCACCCCGTACAGCTCTCCCTGCGCGATCAGCGCAACGACGGCCGCAACGAGCGCGAAGACGCCCTCGCCGATCAACAGCGCAACGAGTGCGACCCCGGCGAGAACGATGCCGGTGAGGAACGCGGCCGGCACGTCCCGCTCGGAGCCGCGGCGGTCGAGATCGGCTCCGACCTCCACCGCCGCCGGCTCCTGCCAGCTGGGTCCGCCGAGCCCCTCCGCGCCGACGACGATCGTGCGAGATGGCTCCTCCTCGGCCATGGCCGCGAATTCGTCCTCGTCTCCCGGCTCCGCCGGATACGGCTCGGCACCGAGCTCATCCATCAGGTCGGCCGCGTTGTCCTCGTCGATCTGCACGACGCGAGGAGCAGGCGCCTGGCCTGGCTGGTCCCCGATGGGGTCCGCGAAATGCGCCGCGGCCTCCTCGAGCTCCGCGTCGGTGGGTCGGTCCGCCTCCCGCCCCTCGGCGGGCCAGTCGTCTTCCGCGGCAGGCCGCGCGAAGAGATCACCCTGGTCATCGTCGGGCCGCGCCATCTCCGCGGGAGCCCCGACGAGCTCGTCGTCGCCCTCATCCCTGGGGGTCCCTCCGAGCGCCTGGTCGACCGGATCGAGCGACGCGGTGTCGTACCAATCGCCCGAGTCGTCGTCCTCGTCGTCCTCGAAGGTGGCGGGCGGCCCCGATGTCGGGTCCCCCACCGGTGACGCGGTCACGACCGGTTCGGGTTCGCCACGGACGACGACGTGCTCCTCACCGGGCGTCTCACCGGCCGAGGCGTCGTCTTCTTCCGGCTCGTCCCACTCGACGTCTTTGATGGGGGCGAAGAATTTGTCGAGATCCTCGAACAGGTCGTCGCTCTCACGCTCGTCGTCGGGCACTAGACCTCCATGAGCTCAGATTCCTTGTGGCGCTGGATCTCATCGATCTCGGCCACATACCGGTCCGTCAGCTTCTGGAGCTCCTTCTCTCCCCTCGAGAGCTCATCTTCCGAGATGGAATGCTCCCGCTCAAGCTTCTCCATATCATCCTTCGCATGTCGCCGGACGTTCCGGACGGCGACGCGGCCCTCCTCGGCCCGGTGATGCGTCTGTTTGACGAGCTCCTTCCGCCGCTCTTCGGTGAGAGGCGGGAACGCGAGGCGAACCACCTGCCCGTCGTTCGACGGCGTGATCCCGAGATCGCTCTGCTGGATCGCCTTCTCGATCTGCGGGATGGAGTTCTTGTCGAACGGCTGGATCACGAGCAGTCTGGGCTCGGGGACGTTCACGGATGCGAGCTGGTTGAGTGCGACCGGCGTTCCGTAGTACTCGACCATGATCCGGGTGAGCACCGCGCCGGAGGCGCGTCCGGTCCTGACCGATGACAGGTCCTCGCGCATGTGAACGAGTGCCTGCTCCATCTTGTGGTCCGCATCCTTCAGTGAAGAGTCGACCGTCATCTCGCGCCCCCGTGGACCAAGGAGCCGACCGGCTCTCCCGTGACGACCCGTCTGATGTTGCCTTCCTCCCACAGGTCGAACACGATGATCGGAAGCTTGTTCTCCATGCAGAGGGAGATCGCCGTCGCGTCCATCACCTGGTAGCCCTCACGAAGGATATCCACGTACTCGATCGTGTCGAGGCGGGAAGCGCCCGGCACGACCTTCGGATCGGCGGTGTAGACACCGTCGACCTTGGTGCCCTTGAGGAGCGCTTCGGCGCCCATCTCCAGGGCACGCTGCGCGGCACAGGTGTCGGTCGAGAAGTACGGCACGCCCAATCCGGCGGCGAAGATCACGACCCTTCCCTTCTCGAGGTGACGTCGCGCCCGTAGGGGGATGAACGGTTCCGCAAGCTGGGTCATCGCGATCGCGGTCTGCACCCGTGTCGTGACGTGGAGCTTCTCGAGAGCGTCCTGCAGCGCCAGCGCGTTCATCACCGTGCCGAGCATCCCCATGTAATCGGCGCGGCTCCGCTCGATCCCCGGCGCCTGCCGCCCGCGCCAGATGTTGCCGCCCCCGACCACGACCGCGATCTGGACGCCGAGATCCACGACCTCGGCGAGCTGCCGTCCGATCAACGCGGTCGCCTCGGTGCTGATCCCCGAGCCTTCGGGCGGCGCGAACGCCTCGCCGGAGAGCTTGAGGAGGACGCGGTGGTATCCGATCCTCCCGGCTCGTTCCGTCACGTTCGCGTGCGCTCCTTCCGTGATCGCCCTCGCGCCGACGTCATCCTGCGGTGGACTCACCCAGCTTGTATCGGACGAACCGCCGTACGGCAACCTTCTCGCCGACCCTGGCTCCCACCTCGTCGAGGAGCTGCTGGATGGTCTTCGAGTCGTCCTTGACGAACGGCTGGTCGAGCAGCACCGAGTCTTGATAGAAGGCCTTGAGCTTTCCCTCGACGATCCTGTCGATCACGTTCTCCGGCTTCCCGGACTCCTTGGCCTGCACGCGGGCGATGTGCTCCTCCTGCTCCACGACCTCGCTGGGAACCTCCTCGCGTGCGAGCCAGCGGGGGGCAGCTGGACTCGCGATGTGGAGGGCGATGTCCTTCACCAGCTTCGAGAACTCATCCGTGTTCGCGACGAAATCCGTTTCACTGTTCACCTCGACGAGCACGCCCACGGTGTTGTTGAAGTGGATGTAGCTGTCGATGCGACCCTGGTTGGCGGCGCGACCGGCCCGCTTCGCAGCCGAGGCCAGCCCCTTCTCGCGGAGCAGCTCGATCGCCTTCTCCACGTCGCCGTCCGTCTCCTGGAGCGCTCGCTTGCAGTCCATCATCCCCGCTCCGGTGAGCTCGCGGAGCTCCTTGACCTGGTCTGCCGAGATGTCGGTCATCCGGCGTTCTCCGCCGGCGTGTCAGCGGGTGCCACCTGGGAGGCCGGCTCTTCGGGCTCGACGACGACCTCGGGTTCCTGCTCGGGGAGATCGGGCTCGAAGACCGTGCTGGCGGCGATCTTCGCCGCGTCCTCCGGCGAGGGCACATCTTCGTCCGCGGGTCCGGGAGCGGCGGTCGTGGACCGGCGCGGGGCGGCGGTGGGCCGGCGGGCGGCGACCTTCTGCACGACCTCGTCTTTCGCCATCCCATATCCCTCGGTGAGTGCGTCGGCGATCACGCGGGTGACCAGGCTGACGGCGCGGATCGCGTCGTCGTTGCCGGGGATCACGTAGTCCACCTCGTCGGGGTCGCAGTTCGTGTCGACGATCGCGATCACAGGGATGTCGAGCTTCCGAGCCTCGGTGACCGCGATCTGTTCCTTCTTGGTGTCGACGATGAACACCGCGTCCGGAAGGCGCTCGAGCGCCTGGATCCCGCCCAGGTTCCGTTCGAGCTTCTCGCGCTCGTGCTGGAGACGGATCACTTCCTTCTTGGGCAGGTTGTCCATCGCCCCGGAGGACTCCATCTCACGCAGCTCTCGCAGGCGGATCAGCCGGCGCGAGATGGTGGTGAAGTTCGTCAGCATCCCGCCCAGCCACCGATGGTTCACGAACGGCATGCCCACGCGGTTGGCGTGCTCTTCCACGACCTCTTGGGCCTGCTTCTTCGTGCCGATGAACAGGACCGTTCCGCGGCGGCGGCCGAGGTCGCGGACGAACTCGTACGTCTCCTCGATGCCCTGCAGGGACTTCTCGAGGTCGATGATGTAGATGCCGGATCGCTCTCCGAACAGGTAGCGCTGCATCTTCGGGTTCCACCGTCTGGTCTGGTGGCCGAAGTGCACGCCGGCCTCGAGGAGCTCCCGCCTGGTGACGACAGGCACGTATCCCTCCTGATGTTGTGGTTTTTCCTCCGTCCGGATCTTCCCGTGGGCGGCCCGGCCTCGGCCTGGGACCCCGCCATCGCGGTCCTCGGACGTGCGTGCTCGGCGCCTTCCGGCGTCGGCGCTGGGCAGTCTACCAGCGGCGATGCGCGCTCACGGGCGCGAGTCCGCCCCTAGCGCTTGCCCACTCGCCCACTCGCCCGCTCGCGTGAAGGAACCGCGCGGACGGGCGCATCCGGCACCTCACCTGCCACCGCGAGGTACCGCAAGGCGAACGCCGCCACGATCGCCACGTGCAGCAGGTTCATCAGAACCACATAGATCCATGCTGCATACGGTGGGTTGACGTCCAGCAGCACTCCCGGCAAACCGGGCGAGAGGAACGTGGCGAAGATCGGCACGACGTAGATGGCAGCGAACGTCAGGTTGCCGGATCCCGGCATCCGGGCGGCGCGGATCGAGCGACGGAGGCAATCCATGAGCCGCCGGTGCTCGGTGACCGCGATCACCGGCGCGAAGGCGAAGACCCACGTCGCCACGACCAAGGCGGCCATCTGGATGATGAGCGCCAGCCCCGTGCCACCGATCGCCGCCACGATCTGCGCCGCGAACACGACGGCCACGCCTATCACGTGGAGCGAGAAGACCACGGGGAACGCTCGGAGCCCTCGGACGGCACCCCAGCGCGAGGCGGTCCCACTCTCGATCGTCTCGATCGCGAGGCCGACGAGCACCGAGAACCACAGCGCATGCACGGCCGCGGTCCCGAACACGAACAGGAGGCCTCGACGCACGCCGAGCACGCCGGTCGAGAGGGAAAGATCGGTGAACGTGCTCAGCGGCGTGGGCGCAGAGACGTGCGCGAGGAGGGCGAAGGGCCCGGGATAGCCGAGAGCGACGACCACCAGCCACTCGATGAAAAGCCAGACGAGGAGCGAGCCCACGATCAGGGGAGTCGACCATGTGCCCGCGAGTCCCCTCGTGAAGGCCGTCCGCATCTTCGGCATCGAGTCCATCGGCGGAGCCGACATACCGGAGAGGAGCCCTCGTCGCGGCGGCGGTGCCGACGCTCTCCTGTCCCCCTGCCTTCGCGCGCTCATCCTGCGTCCTCACCGGTCTCGGTGCCGGGCGGAAGCGCCGGGCCCAGCCGTCGTTGGAGCGGCCGCATGAGCAGAACGACCGCGAGGCCGACGAGCACCCCGCCCAGGAGGAATCCGCTGAGCAGCCGACCGACGTCGAGGGTGGTCGGCGACGGCTCGTCGATCAAGGGTCGCCCGGGGTCCGCGCCGAACGCCGCTACCGCGGCGTCCTCGAACCCGGTCACGCCCACGAGCAGCTCACCCGCATCGGAGGTCCCGCGGAGGAACGATCCACCGGTGTCGAGTTCCCACACGAGATGGCCGTTCTCGCGATCGACCGCGGAGAGCCTGCCGGAGTCCGTCGAGACGAGAACGTGATCGTCCGTGAGGAGCGGCGAGGATCGCGACGGATCATTCAGCGCATGGTCCCAGCGCGGGGCGCCGGTCTCGGCGTCGAACGAATAGACGCGCCCGGTCACGTCGACGGCGAACACCTGACCGTCGGCCGAGACCGGTGCCGGCGCGCCCACTCCCTGCAGGAGGAACGGCTGGCCGCGCGGAGCGATCGGGTTCACGACCTCGGTCCGCCAGAGGAACCGGCCGTCCTCGGCGTCGAAGGCGAGGATCCCGCCGATCACATCGAGTGTCAGGACGCGCCCGTCGGCTACGACGGGCGCGCTCACGAAGTTCGAGGCATCCTCGGCGCTCGCACGCCAGAGCTCGTCCCCGCTCTCAGCATCGAGCGCAACGATCTCCGAGGGCTCCTCCCGGCCACCGAGCGTCGTGACGAGCGCGCGGCCCCCGTCCAGGGTGACGGCGCCGGAGATCGGCGTTCCCAGCTCCTCCGTCCATCGCACGTTGCCGGACGCGACGTCGACCACGGTGACTCGCCCGCCGACATCTCCGACATAGGCGCTGGTCTCATCCACCGCGACCGGTGTCTGCACGACATCCTCGAGCGGGACCGGAGCGCCCCACGCGGGTTCTCCCGTTGCAAGGTTCACCGCGTTCACGTGCGAGTCGAACTCCCCGTCGTCTCCGGCCGCCTCGGACGGAGACGGGGACACGGTGGCCGACCCCGTCGGGGACGTCGTCCCGACGTCGCCGAAGCCTTCCGTGAAGACGACGACCGGACCGTCGGGCCCTGCGCCGATCGCCGGCTGTGACGACGGTCCGAAGTCGCGATCGACACCGAACACCTCCGATCCGTTCTCGCCGTCGAAGCCCAGCACCTGGGTCGGCGCGACCACCACGATCGTGCCGTCCTCGGCGATCACCGGTGAGGACAGACCGCCGGTGGTGTCGGTTCCTTCGAGCTCCACCTCGTCGTTCGTCCACGCAAGGGTCAGTGGCGCCGAGGGGCCGTCTGACAGGCCGTTGTGCACACCCGATCCCTGGAATTGACCCCAGTCGGCCAGCGCCCCGAGCGGAGCGCCCACGACGAACAGGACCGTGACGGTGGCAACGGTCAACGAGCGGGACGCGACGCGGGAGGAACGCAGGAGGCGCAAAGCCGAGTTATCCTAGCGACTCCCCTCCCACTGGGTGTCTCAGCTCGACGGCAGCGGCGCGAGCCGGATGAACCTCCACACCTCGATCGGCCCCAAGTGGTCCAGCGGATCCACGTACGCGTCGAGTAGCCGGACGCCGAAGTGGAGATGCGTCACCACGGCCCCCGAGTGCCCGGTCCCCGACCGGCCGATCACCTGCCCCCTCGCGACCGTGTCGCCCCTACGCGCGATGACGGCGTCGAGCCAGGAGTAGGTCGACTCGAGACCCGCGCCGTGGTCGATCGTGAGGAACAGCCGGCCGCCCACCGGGCCCGCGAACGTCACGA
The DNA here is from genome assembly GCA_050998695.1 of Actinomycetota bacterium. Lineage (GTDB taxonomy): Bacteria > Actinomycetota > UBA4738 > UBA4738 > HRBIN12 > JAJNBA01. Next base: position 36,523 of record JBPCPX010000006.1, read on the forward strand.
CGCCGGCCGCGGGGGCGCGCACGGACGATCCGAGAGCGACCGCGATGTCGATGCCTCGATGACCTGAGCCGAACGGGGTGTCCGGCGGGTCGAACCCCTGGGTCACCGGCCCGACGACCGGCCACGACCAATCTCCGGCGGCGCGCGCCGGCTGGGCGGCCGACGGTGCAAGCACCATCCACGCGACCGCCACGAACAGGGACAGCTTCCTCACGCGGGAGACGCTAGGTGGCCCGAGTGACGCGGTCCGTGACCGTCGTCACATCCGCGAGGAACGAGTTCTCAGTCGAACTCGGAGAGCTGGCCGCGGAGGCCGCCGACCGCCTTGGTGTGGATCTGACACACGCGTGACTCGGTCACGCCGAGGATCTCCCCGATCTCCGCCAGCGTGAGACCTTCGAAGTAGTACAGGGTGACCACGATCTTCTCCCGCTCCGAAAGAGAGTTGATCGCAGCGGCGAGCAAGCCGCGCGTCTCCTGACTCTCGAGCCCCCAGGTGGGGTCGAGGCCTTTGTCGGCGATGGTGTCGATGAGCGCCACCTGGTCGCCTCGGTCGCTCCCCGAGGAAACGACCTCGTCGAGCGCCAGCACCGAGACGAACGAGATCTGGGAGACCATCGCGTGCAGCTCCGGTCGGCTCATGCCGAGACGATCGGCGAGCTCCTCCTCCGACGGCTGCCGCTTCAGCATCGCCTCGAGGTCCGCCTGTGCCTTCTCGAGCTCCCGCGCCTTGAAGCGGATCGAGCGTGGGACCCAGTCCATCGCCCGTAGCTCGTCGATGATCGCGCCCTTGATCCTGGGGACGGCGTAGGTCTCGAACTTGTTGCCACGACCCGGCTCGAACTTCTCGAGGGCATCGATCAACCCGAACATGCCGTAGCTCACGAGGTCATGCTGATCGACGCTGGAGGGCAAACCGGTCGCGACGCGGCTCGCGACGTACTTCACGAGTGGTGCGTAGTGGAGGATCAGCTTCTCGCGCGCGTCGTGGTCGGCCCCGCTCTTGTATGCGTCCCATCGGATCGAGAGCTCGTCATCGACCGCGGCCGGGATCGTCACCGTCCTGGAGAGCGGAGCCTTCGCCGGCGCCTTGCGTGGGCGCACCGCGGTCTTCGTCGCGACCTTCTTCGCCGTCGCCATGTCAGGCCCTCGGATGAGCGCGTTCGTAGGCCTCGAAGAGCCGACGTCGCGAGACATGCGTGTACCGCTGCGTCGTCGCGACGCTCGCGTGTCCGAGCAGTTCCTGGACAGCCCTGATGTCGGCCCCCCCTTCCAGAAGGTGCGTGGCGAACGAGTGCCGCAGGGTGTGCGGGGTCACCCGCCTCCCTGGCAGCAGGGTAGCGCCATACCGCTCCACCATCGAACGGATGTCGCGCTCACTGAAGGGATTGCGGCGGCGATTGAAGAAGAGTGAGTGAGATCCTTCCCGAGCTATCGTGGAGCGACCATCCCGCAGGTAAGCACTCATCGCGTCCGCGGCATACTCGGAAATAGGTACTTCACGCTCCTTCGAGCCCTTGCCGAGCACGAGCACTCGCCCGCGCGGAACATCGATGCGATCAAGCGTGAGGGTCGCCACCTCGCCGACGCGGAGGCCGGAGCCGTACAGGAGCTCGAGGACGGCGCGATCGCGCAGGGCGATCGCGCGCTCGAGCGGATCGTCGTGGGCCGTTCCTCCCGGCGCCTCCGCGAGACCGTCCGCCTCCCTCGGGCGGAGCACGGTGGGGAGGCGATTGACCACCTTGGGACGTCCGAGCAGCAGGGAAGGGTCACGCTCCCCACGCCCCGCGGAGACGGCCCACCGGTAGAAGGTCCTGATCGCACCCACGCGCCGAGCGATGGTCGCCCGGGCGTAGCCGAGCGTGTGCTGCTGGGCGAGGAACCGGCGGAGGAGCGGATAGGGAGCCTCTCCGAGTGAAGAGCGGTTCCTCGTGAGGAAGATGGCCAGCTGCTGGAGGTCGACCCCATAGGCAGCAACCGTATGCGCCGACAGGCGGCGCTCGAGGGCCAGATGGTCCTCGAAGGCGCGGAGAAGCTCGATCTCGGTTGGGGGAAGTCCTTCGGGCATGCACGCTCCCAGCGGTGGCGTCCTGTGTATCAACCGGAGGGGTGGCACGCAAGGTCCCTAGTGAGGGCACCGGCATCCCCCGGCCGCGTGGCGGCCCCTCCACCTAGCCGACGGGGAGGCCGCGACCTTCGCGGCCGGCTCCTGGTTCCGCAGGTGCGCCTCCTCAGTGAGCGATCCGAGCGGAGGAGCGATGTCGACGTTCGTAGCGGCCGCCGACGCTCTCGATCAACCCACGCAGCTCCAGCTTGATCAATGTGGTGACGGCATCCGGGATCGACATCCCTGCCTCTCGCGCGACGGCGTCCGGCAGCGACCCTCCCGACAGCGCGTCCCAGACCTTTCGCTCGTCATCGCCGAGGTCGGGAGGTGCCGGAGGCGGCGCGGCGCGATCGATCCCGAGGTCGTCCAGGAGATCGTCGGCACCCCGGATCAGCGTCGCCCCGTCACGGATCATCTCGAGCGGGGTCTCCGCGAGTGGGCTCGTCACCGGCCCCGGGACGGCGAAGATCTCGCGGCCCAAGTCGAGTGCGTGATCGACCGAGATCCGCGACCCGCTCTTCGTCGCACCCTCGACGACCACGAGCGCCCGCGCGAGCGCCACGACGACTCTGTTCCGCGCCGGGAAGTGCTGCGGCCACGCCGGCGTGCCGGGTGGGTACTCGCTCACGATGGTGCCGCTCACCGCGACCCGCTCGAGAAGATCCCGACTACTCGCCGGGTACACGACGTCGATCCCGGAGCCGAGCACCGCGACCGTCCGGCCCGCCGCCCGGAGCGCACCTCGGTGCGCCGCTGCGTCGATGCCGTGCGCCGCGCCGGAGACGACGGCGAGGCCGGAGGCCACCAGTGCTCTCCCCAGGTCCTGTGCCACGTCCCGCCCGACGTTCGAGCACTTCCGCGAGCCGACGATCGCCACCCGCTCGGGCGACTCCCCGAGCGGCCTCCCGAGTACGAAGAGACATGCCGGCGGATCCCTGAGGTCGTTCAGCCGGTCCTCGTACTCGGGATCCGCCGGCGTGACGAACCTCGCCCCGGCTTGCTCGACACGAGCGGCGGACGTCCTGGGATCGACCTGCGGGAGCCATCCGCGGTCCCCGTCGCTCCCCAGCCGTGCGCGCCGGACGGACTCGACGCACCCTCGTGCCGACCCCGTCACCCATGCTTCCTCGTGCACGCGAAGCGGCCGCAGCGCTCGCAGCTCCGACAGGGTCAGGAGGGCGGCGCGTTCGTCGTCCCCGTCCCCGAACCCGGGCGGCCACCCACGAGGCGGTGGCGGCTCCGGCTCATCCGGCACGGGCGAGCACCTCCGGTCCGAATCCGGTCCGGTACGAGAGCGCTTCCGCGAGGTGGTCGGTCTCGACCCGCTCCGAGCCGGCGAGGTCGGCGACCGTCCGCCCGACCTTGATGGCGCGGTCGAAGCCGCGGCCGGTGAGCGCCAACGTCTCCACCGCCTCGGTCAGCAGGCTCTCGGCATCGGGAGACAACGAACAGGTTCGGCGCGCGACGGGACCCGGCAGGTGCGCGTTGCACGACACCCCCAGCGACGCCCATCGTCGGCGCTGCCGGTCGCGCGCCGCCTCGACCCTGGCCCGTGCCCGCGAGGACGCCTCTCCCGGCGAGGAGCCCAGCAGCTCCTCCTTGGTGAGCCGCGGGATGCGCAGCCGGATGTCGATCCGGTCGAGCAACGGCCCCGAGAGCTTGTTCCGGTACAGCTGGACCCGGTCGGGCCTGCAGACGCACTGCCTGAGCCCGTCCCCGTCGAAACCGCACGGGCACGGGTTGGCCGCGGCCACGAGGGTGAACCGCGCCGGGAACTCCACGGATCCGACGGCGCGTGTGATGACGACGCGGCCGTCCTCCAGCGGTTGTCGTAGTCCCTCGACGGCGTCGCGTCGGAACTCGGTGAGCTCGTCGAGGAACAGGACCCCGTGGTGCGCGAGACTCACCTCACCGGGTCGGACATACGTGCTGCCGCCGCCGAGTAACCCCACGGTCGAGACCGAATGGTGCGGCGCGCGGAACGGTCTGGCTCGCAGCAGACCCCTCGATGAACCGAGCAGTCCCGCGACGGAGTGCAGCTGCGTCGCTTCGAGCGATTCCTCCCGCGAGAGCTCCGGCAGGATCGTCGGCAGTCGCCGCGCGAGCATGGTCTTCCCGGCGCCGGGCGAACCCACCATCAGCATGTTGTGACCGCCGGCCGCCGCGACCTCGAGCGCACGACGCGCCTGCTTTTGCCCACGCACTTCGGCCAGGTCCATGGTCGCGGCGGCCGGCGCATCCTCCGCCGGTGTCACCACGTCGGGCGCCGACCACGTCCCTCGGAGGAATCCGACCGCATCGGAGAGTGTCTCCGCGCCGACCACCTGGAGCCCCTCGACCTGCGCGGCCTCGACGGCATTGGCGGCGGGCACCACGATCCCGCTCAGACCCGCCGTCGCGGCCGCGATGGCCACGGTGAGGATGCCGGGCGTCGTGAGCAGTTCTCCCTTCAGCGAGACCTCTCCGGCGAAGGCGAACGCGGGCAGTCGATCGTCTGGGATCTGCCGTGTCGCCGCGAGCACGCTCATCACCAATGGCAGATCGAGGCCGGGACCTTCCTTCCGAACGTTGGCAGGCGCGAGGTTCACGACGACACGCCGGAGCGGCCACTCGAGCTTGGCGCCTTCGACGGCGGGGCGGACCCGCTCCCGCGCGTCCTGCACGCCGGCCCCAGGGAGTCCCGTGACGATGAGGGCAGGGAGACCGCGACCCACGTGCGCCTCCACCGTCACGAGATGCCCGCCGACGCCGAGCACCGCCACCCCCAGGACCCGCCCGTACATGAGCGCCGGACGATACTTGCGACCACCGACACGGCTGGCTCGATCAGCAGCCGCGATAGCATCCGCCGCGTGCCCGAGCCCATGGATCATCCCGAGCCCGAGCTGATCGACGTCCGCGATCCCGAACGGTCGCGCGCGGCGCTGGAACGCCTCGGCGAGCGAACGTGGGCCGAGGCTCTCGACTGGCTCTATGGGCCCGCGGCGGATCGTCCCACCGCGCCCGACCTCTACCCGCACATGCGCCGGGCCTTCTTCGGTGAGTCCGGTGCTCCCGGTCCCGCGCCGGTGGGCGGCCTTACCTCGGACGACGTGCTCGCGGAGTTCCGCGAGCGTCTCGCTCCGTTCGCCTACGCGGCGCAACACCCGGGCTCGTACAGCTACTTCACGCCGCCGCCTCTTCCGATGTCGATCGCCGGGGAGACCCTCGCGCAGTGGCTGAACCAGGGCATCGACGTGTGGCTCTCAGGGATGGCGGCACCGTTCGTCGAGGAAGAGGTGATCCGCTGGCTCTGCGACGTCTGCGGCTCCGGCGCCGACGCGTGGGGCGTCCTCACGAGCGGCGGCGTGATGGCGAACATCATGGCCCTCACCGTCGCTCGGGACGTGCACCTGGCGAAGATCCTCGGCATCGACGAGCCACCGCGCGGAACACGGCTCGAAGGCACACGGATCTACGCCTCCGATCAGACACACTTCTCGATCGAGCGGGCGGTCGACCTCCTCGGCTTTCCGGACACCACCCTCCGGATCGTTCCCTCCGAGGACGACTACCGTCTGCGCGCGGCGCCCGTCGCGGCGGCGATCGCCGAGGACCGTGCGAGTGGGCTGACGCCGTTCGCCATCAGCGCGGTTGCCGGCTCGACGAACACGGGATCGATCGACGATGTCCCCGCGCTCGCGGACCTCGCCGAGCGCGAGGGGTTGTGGCTCCACGTCGACGCGGCGTACGGCGCGGCCGCCCGGCTCTCGGCGCGCGAGGCGCACAAGCTGCCGTCACTCGAACGCGCCGACACGCTCACGGTCGATCCGCACAAGTGGCTCTTCCAGAGCTACGACATCGGTGCGTTGCTCGTGAAGCGTCGCGAGGATCTCCTGCGCACCTTCCACCGCGAGCCGGAGTACTACGCCGTCTGGGGCCCCGAAGAGCGGCCGCTCCACTGGTACCAGTACTCGCTGGAGGGCACGCGCCGGTTCCGCGCGCTCAAGCTCTGGTTGTCCTGGAAGCATCTCGGCTCCGACGGCTATGCGAGCCTGATCGAACGCAACGTCGACCTGGCCGGGTATCTGGCGTCGCGCGCGGAGGAACTGGCCTTCGAGGTGATCGCGCCGGAGCTCGCGGTCGTCTGCGTGCGGTGGGCACCGCCGGGACTCGATCCGGCGAAGACCGACGAGCTGCAGCGGCGGCTCCAGCGCGCCCTGGAGGTCTCCGGCGTGGGGTGGCTCTCGACCACCACGCTCCGCGGCAGAACATGGCTACGGGCGGGCGTGATCAACTACCTCTCGACGGAGGCCGATGCCGACCTGATCCTCGACACGCTGGTGGGTGCCTCAGAAGGCATCCTCGAAGACCTCGATCGTTGATCTCCGATCCCGCACCGCGACGCTCGCCACGTCGAAGCGGATCGCCTGAGGTCGCGCGCTCGAGGCCTGAAGGTACGCCTCCGCGAGGGACCGGAGCTTCGCTCGCTTCCTCCACGTGACGGCCTCGAACCCGCCGCCATACACACCGTTCCGCCGAGATTTCACCTCGCAGAACACGAGGACACCCCGGCGTTCCACGATCAGATCCACCTCCCCGAGGCCACAGCGCCAGTTCCGCGCGATCACCCGATAGCCACGCCGGCGGTACGCATCCGCAGCCGCATCTTCTCCGTGCGAGCCGATCGATCCCGTCGCCACACGAGGGACGGTAGTCGGGGGTGCCGACAGGATCAGGTCACTGCGGGCCGGCGACCGGTCAGCGCCGAGACCACGCCGAGGCCGATCAGCGTCAGCCCGGGGAGCCAACGGCGCACGACCCCCGAGCGCCGGCGGCTCGCCAGCCTCCGGGATACGCGGGCCGAGACGAGCGCGTAGGTCCCGTCCGAGATGAAGCCGAGGAGGATGAACGTGAGACCGAGGAGAACGATCTGCAGCGGAACCGAGCCTTTCGACACATCCACGAACTGGGGCAGGAACGCCAGGAAGAACAACGCCGTCTTCGGATTCAAGACGTTCACCACCACGCCCTGCGCGTAGACGCGTCGAAGCGAGTGACCCTTCCCCGCGACATCGGGCCGCTCCTCATCGCGCCCGCGGAGCGCTCGGATCCCGAGCCAGATGAGGTACGCGGCGCCCACGTACTTCACGATGCCGTAGGTGAGCGCGGAGGACGCGAGGATGGCCGACAGGCCGAGCGCCGCCGCCGTGACGTGGACGATCGAGCCCGTGTGGACACCCAGGACCGACACCAACCCCGCAGCCTTCCCCTGGTCCATCGAGCGCGTGACGATGTAGAGGACCGACGGACCCGGTACGACGAGCAGCGCGAGCGACGCCACGGCGAAGGCCGCGAAGACCTCCGGGGAAGGCATCAGACCTGGGGTGAGTCGGGGATCGACGTGGCGTCCTGACGGAGCTCCTCCACGTTGACGTCGTGCCTCGTCACCACGCGGACGGTGGACACGAATCGAGCGGGCCGGAACATGTCCCAGACCCAGGCGTCGTTGAGCTCGACGCGGACCCAGCCGCCCTCGAGATGCTCGAGCTCCACCTTGTTGGCGAGGTAGAAGCGACGCTCGGTCTCGATCACGTAGGCGAACATCGGGAGGACGTCCCGGTACTCGCGGTAGAGCTCGAGCTCGCGCTCCTCCTCGAAGCGCTCGATGTCGTCTTCGTTCATCGCGTCATGCTCTCATGCGAGCTCGTTCCCCACGTCGGGAAGCCGCTCACTCGTCCGAACCCCGGGAGCAACGGCTGACCGACGCACGCGAAGGAGAACCGGTGGATCGGGGTCGGCCCGAGACGGTCGAGCACCTCCATATGCTCGGGCGTCCCGTACCCCATGTTGTGGTTGAAGCCGAACGCCGGGTAGCGGCGGTGCATCCGAACCATGATCCGATCCCTGGTGACCTTCGCGACGATCGAAGCGGCGGCGACCGAGATCGCCACCGCGTCGCCCTTCTTGATCGCGAGCGACGGACACGGCATGCGCGGCACCGGGAAGCCGTCGGTGAGGGCGTACTCGGGCGCCGGATCGAGCGCACGGATGCACCGCCGCAGCAAGGCGAGGTTGGAGCGGTGGAGGCCTCGATGGTCGATCGCGGCCGGCTCGGCCTTCGCCACGGCGAACGACGCCGCCGCGACGATCCGTGCGTAGGCAGCCTCCCGCTGGTTCCGGGTCAGGAGCTTCGAGTCGTCGATCCCCTCGGGATCGAAGCCCTCTGGGAGGACCACCGCCGCCGCCACCAGCGGACCGGCTAACGCGCCCCGGCCGGCTTCGTCCGCGCCGGCGACCCGCATGAAACCCTGCTCGCGCAGGGCACGCTCGTAGCGAACGAGGTCGCCGGTCAGTCGATCCCTCCGATCCTCCCGAAGGGCCACGCGATCACGAACGCCTCCCCGACCACTTTCTCCTCCGGGATGTAGCCGAGTCCACCGGGAGGCGGGAACCTCGAGTCCCCCGAGTGCAGCCGGTTGTCGCCCAATACGAAGAGCATGCCATCCGGAACCGTCTCGGGGCCGAAGTCCCGGGAATCCCGTTCCGCAGCCAGGTACGGCTCGCGGACCTGGATACCGTTCACGAACATCACCCCTCGCCGCATCTCCCACGTGTCGCCTTCCATCGCCACGACGCGTTTGATGAAGTCCGCGTCCTCTGGTCTGGCCACCCCGATTCCCTCGCCCAACCAGTGGAGGAAACCCCCCGCGATCCCGCGGTCCTCGTGCGGCGCGGGATGAGGATCCGAGAACACGATGACGTTTCCGTACGTGACGTCGGAGAACACCTTGCAGATCCTGCAGACGAGGATCCGATCGCCCGGCTCGAGGGTCGGCTCCATCGACGCGGACGGGATGAAGAAGGCCTGGATCAGGAAGCTCTTGATGAGGATCGCCAGCACCAGCGCCGAGAGGACGAGCGGCACGAGCTCCCGGAGGGCGCCTCCGAGACCCTCGGGCTCGGGACGGCGCCGTCTGGTGCGGGAGTCGGTCTCGGCGTGGCGTCCGGCACTGCGCCCTTCGGGCGGGCCGAGGTCGGTGTCAGAGAGAGACGTGCGAGGCGGCGCCGGGCCGGCCGCCTCGGCCGGGTCCCGCGTCTCGGCCACTCAGGCCTCGGCCCGCTCCTCCGCCTCGTCGGCGGATGCGTCCGGCACGGCTTCCTCGGCTCCCTCGACATCGGCAGGCTCCGCGGTCGGCTCTTCCGTCTCGCCCTCGGCACTGTCCCCGTCGGCGTCCGGCTCGAGTTCGGCGGCGGTCTCAGCCTCTTCGATCGCTTCCATCGACCCCGCGTCGACGGGATCATCGATCGCCTCGTCCTCGGCAGCCATCGCCTCCATCGCAGCGAGCTTCGCCTCGTCGATCCGCCGCTCCTTGATTCGAGCCTTCTTCCCTCTGAGGTCCCGGAGGTAGTAGAGCTTCGCCCTGCGGACGTGACCGCGCTGGACGACTTCGAGCTTGGCGATCGACGGTGAATGCAAGGGGAACGTGCGCTCGACGCCCACACCGAACGAGATCTTGCGAACGGTGAACGTCTCGCGGAGTCCCCCGCCCGAGCGCCGGATCACGACGCCCTGGAACACCTGCACGCGCTCCCTGTTCCCCTCCACGACCCGGGCGTGCACCTTGACGGTGTCACCTGGCCGGAATCCAGGAAGACCCTTGCGCAGGTAGGACTTCTCGACGAGGTCGGTGGTGTTCATGGCGGCGAGCAAGGATACCAGCGGGCTCTCCGCGCCCGGCCCGAGGGATGTGTGCCGAGACCGTGATGTCCGTTGCGAGGAAGTGACGACCGTGTCGCGGTGAGGTGATGCTCGCAGGCGACCGGTTGAGCGAGATGTGTCACGGGCGAAGGATGACTCGATGACCCAGGAGATGGACCCAGGGATAGGCCCAGAGGAGGCACGGGTCCGCACCGCGACCGTCCTCGGCTGGGCGATCGTCTTCGGGCTCATGGTCGACCTCTGGATCGAGGGTCCTCCCGGGCTCGGCATCCTCCTCGCGGCCACGCTGGCGGCACTCGGATTGATCTTCACCGCCAGGCCGCGAGCGCGATCGCTCGCGTTCCTGGCCGCCGGCCTCCTTCTCATGTCGTTCGTCGTGATCCGCGACAGCCCCGTGCTCGTGGGTCTCGATCTCCTGACCGCCGTCGGGTTATTCGCCCTCGCGGGCGCTTTCGCCCGCGAGGGCGACCCCCTTCGCGCGGGTTTGTGTGCGTACGCGGCCCGCGCCGTGGCATGGACGGCGTCGATCCCGGCGGCCGCGTCGGTCATGCTCCGGCCCTTCGCCGGCCTGCTCCGCGGTCGGCGTCGCACCCGCGTCTTCGCGCGTGCCCTCCTGATCGCGCTCCCCGCCGGACTCGCCTTCGCCCTGCTGCTCGGCTCGGCCGACGCGGTCTTCGCCGAGCTCCTCGGAGCGCCGTTCGAGCAGGTGCGGCTCGGCGAGCTGCCCCGGCACGCCATCGTCGTCGCGGCAGCCGGCGGTGCGTTCGTGACCCTCGCCGTACGTTCGACGGTTCCGACCCGGCTCGCGTGGGCCGCGAAGCCGATCGAGGGAGGCGGACTCAGACCGAGCGAATGGGTCTCGCTCCTGGTCACCGTCGACGTGATCTTCGCGCTGTTCGTCGGCGTGCAGCTCGTCGCGTTCTTCGGAGGAAGATCCCACGTCCTGGCAGAGACGGGTCTCACGTTCGCCGAGTACGCCCGCTCCGGCTTCTGGCAGATGCTCGTCGCCGCGACGCTGACCGGTCTCGTGATCGCCGCGGCCTGGATCGGCGGACGTCCCACGGTCGGTCCTCGGCGCACCTGGTTCCTCGTCCTCGCTTCGCTGTTGGTGTGCCTCTCGCTGATGGTCCTGGCCAGTGCGTTCCAGCGCCTCGTGCTCTACGAGACAGGGTTCGGGTACACGTGGCCACGACTGATCCCGCATGCGGCGATCCTGCTCACCGCGGCGTTGCTCGCGTGCGGCCTCGTCGCCGTGCTTGTGGGCCGAACCGCCTGGCTCCCGACGGCCGCGCTCGGCCTCGGGATCCTGACGCTCGTGGGTCTGAACCTCCTCGACCCCGAGGCCTTCATCGCGGAACGCAACATCGCCCGCGTCGAGCATGGGTACGAGCTGGATACGGGGGAACTGGCGTCGCTCTCCGCGGACGCCGTGCCGGCGATCACGGAGACGTTCCCCGACCTGGATCCGTCCCTCCGTCCGCAGATCGAGCGCGATCTCTCGTGCCTGCGTGCGGAGCTCCGCCGGGGCGTCGAGCGGTTCGGATGGGCCTCGTTCAACGTCGCGCGGGATATGGCCCTGGAGCGGCTGAACCCGCTGGTCCTCCCGCGCTGCTAGCGCCCGAGATCGGGCCGGTTCCGGCGCGTCTTCTCGCGGGCAGCGTCCCGACGCCACCGCTCGATCGCCCCGTGATCGCCCGAGAGCAGGACCTCCGGTACGGCCCTCCCGCGGAACTCCGCCGGCCGGGTGTAGTGCGGATGATCCAGCAGTTCGGGCTCGGCGAAGGAGTCTCGCTCGTGCGACTCATCCTTCCCGATCACGCCGGGAACGAGCCGAGTGACCGCTTCGATCACGACCAGCGCCGGTACCTCACCACCCGCGAGCACGTAGTCCCCGATCGAGGCCTCTTCGGCCGGCAGGCCTTCGACCACCCGCTCATCGACCCCCTCGTAGCGGCCGCAGAGCACGGTCAGATGCGCTTCGCGGGCGAGCTCGCGCACGTATCCCTGGTCGAGCCGCCGGCCGGCAGGGGACAACAGCAGCACGCGGCCCCGATCGGGATCGAGAGACTCGACCGCGGCGAAGAACGGCTCGGGCTTCATCACCATCCCGGGCCCGCCACCGAAGGCCGCGTCGTCGACCGTGCGATGACGGTCGCCGGACCACTCGCGAAGGTCGTGCACACGGACGTCCAGGAGCCCTCGTCCGACCGCCCTCCCCAGGAGACTCTCGCGCAGGGGTGACTCGAAGATCGCGGGGAAGATCGTGAACACGTCGATCCGCACGGAGCGAGGCTAGCAACGTTGCGTCTCCCGGCGTGTCGAGTCACGATGCCGCCGGACGGCCGCCGGGCCGGAGAGGGGAGCCGATGACGCCGATCGTCTTGGTGGTGCTCCTATTCGTGGTTGTCGTGATCGCCGTCGACTCGGTGCGTCAGAGGAGGATCCGTGCCGCGCGGGCGATCGATCTCCGAGGGCTGGTGGCCGCGCGCCTCGTGGAGCCCGGTCCGGCGGTGTTCACGGGAGCGCTCGCCTCGGCGCTGACGCGCGAGCCGCCAGTTCGCGCCGATCTCTACGTCAACCTCACCGAGGCCCTGGAGGTCGCCAACCTGCGACCACGTCTCCAGGAAGGGGCCGAGGTGAAGATCTTCCTGCTCCGCTGGGGGAACGACTTCGCGATGCTCGCTCGCGACGACCGTGAGCTCCACTATCGCCTCGAGGTTTGGGAGGCGGAACTCCTCCCGAAGATGGACGGGACGAGGACCGTCGGTGACCTCGTGGTGGAGAGGATGGAGGCTGGTGGTGGGCTCGACGCCGAGCCTGTGACCGATCTCGTCGTGGCCTTGTACGGGGGCGGCTTCCTCGACCCCGCTCCCATCGCGACCAACGAGCTGATCGCCGACCGGCTCGATCCCTCGTCCCCCGGCCGGAAAAAGCTCAAGCGATTCGGCAAGACACTCTCGATCGAATGGAAGGGCGCGGACCGTCTCGTCCGCTTCTGCTATCGGAACCTCCTGCGGCCGTTCTTCTGGTGGCCCGTCGCCCTGGTGTCCGGCCTCGTCGCCCTCGCCGGGCTGGCAGCGTTCATCGACGTCGCTTCCTCCGGACGGTTCTCGCTCGGGGAAGGCTCCGCCCCGACCGAGGCGGCGATCCTGCTCGCCCTCGCGTTCTTCCTGACATTCATGCACGAGCTCGGGCACTCGGTCGTCATCTCGCATTACGGCCGGAAGGTGAAGAGCGC
>JBPCPX010000026.1:0-3255 GCA_050998695.1 Actinomycetota bacterium
CTTTTGGGGGGTGGTGGGGGTGGGTGGTGCTGCCTTCGCGTCGCCCCTGTTTTTCCTTTTCCGTCTCTCCCCCCCCCCCCCGCACCCTGCAGGTCAAGATCCCGGCGGGCGTTCGAAACGGCGCGAAGATCCGTCTCGCGGGGAAGGGGGAGCCGGGTGTAGCCGGCGGGGCTCCCGGCGACCTCTACGTGAAGATCGCGGTGAATCCGCATCCCGTCTTCGGTCGCCGGGGCGACGACCTCACCCTGGACCTGCCGATCTCCTTCCCGGAGGCCACCCTCGGCGCCCACGTCGAGGTGCCCACCATGAACGGGCCGGTCACCCTCAAGGTGCCGGCGGGGACGCCGAGCGGCAAGACGTTCCGGATGAAGGGGCGCGGGGCGCCCAAGAAGGGTGGACGCGGGGACCTGCTCGCCAAGGTGAAGGTCGACGTGCCCGAGAAGGTCTCCAAGGAGGAGAAGGAGCTGCTGGGCAAGCTCCGCGACGTGTCGAAGGAGTCGCCCCGTAAGCGACTGGGAGTGAACTGAGGAGGAGATGGTGGTGGATCCTGTGGAGTGGGAGTCGCTGAACGGACCGGATCGGCGCGCCGTCTACATCATCAGCGTAGCGGCGGAGCTGGCGGGCGTGCACCCGCAGACATTGCGGATCTACGAACGGAAAGGCCTCGTACGGCCGCACCGCACCAGCGGCAACACGAGGCGGTACTCGGAGGCGGACATCGACCGGCTGCGACACATCCAGCGGCTCACCCAGGAGGGCGTGAACCTCGCCGGGGCGAAGCGGATCATGGCTCTCGAGGAGGAACTGCACCGCGTCCGCGCCAGGATCGCGCAGCTGGAGGCACGACTCGAGGACCACGCGATCCCGATGCCCGGCGAACGTGCCGGGGTGGCGATCCTGCCGCTCTCGAGCGTCTTCTCGCCGCCGTGGCTCCGGAGGCGCGTTTGACCGACGACGTGTCCCTCCGGCCCCTGAAGCCAGGAGACCTCGAGGCGCTGTGGGCTGCGAGGATGCATTCGGATGAGCCATGGGCCGATCCCAGCGAGGCCGGACGTCGGAAGCTGCGGGATCGGATCGCGAACAGCGGCCGGGTGAATCATGGCGAGTTGCTCCTCGGGATCGTGACGGGCGGACGGCTCGCGGGTGAGATCCAGGCACGGCAGCCGGACATGGGATTGCCGCCTGGTGTGTTCGAGATCGGGATCGAGGTCTTCGATCCGACCGAACGGGGAACCGGCATCGGACGCAGGGCGCTCGCCCTGTTCGTCACGCACCTGTTCGAGGAGGAGCACGCGCATCGCGTACAGCTCACGACCGATGTCGACAACATGGCGATGCGCCGTGTCGCGGAGCATCTGGGATTCGGGCTCGAGGGCACCCTCCGAGGATTCATGCCGACCAAGAGCGAGCCGCGCGACTATCTGATGTACGGCATGACCAGGAGTGACTTCGAGAGGGCGAGGGTCGGATGGAACCCGGCAGGCTGACGGTCAAGTCGCAGGCGGCGCTCCAGGAAGCGCACCAGCAGGCCTCGGCGCGTCACCATCAACAGATCGAGCCGGAGCACGTGCTGTACGCGCTACTCACCGATCCAGAGGGCGTGGTGTTCCCTCTCCTGCATCAGCTCGGCGTGGTTCCGAAGCAGCTTCGGGACGAGGTCCACGATGGCCTCGAGGCCAAGCCGAAGGTCTATGCGGAGGGAGTGCAGGTCGGCCTGTCGCCGTCGACCGCGCGCCTCCTGGACGCCGCGGGCCGTGAAGCCGAGCAACTGACGGACGAGTACATCTCGACGGAGCATCTGTTGCTCGCGATGCTCCAAGGGGACGCATCGGTCTCGCGCCTGCTCACCGACGCCGGCCTCACACGCGACGGCGTCCTGGCCGCGCTGGCCGAGGTCCGTGGCTCCCATCGCGTCACCTCTCAGAACCCGGAGGAGACGTTCCAGGCGCTCGAGAAGTTCGGGCGAGACCTCACCGAGCAGGCGAGGAAAGGCAAGCTCGACCCGGTGATCGGGCGGGACGAGGAGATCCGACGCGTGATCCAGGTTCTCTCGCGCCGCACGAAGAACAACCCCGTCCTCATCGGTGAGCCCGGCGTCGGGAAGACCGCGATCGTCGAAGGGCTCGCGCAGCGCATCGTGGACGGCGACGTCCCCGAATCGCTCAAGAACAAGCGGCTGATCTCACTGGACATCGGCGCGATGATCGCCGGCGCGAAGTACCGAGGGGAGTTCGAGGAACGGTTCAAAGCCGTTCTGAAGGAGATCTCAGACTCCGAGGGCCAGATCATCACGTTCATCGACGAGATGCACACGATCGTGGGCGCCGGTGCGGCCGAGGGAGCGGTGGATGCGGGCAACATGCTGAAGCCGATGCTCGCCCGAGGTGAGCTCCGGCTGGTGGGCGCCACCACGCTCGACGAATACCGCAAGCACATCGAGAAGGACGCCGCGTTGGAGCGACGGTTCCAACCCGTCCTCGTGGAGCCGCCGTCCGTCGAGGACACCATCGCGATCCTGCGCGGCCTGAAGGAGCGGTACGAGGTCCACCACGGGGTGCGGATCACGGACCCCGCGCTCGTCGCGGCAGCCGTGCTGTCCGATCGATACGTGACCGGCCGGTTCCTGCCGGACAAGGCCATCGACCTCATCGACGAGGCGGCATCTCGCCTCCGCATCGAGATCGACTCGGTGCCGGTCGAGATCGACGAGGTGGACCGGCGGATCCGGCAACTCGAGATCGAGCGCGCCGCGCTGCAGAAGGAGACGGACCCCGCCTCCAAGGAACGGCTCGAGAAGCTCGAGAAGGAGCTCGCCGACCTGGAGGAGCGCTCGCATGCGATGCGGGCTCACTGGCAGCAGGAGAAGGAGCAGATCGATCGCATCCGCGCCCTCAAGTCGGAGTTGGAGGAGACGCGAGCGGCGTCGGAACGGGCCGAGCGCGACGGCGACCTCGAGAAGGCCGCCGAGCTCCGGTTCGGGCGCATCGGCGAGATCGAGCGCAGGTTGGAGGAGGAGAACGAGCGTCTCCAGGAGATCCAGTCGGAGCAGAAGATGTTGAACGAGGAAGTCACCGAGGAAGACGTGGCCGCCGTGGTGGCCAAGTGGACCGGGATCCCCGTGGCACGCCTGTTGGAAGGAGAGATGCAGAAGCTCGTCCACCTCGAGGAGGCGCTCCACGAACGGGTGGTGGGGCAGGACGCCGCGGTGACGGGGGTGGGGAGAGAGGGCGCCCGTGGTCCGCTCCGGGCGTAGGG
>JBPCPX010000072.1:0-3753 GCA_050998695.1 Actinomycetota bacterium
TGGCAGAACGGCCCGCGCCGGTCGACGACCTCGACTGGGGTCCGAAACGCGCCCGCGCGTTCACCGATGGCGTCGTCGACATCTACGAGGAGCTGCTGACGAGGCTCCGGGATCTCCCGGTCTCGCGTGGCTGGGGCGTCCAGGAGGTCCGCGACGCCGTCGCGATCCCAGTCCCGGACGAGCCGATGCCCGAGGCCGAGCTCCTCGACTACCTCAGCAGGGTCACGTTCGACTACTCCGGCTACCTCGGGCACCCGCGCTTCTACGCCTACATCTCAGGAGCCGGAACCGTGCCCGGCGCCGCGGCGGACCTCCTCGCATCAGGGCTGAACGGGAACGCCGGGGGATGGCGTCTGGCGCCGGCGGCGGTCGAGATCGAGTTGGGGTTCGCTCGCTGGTTCGCGCAGGACGTATTCGGGTTGCCCGCGACGGCCGGCGGAGCGCTCACATCCGGCGGTGCGATGGCCAACTTCATCGCACTGAAGGTGGCGCGGGACGCGAAGGCCGGGTGGGACATCCGCAAGGAGGGCGTTGCCGCCGGGCCGAAGCTCGCCCTCTACGTGTCGACCGAGACGCACATCGTCTCGATCCGGGGCGCCGACATGTTGGGGATCGGGTCGGGGAACGTGCGCCAGATCCCCGTGGGTCCCGACTACCGGATCCGGGTGGACGAGCTCCGGTCTCGCATCGCCGAGGATCGGATGGCGGGGATCCGCCCCTTCGCCGTGGTCGCCAACGCGGGCACCGTCTCGACGGGCGTGGTGGACCCCTTGGAAGAGATCGCGGAACTCTGTCGCGAGGAAGACCTCTGGTTCCACGTCGATGCGGCCTACGGCGGGCCCGCGATGCTCGCGGACGACCTCCGCCCTTTGTTCGCCGGCATCGAACGAGCCGACTCGATCGCCTTCGATCCGCACAAGTGGCTCTACACCCCCCAGTCAGGCGGCTGCATCGTGGTCCGCGATATGGAGCTGATGCGGCGTGCGTTCGACGTCGACTACGTGGCGTACGTGGTGAAGGACGAGGAGCACACCGACTGGGGTGTCGACCTGGGTCGTCACTCGCCGAACTTCAGTCGGGGGTTCTGGGCTCTGAAGATCTGGGTCTCGCTGCTCGCCCACGGCCGGAAGGCGTACGGTCGGAGGATCTCGCACGACGCGGCGCTGGCCCGCTACCTGGGCGAGCGGGCGGAGGAGTCGGACGAGTTCGAACTGATGACGCCGGTCGGGCTCTCGATCACCTGTTTCCGCTATGTCCCCTCCGACCTGTCGTCATCGAGCGTCGCCGAGCGCGACGAGTACCTCGACCTCCTGAACAATCGGCTGATGACCGAGATCCAGCTCGACGGGCGCGTTTACTGCTCCAATGCGGTGCTGGAGGGCCGCTTCTGCCTGCGGTCGTGCATCGTGAACTTCAGGACCGAGGCAGAGGACATGGACGCGTTGCTGGACGTCGCGTCGGAGCTCGGGGCGAAGCTCGACGTCGAGCTTCGTCCGGAGACGTTGCGATGACCTGGTGGTCGCTGCTCGGCTCGGGAGAGTTCCAGCCCTGGTCCGAGCCGGTCGACCGGCGCCTGGTGGCCGAAGCCAACGGCGACGGCCGCGTGTTGATCCTGCCGACCGCGTCGGCCCCGGAGGGCAAGGATGTCTTCGAGCGATGGGGTTCACTCGGCCTGGCGCACTTCTCTCGGCTGGACATCGCCGCCGAGGTCCTCGCCCTCCAGACGCGGGAGGACACCAACGACCCTCGCCTGCTGGCGCGGCTGGATGGCGCCTCGGCCGTGTACTTCTCAGGAGGGAACCCGGCCTACCTCTCCGCGACACTCGCCGAGACCGATTTCCTGGACGCGATGCTGAAGCAGCTGGACCGCGGCATGGCGTACGCGGGATGCAGCGCCGGGGTGGCCTGTCTCAACGAGATCACGTTCGACAGCGACACGACGGACACGAACGAGATCTACAAGCCGGGGCTCGGGATCATGCCCGGGGCCCTCTTCGCGCCGCACTGGGACATGGTGGACACGTGGGTCCCGGGAGCATCGGAGTTCATCGTGGCTTCCGTCCCCGAGGGATCCACGTTCATCGGGATGGACGAGGACACCGCGATGATCGGCAACGGGTCGTCCTGGGAGGTCATCGGCGAGAGCGGCATGCACGTCCTGAAGGAAGACGCCTGGGCGACGTACCGGGACGGCGAACGGTTCGAACTCCCACTGTTCGAGTAGCCGCTAGCATCCGAGGGTGCCTGCGAACGCGCTCACGCGATGCGACCCGATCGAGGTCCGCGCGTCCGAGATCATCCGGCGCCTGTCCGAGGCGTATCCCGACGCGAAGGTCGCGCTCAACTTCACGAACCCGCTCGAGTGCCTGGTCGCGACGGTTCTCTCGGCCCAGTCCACCGACGAGACGGTGAACAGGGTCACGGCGACGCTGTTCAAGAAGTACCGGACCGCCGAGGACTACCTGCGCGTGCCAGAGGACGAGCTGAAGGCCGACATCCACGCGACCGGGTTCTTCAATCAGAAGGCGATCTCGATCCGCGAGGCATGCCGTCGGATCGTCGAGGAGTACGGGGGCGAGGTCCCCGGCACGATGGAGGACCTGATCACGCTCCGCGGCGTTGCCCGGAAGACCGCGAACATCGTGCTCGGGAACTCGTTCGGGATGGTCGAGGGCATCGCGGTCGACACCCACGTGAACCGCCTGGCCCACCGGCTCGGCTTTTCCGAGCAGAAGGATCCCAACAAGATCGAGCAGGACCTGATGCGGCTGGTTCAGAAGGACCGATGGTTCGACTTCACGTACGTGCTGATCGACCACGGCCGCGCGCTCTGCACCGCGAAGAAGCCGCGCTGCCCCGAGTGCCCGGTCGAGCCGCTGTGCCCGGCCAGCCAGGCGTGAGCGTCGGGCGCCTGCCGCGGCCGATGGTGGTTGCGCACCGCGGCGCCTCGGTCGAGCAGCCGGAGAACACGATCGAAGCGTTCGAGGCCGCGATCGACGCGGGTGCCGACTCGGTCGAGTTCGACGTGCGGATGACCGCGGATGACGTTCCGATCGTGATGCATGATCCGGACGTCTCGCGAACCACGGACGGAACCGGGCTCGTCCCGGAGCTGACGCTCACCGACGTCAGGAGGCTACGGATCCCACTCCCCGGGGGCGGCGTAATCGGCGTGCCGACCTTGGAAGAGGCGCTCGAGTGTCTGTCCGGCCGCGCCGCCGCCGACATCGAGATCAAGAACCTGCCGGGGGAGCCGGACTTCACGCCCGATCGCGAGCCGGCCGTCGAGGCGACCCTCGCCGCGCTCGACGCCGTCGCGTTTTCCGGTCAAGTCATCGTCTCGAGCTTCAATCCGGCATCGATCGCCCACGGCCGCGCCCTTCGACCCGACGTCCCGACCGGCCTGCTCACGGAGTACGAGGTGGACGCCGAGGACGCGCTCGCCCGGGCGACGGCGGACGGACACCCGTGGGTCTTGCCGTTCGTTCTCAAGGTGCTGGAGGCTCGCGAGGGCTTCGCTGACCGAGTGCACAAGAGCGGCGCGCTCCTGGGCGTATGGATAGCGGATGATCCCGAAACCGCACGGAGGCTGTTCGAACTCGGCGCCGACGCCGTCGCCACGAACGACCCTAATGGCTTCCGAGCAGCCGAGGATGTGAGACTGCTCTCCGAGCCACCGGCGGGTGAGCACTCGAAGGCCCAGGGCTACGAACCCTAAAGCTAGATCGTGCCCCCGCCGGATGGTGAGGAGCC
>JBPCPX010000108.1:0-15377 GCA_050998695.1 Actinomycetota bacterium
CCCCTCTTTCCTTTGTTCACCCCTTCGGCACGTCTTCCCCTCTTCTCCCCTCCCCTTTTTTCTTTCCCTCCTCCCCTTGGGGCGCCCCCCCTCGCCACTTCGGCCGCCGGGACCATTCGCTGACCTCCCGACGTGCGGACGGTCGTGAGCTTCCCCTCCCGCTCCCAACGCCGAAGGGTCTCGACGCGAACCCCGATCGCCTCCGCCGCCTGCCCGATCCGATAGTTGGCCATAGCGGGTGAGTATAAAGATTCATCGGAATCGAACGCCAGATATAGATGGACCCCTCGCCCCTTATCCTGAATGTTGTGCCTTCAGGATGCGGATACCGGCTATCAGCCCCAAGAGAGCGAGGAGGTCCACGGTCAGAAGCGGGACGAACACCTCCGACTCGATCGTGTGGGAGGCCAGGACGACCACGATGATGACGAACGTCCGAAAGACGAACGTGACGCCGCAGGGGATCGCCAAAGCCCAGCCGAGCCAGCGCGGGAGGTCACCAGGACCGCCCCTGTCCACCCCACCGAGCCTAGTCAGGGCCGGCAGGGTCAGGAGTCGTTGGGCTCCTCGCGTCCTCTGGCTCCATTCGCGCCCATGACGCTTCCCCCAGTTCACGCCCGTCGGCTGGCCGGCGTGATCATGACTGGCTCAGACCGCGAAGCGAACGTGCAGGATGTCGCCTTCCTGCACGACGTAGTCCTTCCCTTCCACGCGCAGCTTGCCGGACGCCTTGGCCGCGTCCATGGATCCCGCAGCCACGAGCTCGTCGTAGGAGATCACCTCGGCGCGGATGAACCCGCGCTGCAGGTCGGTGTGGATCGCGCCGGCTGCCTCGGGTGCCGTCGCGCCGCGCCGCACTTCCCAAGCTCGGGTCTCGTCGTCGCCGGTCGTGAGGAATGTGATCAGGTCCAGCGCCCCGTAGCCGGCCGCGATCACTCGCTCGAGGCCCGGCTCACTCACGCCGAACTCCTCGAGCAGCGCGCGGGCCTCCTCCTGGTCCATCTCGGTGGTCTCCGCCTCGATCGACGCGTAGACGCCGACCGCCTCCCCGAGCTCGGTGGGCAGCTCCTCGCCCTCCTCGAGGTTCGCGATCACGACCTCCGGCTTGAGCGTCAGGGGAGCGATCGCGCGCAGATGCCCGAGTTCTTCGTCGGAGAGCCTCGCCTCCCGCAGCGGCCGCTCCTCGTCGAGCGCCTCTTTCGTTCGCTGCAACGCGTCCACCTCCGGGCTCGGCTTGTTCTTCGCCCGCTTGACCGCCTTCTCCAGGGCGCTCTCCACCACAGCGAGGTCGGCGAGGAGCAGCTCGCTCCGGACGTCGTTGAGTTCCTCCGCAGGCCTTCGATCGGCGCCGAAGCACCGGATCACGACCGCTAGCGCGTCGGACTCGCGCAGCTTCGCCACGCCCTGGGCGCTCGAGACGCCCCCGGGCACGTCGACGAAGCGAACCTGCGCGGGCACCGTCTTCTTCGAACGCTCCATCTCGGTGAGGACGGCGAGGCGAGGGTCGGGGACCGGAACGACCGCGACGTTGGCCTGTCCGCCGTGCGAGCCGGCTCGGGTGAGGGCGGTGAACAGCGTGGATTTCCCCGAGAAGGGCACGCCGACCAGACCGATGTCGCGCATAAGTCGGCCACGGTATCAGCCGGAAGTCGGGGAACTTTCGACCTTCGACCACTATCCCGCGGTGCCTCGCTGTCCGATGCTTGCGGCGAGACCGGTGGGTACCGGGGTGCCGCCAGACCCACCCCGGTACCGCCGGTTTCCTTTCGCCCGTTGAGTGGGCGGAGGAACGGAGGACGTGATCGTGCACCTTCACCGGTGCGCGTCGCCGGCGGGCGGGTGTTTCCGACGGCCCCGCCCGTCGGCCTCTCTCCTACGGTGGGTGGGTGGAAATGAGGGGCCGGGCCGCGTCAGCGGCCCAGCCCCTCGATCACTTCGGACGGATCTCGGCTATGCCGACTTCGTCTCCCAGAAGATCTTCGAGAGCTCGTCGACCGCGTCCAGCAGCTTCTGCCCCTGCGCCGGGTCTTCGGACCGCTTGGCGTTCCCCGCTTCCTTCGTCGCGTTCCAGAAGAGCTCGTGGAGCTGCGGGTAGTTCTCGAGGTGCTCGGGCTTGAAGTAGTCGGTCCACAGCACCCACAGGTGCTCCTTGACCAGGTTGGCGCGCTGCTCCTTGATGGAGATCGCGCGATCCTTGAAGATCGGGTCGTCGGATCCCTGGTACTTCTCCTGACAGGCCTTGACCGACTCGGCTTCGATGCGCGCCTGCGCCGGGTCGTAGATGCCGCACGGAAGGTCGCAGTGCGCGTGGACGGTCCGCCGCGGTTTGAGGAATGCTTCGAACATGGATCCGCCTCCTCCGACGTGGGATGAAAGGGAACCCTATCATCGGCTTCGCAGACCGCTTGCGGCGCTGAGTGCTGCAGCGACCGTGACGGCGATCGCGGTCGCATCGGTCCGTTGGCGACCGTCCCGGATCGAGATCCAAGGCGCGAGCATGGCGCCGACCTTGTTGCCCGGCGACTGGGCACTCGCGGTATCAGGGCGGCGTGTCGGGAGGGGTGACGTCGTGGTGGTCGAGCATCCCGGGAGGCCGGGCTACGAGATGGTGAAACGTGTCACGGCCGTGCCGGGTGAACGGGTCGAGGAGCGGACGCTCGGTGACGACGAGTACTGGATCGAGGGTGACCACGGGGACGCCTCAACGGACAGCAGGCACTTCGGTCCGATCCGACGAGAGCATCTCAAGGCGCGGGTCCTCCTCGTCTACTGGCCGAAGGAACGACGCCGCCGGATCCGCTAGCCGGGGGTCAGGCGTCCGTCGTCTCGCAGCCCCCGATCCATGGAGCGTGCAGGCTGTAGGCGGGCCTCGTGGACGCCGATGCCCTTCGAAGAACCCGACCTAGGATTGGACGATGGAGCACCTTCCCCCACCGCCGGTTCCGATCCGGCCGGATCTCGTGACCGACGAGATCTTTCCTCGCCGCAGGTTCCCCGTGTGGGTCGTCGCCGTCTGCGTGCTCCTCGCGCTCAGCCTCGGGGCGCTCGCAGTGGCGCCGCTCTTCGAGGGAACGGCGTCGACGGAAGGGCCCGGCTTCCAATTCCTCGATCGGACCGACGACGGTGTCCCGACCCGCTGGAACCCCTGTCAGCCGATCCGATACGTGGTGAACGCCTCGCTCGCGCCTCAGGGCTCGATCGCCGACGTCCACGAGGCGGTCCAGCGCATCTCGGCCGCGACGGGGATCGTGTTCGAGTACGAAGGCCCCACCGACGAGGAGGCCACCATCTACCGCGAGATCTTCCAACCCGATCGGTACGGAGATCGATGGGCCCCCGTCCTGATCGCGTGGGCCGATCCCGACGACTCGGACATCCCGTTCGAACGGGACAACCACGTGGCGGCCGGCGTCGCGGTGCCCCGCATCCCACCCACACGGTTCGAGGATGTCTACGTGAGCGGGTGGCTCGCCCTCAACGCGGACGACCCCAACCTGCCTGGCTTCGACTTTCCGGGACAGCAGGGCCCGGTCATCCTCCACGAGCTCGGGCACCTCATGGGGCTCGGACACGTGAAAACGGTCGGGGAGCTCATGCACCCCTCCGGCGGCGGGACCATCGACCTGGGTCCGGGCGACCTGGAAGGGCTCCGGCAACTGGGCGCCTCCGAAGGCTGTCTCCCGGTGATGGAACCTATCGACGCCTGACCCGTGCCCCGTGGAACGACTTGCAGCGCAAGCTCGACCTTGCCGGGAATGGACCCCTGAGCTAGGCTCGTTGCACCTGCGAATGGTCTGCACGCGCGAAGCCGGCACCGTGGGGGCGATGATCCCCGACCGCATCTGCTGTCCGGCCTGACCGGGGACGGCAGCCAGCCTTCCGCGCACCACCAGCACCGACCGTTCGCTCCCCACACAGAAGCCAGGAGGTTCCGTCGTGGACACCATCTCCGCCACCGTCGACGCCAAGGGTCAGTCCTGCCCCGGGCCGCTCGTGTCGCTCGCCAAGGCCCTCAAGGACGCCCGAAGCGGGGACGTGCTCGAGCTCCTCGCCACCGACCCGGGTTCCAAGAGCGACGTTCCCAGCTGGGCCGAGATCAGCGGCAACGAGCTGCTCGAGGCCACCGAGGAAGCCGGCGTCTACCACTACCTCGTCAGGAAGAGCTGAGTTCGATGGCAACGACCGAGACCGATCTCTCCACCGAGCTCCAGCTCGCCGACCTGCTCCAGCGCGTGGAAGCGCTCGAGGACGCGGACGGCAAGCGCATCGAGAAGAAGAACAAGCTGACGATCATCGCCTGGGGCGGTGACCTCGACCGGATCTGGCCGACGACGATCCTCGCGACGACCGCGGCAGCCTCCGGGATGGGATCCACGGTCTTCTTCACGTTCTGGGGACTGTTCGCGATCGTGAAGCCGGACGTTCGAGTCACCGGCTCCAACTGGATGCAGAAGATGATGTCGGTGATGAACCCCGGCTCCGCGCAGAAGGCGAAGCTCAGCCGGTACCAGTTCGCCGGCGCCGGCCCCGCGATGTTCAAGAAGCTGGCGAACGACCACCAGGTGGCCAAGCCCGAGGAGCTGATCCAGACGGCGCAGGACCTCGGCGTCCGTCTGATCCCGTGCCAGATGACGATGGACCTCCTCGGCTTGAAGCGGGAGGACCTGCTGGACGGGCTCGAGGAACCGATCGGGGCCGCGACCGCGATCGCCGAGATGCGCGACGCGGCTGTGAGCCTCTTCATCTAGACGATCGGTTCATGGCGCTGCTCATCGGCGCGAGAGGTCATCGGCGGCGCGCGCGCCTCGTAGTCTGGATGCATGTCCCGGCTGACCGACGAGGTGCGGAAGACGTTCGCCTCGATGCACGTCTCGAGGAACTTCCGGCTCTTCTTCGTCGGGCAGCTGATCTCGGTCACCGGCACGTGGGTGAACTGGACCGCGGGTGCGGTCCTCGTGCTGCGGCTCACGGACAGCGGCATCGCGCTGGGGATCGAGGCAGCCCTCCTCTTCCTCCCGGTCCTGCTCTTCGGGGTCTGGGCCGGGTCGATCGCCGATCGGTTCGACAAGCGGCGCATCCTCGTCTGGTCGAACGCGGGCTACGCCGTGCTCGCCGCCGTGCAGTTCGCGCTGGTCGCCACGGATGTCGTCGAGATCTGGATGGTGTTCGTGATCGCGTTCCTGACGGGGCTGATCCTCGCGATCGAGCCACCCACGCGGCAGTCGTTCTACGTCGAGCTGGTCGGGGAGGAGCACATCACGAACGCGGTCAGCCTGAACAGCGCCGTCTTCACCGGCACCCGCGTGCTGGGGGGCGCGATCGCCGGCACGATGATCGACACGTTCGGGCTTTGGTCGCCGTTCCTGCTCGATGCGGTCTCCTACGTCGGGGTGATCGCTGCCTTGCTGGCGATGCGGATCGGCGAGCTCCATGCGCAACGCAAGGCCGAGCGGGAACCGGGCCTCGTCCGCGCCGGGCTCCGGTACGTGTGGAGCTCTCAGGCGCTCCGCATCCCGCTGGTCGTGATGGCGCTCGTCTACCTGTTCACCTTCAACTTCAGCGTCTTGATCCCGCTCCAAGCGCATCGGACCTACGAGGGCTCGGGGATGGAGCTGGGCTGGCTATATGCCGCACTCGGGCTCGGGGCGTTCCTCGGTGCCATCGCGATGGCCAACCGACAGACCCAGCCGACGTTGCGGCGGCTGGCCGGCTTCTCGGTCGCGTTCGGCGTGTTCCTGGCCGTCGCGGGGTGGGCGCCGACGTTCGTGCTGGGGTTGATCGCCATGGTGCCTGTCGGCTACGCCTCGATGCTGTTCGCCATCACGGCGAACTCGACGCTGCAGCGGTTCACCCGAGCGGACATGCGTGGACGCGTGATGGCGCTGTACACGACGATCTTCCTCGGAAGCAGCGCGATCGGCGGGCCGATCGCCGGGTGGGTCGCCGAGAGCTGGGGCGCGCCCGAAGCCATCGCGGCCAGTGGTGGGGTGGCCGTCGCGGCGGGGTTTCTCGCCCTCCGCGCGCGAGGGGCCGCGCCGGCGACCGCGGACCCCTCTACGGCAGATACTGCTGCTCGACCAGCGTGATCCGGCCGCCTTCGACGGTGAGCCACCACGGGGCGTTCGTGCCCGCGTAGTCGGTCGGGTTGGTCTCGAGTACCGCCTCGACCCACGCATCGATGTCCCCCGCTTGCAGCTCGCAACACTGGCTCGACGGGATGTACTCGACCTCCACGTCATCAGCGAGGGGCATGGTCCGGAGCCGCGGGTTGTCGTTCACGATGTAGTAGCCGCTCACGACCTCGTCGCCCCGTTCCGCCGCTTCGCGCTCCGCTCGCTGGCCCTGGTAGAAGTACGCGAGGTCGAACCTGACCCTCGTCGCGCCGTTCTCCAAGCGAGACGCGCTCTTCACGTACACGAAGTGATGCCCGTCCTCCAAGCTCGGCGACTGCGAGCCGGAGGGTTCGGAAGTCTCTGACGGCTCGGGTGTCTCGCTGGGCTCGGGGCTCTCGCTCGGCTGCGAAGTCTGCGTGGGCGTCGCGCTCGGGCTTGGCGTCTGGGTGCGTTCGTCGTCGTCGGAGAGCGCGATCAGTGCCCCGGCGACGATCGAGAGGAACGCAAGCGCGATGGCGCCGGCGATGAGCGCATTCCTCCTGGTGTGCTCGTTCACGACCGCTCCGGGGTCTCTCGGTCGGACACGATACGTGCCGAGGGCGAGGCGTCCGGGCGGTCAGCTTCGCGGTCAACGCGCCAAGGGCCGTCCGGCTCGGGGCGGCTCACGTCCAGCTCCGTCCCGTCAGGGAGCGCGAGGCGGAACCCCAGGTGTCGCGTCCCGTCGCGTTCCTCTCGCCAGGTTCGGACGACCTCGACCCGTTCCTCGACGCCGCCCCAGACGATCGACTGCGGCTCCTCGTCGGCTCTGCCGCCGGCGTAGAAGCGGATCGTCAGCTCGGGCTCCCGCCCGTACCAGCGGCCCATGACGGGAACCCACAGGAGGAACGTGATGCCGACCGCGGCGAGCGTTCCCGACCGCCCGAGCCCGGGGATCATCCAGATGGCGAGGGCCGCCGCCACGACCCGCGCCATGTTGTAGACGACGTCGTACACGCTGAACACGCGCCCGCGATACCCGTCGGGAGTGGCTTCCTGCACCATCGTGTCCACGGGGATCTTCTTCCACGCGAACGTGAGTCCCACCGCGAAGCTCGCGAGGAGGACGCTCCACTCCCGGATGAAGAACGACACGGCGATCAGCACGATCCCTCCGGCGACGAACGCGCCGGCCACGATCCTCGGCTTCGAGAAGCGCTCCTCGAGCTCGCCCACCGTGAGGATGCCGACGAGGACGCCCACCCCGCCCGCCCCGATGAGGTTGGAGAACGACGCCACCCCTTCCCCGAACGCGTTGCGGAAGACGACCAACGAGAGCGTGAGGACGATCCCCTGTCCGATCTGGTCGAGGGTGATCGAGGTGATGGGGCCGATGGCGCGCCGGTTCCGGAGAAGCCGCCGGGCGCCGTCGGCGAACTCCACCCCGACCCGCTTCAGTTGATGTCGGAGCAGGTCGGGGTCCTCGGGTTTGGTGTGGGGCTTCAGTGGACTCGCGATCCTCGATGCGATCCGCGATGCGGCGAGCCAGCCGAAGGCCGCGACGACGACGACGGGGATCGTCGGGGTTGCTCCGCCGATGGCATCCACGACCCGTCCCCCGACGAAGATGCCGGTGAGCAGCGCCACGGTGCCCCCCACGGTGGCGAGCGAGTTCGCCACCAGGAGGTCCTCGTGCGGCACCAGCCGCGGAACGACGGCCGCCGCCGTGGAGAGGAAGAACCGGTTCACCGACAGCACGAGCAGCGCGCCGGCATAGAAGGGGATCGCCTGTCCGACCGGATCGAACAGGACAAGGCCGACGAGCGCCGCCTTCGCCCACGGAGCGAAGAGCAGGATCCGTCGTCGTCGCCACCGATCGATGAACACGCCGGTGAAGGGTCCGAGGATGGAATACGGCAGTGCGATGACGAGCGTCGCCTTGAGGAATCCGACCGCGGTGTCCTGGTTCTCGGGGGAGAGGAACACGACGGAGGCCACGAGCGCCGCCTGGAACAGCCCGTCGGAGGACTGGCTGACCAGCCGGATGGCGAACAGCCTGCGGAAGTCGGGGCTCGCGAGAGCCCCGCGGATGCGTTCGAGCGAGCCCGGCCCGGTTCTCACCGAGCCGTCAGGCTATCCGAGCCGGGTGGTGAGCCTTGCGGTCAGGCTTCGGATGCCTGAGCGTCGAAGAAGCGCGTCCAGTCCTGGTCCTCGGCTTGACCATTGCCCAGGATGAAGGTCTCGACCATGTCCCTCGCGGCCTCGTCCGAGAACTGCACCGGCGGCGACTTCATGAAGTAGGCGCTCGGTCCGATCAGCGGGCCCCCGACCCCTCGGTCCTTCGCGAGCTTCGCGCAGCGGACCGCGTCGATCACGACGCCGGCGGAGTTCGGCGAGTCCCAGACCTCGAGCTTCATCTCCACCGAGATCGGCACGTCGCCGAAGTTGCGACCCTCCAACCGGATCATCGCCCACTTGCGGTCCTCCAGCCACGGGACGTGGTCGGAGGGTCCGATGTGGATCGAGTCCTTGTCGAGCGGCACGTCGAGCTGCGACTGCACGGACTGCGTCTTGGAGATCTTCTTCGAGGTGAGCCGGGAGCGCTCCAGCATGTTCATGAAGTCCATGTTCCCGCCGAAGTTCAGCTGATACGTTCGATCGAGCTCCGCGCCGCGATCCTCGAAGAGCTTCGCCAGAAGCCGGTGCGTGATGGTGGCGCCGACCTGCGACTTGATGTCGTCGCCCACGATTGGCACGCTCGCCTCACCGAACTTCCGAGCCCACACCGGGTCGGAGGCGATGAACGCAGGCAGGCAGTTCACGAAGCCCACGCCCGCGTCGATCGCGGACTGCGCGTAGAACCTCGCGGCTTCCTCGGAGCCGACGGGGAGATAGGAGATCATCACGTCGGCGTTCGAGTCCTTCAGGATCTGCACGACATCGGCCTCGCCCTCGTCGGACTCCGCGATGACCTCCCGGTAGAACGCGCCAAGTCCGTCGAGCGTCCGTCCGCGGCTGACGGTGACACCCGTCGGCGGTACGTCGGAGAACTTGATGGTGTTGTTCGGCTCGGAGAAGATCGCCTCCGCGACATCCGTACCGACCTTCTTCGCGTCGACGTCGAACGCAGCCACGACATCGATGTCGCGGACGTGGTACCCGCCGAGCTCGACGTGCATCAGACCGGGGACCTTCTCCGACGGGTCTGCGTTCTTGTAGTACTCGAGGCCCTGGACGAGCGAGGAGGCACAGTTGCCCACGCCGACGATCGCGATACGGACCTTGTTCACGAGATGCGCTCCCTTCCTCGGGCTACCGCTTCGCTGCTTGAGCCCCCTCGGGCTACCGCTTCGCTGCTTGAGCCCGCTCGGGCTACCGCTTCGCTGCTGGAGCCCGCTTTTCCACGAAGCGCCGCGCGGCGGCGCTTCAACCCGCCGGTCGGGACGTTCTTGATGCGCTCGGCGGCGATCAGCTGCTCGAGCCACGTGATGTCGGACTCGGTCACGCTGCGGTTGTGCTCGATCAGCGCGCGACCGTAGTCGTCGGTGCTCCCGCGGGCGGCGCGGAGCGACTCCGCGATGGTCGCGAGCCGGTCCTGCAGCGCCTGACGGCGCCGTTCCAGCAGGCGGATGCGCGTCTCCGGAGGCAGGTACCGGAAGAACGCGAGACGCATCCGGAACCGGGCGTCCTCGCCCTGGGTGTCGTTCGGTGTTTCTTGGAGGAGCTCGAGGAAGATCTGCTCCCCCTTCGGCGTGATCCGGTAGACCTTCTTGCGGCGGGCGCCCCGCTCGTCACCGGCCTCGGACTCGATGGCGCCATCGTGCTCCAAGCGGCGAAGCGTCGGGTACAGCGAGCCGTACGAGACGCGCCAGAGGCCGCCCAGTGAGTCGCCCAGCTCTCGAGAAAGCTGGTAGCCGTGGATGGGTCGCTCCTTCAGGAGGCCCAGGACCGCGAGTTCGAGCATGCTCGATGTCTCCTTCGGATTCGTAGCGAGCCGATATATCGGCCCGGTATATCGGTCCGATATATATCCCATCCGAAGGGGAGCGTCAACCCGGAGGCGGGTCCATCCGCCGCGGGACCGGGTACCGCTCGCCGGCGAGGGCCAGGGCAGCCCCGAGCAGACCCAAAGCCGCGCAGACGATCCAGAGTCCTCGCGGCCACGACCCGTAGATCGCCGTGCCGCCGATCGGTCCGAGCGTGAAGGAGAGCGCATAGGTGATCCCGAGGGAGCTCTGGTAGCGCCCCCGGAGGTGGGCGGGCGCGCGATCCGCGATGAAGGCGGCCGTGCTGGGGGAGCCGAACATCTCGCCGAAGCTCCAGACGGCAACCGCAGCCGCCATCCCGATGCCGGAGAGGAGGACGCCGAAGCCGCCGAATCCGAGGCCTGTGAGGAGCACACCCAGAGCGATCATCCGGATCCGTGAGTAGCGCATGGCGATCGCCGTGACGCCGAGCTCGAATATCGCGACGATCAACCCGTTCCCACCCTGAAGGAAGCCGTAGACCCTCTCGGGGAAGCCGAGGTCGCGGACCCAGAGCGGGAACGTGGAGTACCCCTGCGCGTAGACGAGCCCACCGCAGAGGATCGCCCCGAGGACGAGGAGGAACCCCTTGTCGGCCAGGATCGCGGCTCGTGCGCCGCCGATCTCCCGGTCCTGCGCCTTCGTGGTGCGGGTGCCGTGGGGAAGCGCCACGAGCGAGATCACGCCGAAGACCACCGACGTGGCGGCGTCGGCGATGAAGAGCTCCCGGAAGTGTTCTTCCGCGAGGAGCCCTCCGAGTGCCAGACCGATCGCGAACGAGAGGTTGAACAACAGCCGGTTGAACGCATACGCGGCCACTCGATGCTCCGGTGGGACGAGGTCGGCGATCAGCGCGCCGGAAGCAGGTCGGTGCAGCTCCGCGAAGAACGAGTAGACGATCACGACGCTCAACACGGCGGGCAGAGAGCGCGCCTCGAGGAGGAGCAACACCAGGACCGCGGACGTCGTCATCGAGATCGCGATCGCGTTCCGGCGTCCGATCCGGTCCGTCAGCAATCCGCCGGAGAGCTGCGCGAGCATCGCTCCGACCCCGTAGCCGGTGATCGCCAGACCGGCCTCGGTTACCGAGAGACCGTTCTTCGTGAGGTACAGCGCGAGGAATGGGAAGACGAAGCTCCCGAGTCGGAGCACGAACGTGCCCGCGAACAGGACCCACGCCGTGCGCGGCAGCGCCCGGAAGCTCTCGCGGAGCCGTGGACCCCTCTCGACGGGTGAGCTCACTGCCCGCCGGGTCGGTGGTACCCCGTCACGGACGGAGGGACTTCGAGTCCGTCGCCGAGCTGGGGATCGGGTTCGGGTTCGCCGGGCCGCGTATGGAGCGGCAGCACACCCGCCCAGATCGGGAGCTCCATGTCTTCGGCGTCGTCTTTCGGCGGGCCGGTACGGACCTTCGCCGAGGCTTCGTCCAGCGGGAGGGCCAGGAGGAGTGTCTGCTTGTACTCCGCGTCCGTCGGCATCCGGGCCTCCTCTTCGCGCCCGGGGGCGACGTGGGAGGTGATCGCCGTGGCGGCGGTGTGGAGCTCTTCAGGATCGGTGACCTCCCTCGCCGTGCCGAACACGACGACCGATCGATAGTTCATCGAATGGTTGAAGGCGCTCCGCGCGAGCACGAGACCGTCGAGGATCGTGGCGACCAGACACACTTCCGCTCCCGCGCGGAGCGCCTTCCAGGCGCGCGCGGCCTTCGAGCCGTGCAGGTACACCGTGTCACCGACGCGGGCGTGGATCGTCGGGAGGCAGCGAGGGGCGCCCTCGGCGTCGTTGAAGGCGACGTGGCAGATGAGGGCTTCGTCGAGGATGGCGTCGAGCGTCGGGCGGTCGTAGTCGCCGCGTTCGGGGTGTCGGTGGACCTGTGTTCGCTTGGAGGGCGCCGGCATGCGGCAGAGCATCCCACAGCCGGCACGCACCTCAGCGATGGCTGTTCGGTCAGCTCACGCGGGTCCACGCCCCGCCCGGGGATGCGACCGCGATCATCCACATGGTGCGACCCCGTCTAGAGGGTCCTCGCGCTAGACTCCGCGGCACATAGGTTCACGTGCCCGAGTGGCCGCGAGCGCGACAGCGCGAGTGGCCGGACGGTCCGGAGGCTGGACGCCGAAGGGCCCGAAGAGGGAAGCCGGTGGGAATCCGGCACGGTCGCGCCACTGTGACCGGGGAGCGAACCCGACACGAACCACTGGGTGATGGCCCGGGAAGGATCGGGGGAGCGAGGATCCGGGAGTCAGGAGACCTGCCCGAGCGCGAGAGGACCGTCGCCTTCGCGTGAAGGGAGACGCGCCATGGTTCACCGTGTCATCGGTGGCATCGCCGCCGTCCTGCTCCTCCTCGTTTCCTGCGGGGAGACCGCAACACCTCAGGCCGAGCCGACGGAGCAACCGTCGCCTGCTCCGGCATTCCCCGTGACGATCACCGACGACGACGGTGTCGACGTGACGATCGATGCGGAACCGCAACGGATCGTCACGTTCGCGCCCTCGATGACCGAGATCGTGTACGAGATCGGCCTCGGTGGCCGTTTGATCGGCGTCTCCGGACCGTTCGACGACTACCCTGCCGAGGCGAAGGACGTCGAGGAGGTCGGCGGCGCCGGCGACTTCGGCGTCGATCCGACCATCGAGAAGGTCGTTTCCCTCGAGCCCGACCTGTTCCTCACGATCCCGGGCGGCGACCAGTGGAAGCAGCGGCTGCGCGATCTCGACATCCCGGTCGTCACTCTGCACGCCGACACGTTCGACGATCTGCTGGAGGACGTCGAGACGATCGGCGCACTGACCGGTGCCGTCGAAGAGGCAGGGGTGCTCGTGAGGCGGATGGACACCGAGGCAGACGCGATCGCGGGGAGCGCTCAGGTGGTGGGTCCGGTCACGTGCTTCTTCGAGGTCTACTACCCGCCGCTCACGACGGTGGGGCCCGAGACGTTCATCTTCGATCTGCTCGAGCGGGCCGGCTGTGATCCCGTGACCGAGGAAGCGAAGACCGACTATCCGGAGTGGTCGGTCGACGAGCTCGTCGCCGACGGCCCGGAGGTCTACCTCGTGACGCCGGAGTCTGCGAGGAGCGTGGCGGCCGTCTCGAAGCGCCCCGGATTCGCGGGCATCCCCGCGATCGAGGACGACCGGGTGGTCCTGGTGGACGGCGACCTCGTGACGCGCGCCGGCCCACGTGTGATCGACGGCATCCGTCAGCTCGCCGAGGCGCTAGGCACCGCATGATGCGACCGGGCGCGCGCCGGTTCCGTCGGACCATGGTGGTGCTCGGTTTCGCGCTCGTGGTTACCGTGTTGATCGCCGTGGCGGTGGGGGCTGTCTGGATCCCTCCGGGGACGGCGCTTCGCGTCCTGGGCTGGAAGCTCGGCCTGACCGGTCATCCGGACGGCGTCGATCGAGCCGCCGAGGTGATCCTGCTGCAGCTCCGGCTCCCGAGGGTGGCGCTCGCTGTTTTGGTCGGCGCCGCCCTCGGGGTCTCCGGGATGCTCTTTCAGGGATTGTTCCGGAACCCGCTCGCGGACCCGGCGGTGATCGGCGTCTCCTCGGGCGCCGCGCTGGGCGCGATCGTCGTGATCGTGCTCGGCGGCGCCTCGTTGGCGGGCGGCCTCATCGTCACCGGCGCGGCGTTCGCCGGGGCGCTCTTCACCACCTTGCTCGTCTACGGCATCGCTCGCGTCGGTCCCACCATCCAAGTGACGACGCTGCTGCTGGCAGGGATCGCGGTGGCCGCCACGATCAGCGCGCTGATGTCGCTGGTGATGTCGTTCTCCGGCGAGCAGATCCGGAGCATCTACTTCTGGTTGCTCGGCGGCCTCGGCGCGCGTGGATGGAGTTCCGTCAGCGTCGTGGTGCCGTTCGTGGTGGCGGGTGCCGGCGCCACGCTGCTGCTCGCCCGCGACATGAACCTCGTGTCGCTGGGGGAAGAGCGGGCGGCACAGCTCGGCGTCGAGGTCGCGAGCTTCAAGCGGCGGTCGATCGCCGCCGGTGCTCTGTTGGCGGCGGCGGCGGTGTCGGTGGCGGGCGTCATCGGGTTCGTCGGACTGATGACGCCACACCTGCTTCGCCTGCTGGTGGGAGCGGATCACCGGCGGCTGCTGCCTGCCGTGCTCCTCGGGGGACCGCTCTTCGTCGTCCTCGCGGATCTTGCCGCGAGGACGGTCCTCGCGCCGGAGGAGCTCCCGCTGGGTGCGGTGACGGCGCTCGTCGGCGCGCCCTTCTTCCTGTGGCTCCTCCGGCACGAGCGTGGGAGGGCGGCCGGTGTCGCGTGAGCCGGCGCTCGTGTTCGAGGGCGCCCGCGCCGGCTACGGGGCGGGCGACGTCTTGAAGGGTGTTTCGCTCGCCGTGCGCCCGGGAGAGGTCGTGGGGCTCGTCGGGCCGAACGGGTGCGGCAAGACAACGTTGGTTCGCGTCGCATCGAGAGCCTTGAAGCCGTCGGCCGGCTCCGTGCGGGTCGTCGGCCGCGATCCGTACGGGCTCGGGTCGAAGGAAGCCGCCCGCCTGGTCGCGGTGGTCCCGCAGGACGTGATCCCGGCTTTCCCGTTCGACGTCTTGGAATTCGTCCTGATGGGCCGGGCTCCGTACCTCTCGCGGTGGACCGGGGGCGGCCCGGAGGACTGGGCGAAGGCGCGCGACGCGATGGAGGCAGTGGGCGTGCAGCATCTCGCCGACAGGCCGATGGACGAGCTGTCCGGCGGCGAGCGGCGCCGAGCCGTGCTCGCACAGGCGCTCGCGCAGGACGCGCCCGTCCTCCTCCTCGACGAGCCGACGACCCACCTCGATATCCGACACGTCGTGGAGCTCCACCAGGTGATCCGACGTTTGGCCGACGAGCGTGACGTCGCGGTCGTCGCGGTGCTCCATGACCTGACCCTCGCCGCCGCTCTCTCGGATCATCTCGTGGCGATGGCCGGCGGCGAGATCGTCGCCGACGGTCAGCCGGAGGAGGTCGTGACCCGCTCGCTGCTCCGCACCGTCTACGGCGTCAACGCGGACGTCGAGGCGAGCGCCGCGACGGGGCGGCCGGCGGTGATCCTCGGTCCGCCGGAGCAAGCGATCGTGCCGACGGGTCTGCGCACGCTGGTCGTCGGCGGTGCCGGCCGGGGCGCGCCGCTCATGCGTCTGCTCGTGGAAAGGGGTGTCCACGTCGTGGCGGGTGTCCTCCACGGGAGCGATACCGATGTCGAGGTCGCGGAGCGCCTCGACATCGAGCACGTATCCGTGCCCGCCTTCTCCGAGATCGACGAGGAGGCGGCGGC
>JBPCPX010000114.1:0-3452 GCA_050998695.1 Actinomycetota bacterium
TCGTGTCTTCTTGGGCGCTCCCTTGGTTCTCGGAAAGGGGCGGGGGGTGGGGTTGGTAGGTGGGGCGGGCAAAGACCCCGCCCCGATCGCGCACCGCCGGCCATCGCATACCCGTGTAGTGGCGGAAGAGATTCTCGTAGAGCGCCAGGGAGCGGTGCACTCGACCGCGCGCCAGCTCCCCGTAGGCGCGACCTCGCTCACGGGGTCCTCCCGTCACCGCGACCACCGGCCAGCTCACGCAGGCAGGGTAGTAGACTCCGCCTCTTTCCGGATGCGCCCAGTCCTCGACACGAGCATCGGAGCCGACGCGTGACCACGATCGATCGCGCACGTCTCGCCGGGTTGATGGAACGCGAGCGAGCGCTGTTCCGAGAACGTCATCCGGGGAGCCGAACGCTCTTCGAGGCGGGGCGGGATTCGCTCCTCTACGGCGTCCCGATGAACTGGATGGTCCGATGGCCGGGCGATCATCCCGTGTATGTCGACGAAGCCGAGGGAGCGCGCTTCAGCGACGTCGACGGGAACGGCTTCGTCGACTTCTGCCTCGGTGACACCGGCGGCATGGCCGGGCATGCCCCCAAGGTCGCGGTCGACGCCATCGCGAAACAGGCGGCTCGAGGGATCACCCTGATGCTTCCGACGGAGGACGCGGCCTGGGTGAGCGGAGAGCTCGCGCGGCGTTTCGGCGTTCCCTACTGGTCGTTCGCCCTCACCGCGACCGACGCGAATCGCTTCGCGATCCGTTGGGCGCGCCACATCACCGGCCGCCCGAAGGTCCTCGTGCACAACCACTGCTACCACGGCACCGTGGACGAGACGTTCGCGGAGCTGGACGGGGCGGGTGAGGTCGTCGATCAGCCCGGGAACACCGGGCCGCCCGTGCCGGTGCGAACGACGACTCGGGTGGTCGAGATCAACGACCTCCACGGGCTCGAGCGCGAGCTCAGCCATGGGGATGTCGCGGTCTGCATGTTCGAGCCGGCGCTCACGAACATCGGGATCGTGATGCCGCACGCGGGCTACTGGGAGGGCGTCAGGGATCTCTGCGACCAGACGGGGACCCTCCTGCTGATCGACGAGACCCACACGATCAGCGCGGGGCCCGGGGGTGCAACGAAGGCGTGGGGCCTCGCGCCCGACATCGTGACGATCGGCAAGACCCTGGGGGCCGGCATCCCCTCGGCCGCCTATGGCATGACGGAGGAGGTCCAGCGGCGCATCGTCGAGGGCACCGACCCCGACGTGATCGACGTCGGCGGTACCGGAGGCACGCTCGCCGGCAACGCCCTCTCGTTCGCCGCGATGCGCGCCACCCTGGGAGAGGTGATGACCGATGAGGCGTTCGAAGGCATGATCGAGCTGGGCGAGCGCTTCGAGGATGGGGTTCGCGATGTCATCTCGTCCCGCGATCTTCCGTGGCACGTCGTCCGGCTCGGGTGCCGCGTCGAGTACCTGTTCCGCGCCGAACCCGCTCGGAACGGGGATGAGGCGTTCCAGGGTCAGGACTCGGAGCTCGACCCGTTCATCCATCTCTTCCTGCTCAACCGGGGCATCCTCATCACGCCGTTCCACAACATGGCGCTCATGTCCCCGGCGACGACCGCCCAGGACGTGGACAGGCACACCGAGGTCTTCGGGCAGGCAGTCGACGAGTTGCTCGGGAAGGAACCGTCGTGACGTCCATCTCGACATCCGCGTCGAGGATCTCCAGGAGGCGACGGACGCCCTGCTCGCCCTTGGCGGGTTCTGGGACGGCGACGAGCTTCGACTCGATGACGCATGATGGAAGACGATCAGAGACCCGAAATGAGTTCGACATCTCCGTGTCGGGCGGATAGCGTTCCGCGAACGTGCAACGGCACCCTTCCCCAACTTCCCCCGTTCCTGGCCGCGTTCCTGGCCGCATCCTTGGCGGCGCACCTGGCCACGTGCACCGGTCTCGTCGGGTCCCTCGGGCCGCATCGCTGTGCCTGGCGGCCCGGCTCGCCGCCGTCGCGATAGCGCCCGCGGCGGGTGTCAGTGCGCCGCAGCGGATCCTCGGCGGCCCCGAGGACCAGATCCATCCCTCGGCGAACGAGACATACATGATCTGGACGCAGAACTCCGAGGCGTTCTCGAATCGGTACCACGCCTACGGCAAGGTCCGCGGGACGTCGGAGGTCTTCCAGCTGAACCGCAACGGGACCAGGGGTTTCGCCGGCGGGATCGATCCCGACCAGGACCGGGCGATCTACCAGCAGATCGACGGGCAAACCTCCGATCTGTACACGATCAACCTGGCCACGCGGGGGCGCCTCAAGCTCCCCGCTCCGATCAACACGGCTCGATGGGAGTGGGGGCCGCGGATCTCGAACGCCTTCTATCTATTCGCGCGGGACGCCCACGGCAAGACGACGTTGTTCCTCTACGACCGAGCGGCGAAGACGATCCAGTCGCTGATGAGCCACGACCTCGTCCGGTACTACGTGTCGCCTTCGGCGGTGGGGGAGCGCTATGCGACGTGGTCCGTGTGCGGGCCGTTCACTTGCACCGCGTTCGTCCGCGACACCGTGACCGACCGGACGAGGCGGATCCCGGCTCCCGACGGGTTGGATCGATACGCCCCGATCGTGGACGAGAGGGAGGGGCTCGTCTATTTCGTCCGATCGGGCAGCGCATGTGGGTCGGCCGTTCGGATCATGCGCGTGCCGACGGCGACACTCGGCGCGACGCCCACGACCCTCGCTACCCTTCCGGGCGGGATCGACGTCGACTACCGGATGTCCCTCGTCCCGTTGGCGTCGCAGGTCGACCTCTGGTTCTCACGCGTGCGTTGCGCCTCGCAGCGGGGCGACATCTATCGGCTCCGCGACGTCGGGATCGCCTGAGCTTCACCCCCGAGCTAGCGGCTTGGTCAGGCATGTGGGCCCGCCGTCTCCCTTCCGCGAGATCTCCTCGCCGCGATAGGTGCGCACGTCCACGCCCGCTGCCTCCATCCGGCGCCGGGTCTCCGCGTTCCCTTCGAGCGCCAGGGCGATGCGCGGCCCGAGGGCCAGGACGTTCGCGCCCATCGAGTCGAACTCGGCGTCGGGCACCTCGACGATGTGGACACCCACGTCCCGGAAGAGCTCGACGAGACGAACGGGGAGATGCGCCAGCGAGGCCACGGCGAGATCGACGTCGAGCATCGACACGAAGGACAACAGGTGCGTGCACTCGGCCGGGCCGGCGAGGTGGGGGAGGTCGAACGAGACGACGGTGACATCCGGCAGGAGGGCGCGTAGCGCGTCGACCCCCGCCGTGTTCGTGCGATAGCCCACGCCGACCAGCAGCGTCCCTCGGTCGAGCCAGCACATGTCGCCGCCCCCGGCGGGCGCCGGCTCGCCGAGGGCGGCGATCACCGGGGCGCCGGCCACACCGAGGTCGGCCGCGGCGGTCGCGGGCTCCCCGCGAAGCTCCGCCTTCCCCGGCCG
>JBPCPX010000041.1:0-5965 GCA_050998695.1 Actinomycetota bacterium
GCTGCGAGGTCGTCCTCGGTGAACACGAGCGGCATGAAGTCGCGCTTCTCGAGCCCGATCCCATGCTCGCCGCTCAATGACCCTCCGGCGTCGACGCAGAGCCGGACGATCTCCTCCGACGATCGGAGCACGCGTTCCAGCACACCCGGCTCGCTTCGGTCGAACGAGAGCAGAGGGTGCAGGTTGCCGTCGCCCGCATGGAACACGTTGGTGACGGTGATGTTCTCGCGACGGCAGATCGCGTAGACGCCGATGAGGACCTCGACCAACTTCGTTCGAGGCACCACGCAGTCGTGGAGGTGGTAGTGGGGTGCGATCTGAGCGATCGCGCCGAACGCGGACTTCCGGCCCTTCCAGAGCAGCGCCCGCTCATCCGGCGACTCGGCCTCGCGGATCGAACCGACCGAGTGTGCGTGGGCGGCTTCCTCGATCGCACGGGTTTCCGCGTCGACGCCGGCCTCGATTCCGTCCACCTCCACGAGCAGCACGGCGGCCGCGTCCGTCGGATAGCCCGCGTGCGCGAACGCCTCGACCGCGCGGACGATCCCCTGATCCATCATCTCGAGCGCGGCGGGCACGACCCCCCCGGCGATGATCGCGGACACGGTGGCCGCGCAGTCCTCGACCGTGTCGAAATCCATCAACATCGTTCGGATCGCCGGCGGTTCGGGCGTAAGGCGAACGCAGGCGGCGGTGACGATCCCCACCGTGCCCTCCGATCCCACGACCACGCCGCGGAGGTCGTATCCGGCGGCCTCGGGACCCTCGGAGCCCACCCGGGTCACCGTTCCGTCGGAGAGGACGAGGTCGAGGGCCAGCACGTGGGCAGACGTGACGCCGTACGCGAGGCAGTGTGGGCCGCCCGCGTTCGTCGCCACGTTGCCGCCGATCGACGACACCTGCTGCGAAGACGGATCGGGCATGTACGTGAAGCCGGTCCTTCGCAATGCGAGACCGAGGTCGAGGTTGAACAGTCCCGGTTCCACCCAGGCGAGGCGGTCCTCCGGCCGGATCTCCAGGATGCGGGTCATCTTCGACGTCACGACGACGAGGGCGTCACCGATGGGCGCGGAGGCTCCCGCGAGCCCCGTGCCGCTCCCTCGAGGCACGAGGTTCAGGTCGTGGGCGGCGGCGGCTCGGACGCACGCCACCACGTCGTCGGTGGAGCCGGGGAAGACCACGAGCCCGGCGGACCCCTCGACCATCGACGCGTCGCGGGCATAGAGGCGAAGAGCGAGGGGATCGGACAGGACGGCGTCGGCGCCCAGCGCTTCCTGCAGCTCGCGTCGCGCCTCGTCCAGGTCCGACATCGAAGGCTAGGGTAGGCCGCGATGGCCACCTGGGCCGAGTTCGAGCGCTCGGACGCCGAGCTCGCGGCGTTCGGTCGCGACCGGTTGGACGGGACGGTGTGCTTCCAGGCCACGCTCCGGCTCGACGGCGCGCCTCAGGTTCATCCCGTCGAGCCGTGGATCGCAACCGGACTCCTGCTCGTTCGCTTCCGGGCACGGAGCCCCAAGGTCCGCGAGGTGGCGCGCGACGCGCGGTATGCGTTGCACTCGCCCATGGACAACCCGGAGGGGATCGGCGGAGAGTTCCTCGTCAACGGCTGGATGGAACAGGTCTCGCCGGACCTTCCCGCGACTCGCCGATCCGCCGAAGAGGCTCCCTACCCGCTCGCGTTCTACGCGATGTCGGTCGAGGAGGCGGTCGGCACGACCTACGACGAGGACGAGCCTGCCTATCGTCGCTGGCGCGCGGGCGATCAGGCCACGCGACCGGGAGACCCGTCGGGAGCCGAGAACTCGTAGCCGGACGCGGCCCACGCCTCCATGCCGCCCTCGACGTTGGTGGCGTCGTACCCGCGCGCCTGCAGCATGGTTGCGGCGAGCTCGCTCCGGTTCCCGGTCCGGCAGATCACGGCGACGGGTTTCGCGAGATCCAGGACGTCGGTGCCAACCCCGGCCATGACGTCGTTGAGCGGGATGTGGAGGGCGCCCTGGATGCGTCCCGCGTCCCACTCGTACTGCTCGCGGCAGTCCACGAGCTGCACGTCGTCGCCCGACTCGTGCAGACCTTCGACGGTGCTGAGATCGGCCATCACGCCGATGCTAGCAGCGGTCGTGCGAACCCTTCAGTCCGCCAACGCCCGCTCGAACGCCACGAACGCGTCGCGACCGAACAGCACGAAGCGGACCTCGTCGACCGAGGTCTCTGCCGCCCGAACCGCTCCGATCGCGACCCGGGCGGCCTCGTCCAGTGGGTAGCCGTAGATACCGGTGGAGATCGCCGGGAACGCGACCGTCGCGGCACCCAACTCGTCGGCGACGCGCAACGACTCGGTGTGGCAGCTGGCGAGCAGCGCCGAGGGATCTTCCTCGCTCGCGTATACGGGGCCGACGGTGTGGATCACCCACCGAGCGTGGAGGTCGCCGCCCGTCGTCGCCACCGCTCGTCCCGTCGGGAGGCCGTGCGGCCAGTCGGTCGAACGGATCCGACGGCACGCCTCGAGGATCGCGGGGCCGCCGCGACGATGGATCGCGCCGTCCACGCCACCGCCGCCAAGGAGCCTGGAGTTCGCCGCGTTCACGATCGCGTCGGCGCGCTGCTCGGTGATGTCGCCTTCGAGGAGAACGATCCGAGGCACGTGGCTATCGTAGGCCGGTGCCGTCGGGGCCGTCGCTACACTCCGCCGCATGAAGAGACCGGCGGCTGCGGACATCTCGCCCGCGGCGGCCGTCCTCGGTCTGTTCCTCACCTTCGGCCTGATCGTCGCGTCCTTCTTCCCGTTCCTCTCCATCTACTTCGCCGGTCGTGGCTTCGACCCGAGCCAGATCGGCTTCCTTCTCGGAGCGATGGCGGCGGTGAGGATCGTCGCGATGCCGATCTGGGGACATGTCGCCGACACGCGGATCGGGCGCAAGCGGGCACTGCAGCTCGGGCTCGTGGGGATGGTCGTGTTCGCGATCGTCGCGTCGATGCTCGACTCGCTCGTCGGCGTCGCGTTCGGTGCCGTCGGGATCGCGCTGGCGATGGCGGCGTCGGGCCCGAACATCGACGCGCTGGCGCTCGTGCAGCTCGGCGAAGAGCGGATGGCGGACTACGGTCGCATCCGTGGATGGGAGAGCCTCTCGTACGCGGCGGGGTGCCTCGCGTTCGGCTGGTTGCTCGACCTCTTCGGTGTGCCGCTGGCCCTTCCGCTGTATGCGGCCGCGGGCGCGATCATGCTCGTCTGGACCACGATCGCCGTGCGTCCGGACCGTCCGAAGGAGCCCGTGCAGCACGGGAGGTTGGGCGCGGTCGGCGCGGTCTTCCGCACGGCACCACGGATGTGGGGCTTCCTCGTCGCGACCGTGCTCGTCTGGACCGGCTTCAACGGCGCCTGGAACTTCGTCGGCTTGAAGATCGAGGAGCCGCTGCTGATCGGCGTCGGGACCGCGTTGGGTGGATTGACGGAGGTCGGTGTCATGCGGCTCTCCTCGCGCCTGCATCGGCGACTGGGTCTCCGCAAGGTGTACGCCCTCGGATGCATGGTCTACGCGATCGGGTTCCTTCTGTGGGGCCTCGTCGAGAGCCGCACGATCGTGTCGCTGCTCGCCGTCTTCGAGGGCGCCGGCTTCTCGTTGCTGTTCACCACCTCGATCCTCGTCGTCGGCAAGCTGCTGCCCTCCTCGCTCTACTCGACGGGCAACTCGATCGGCGCCATGGTCGGGTTCGGGATCGGTCCGATCATCGGAGCGGGTCTCGGGGGCGTGGTCTACGGGCGGCTCGGGTCCACGACGCTCTTCATCGGCTCCGCGGTCCTCGCCCTCCTGGGCGGCCTCGCCGCGATGGTCGCCCTCCGAACCCCCGAGCTGGATACGCCTCTGCAGGAGCAGGTTCCGACCGGCGACGTGGTCTCTCCCGAGCCCGGCCGGCTCTGACACGCCCTGACCTGCGCGCTTTGCGGCGGGGTGCTCGACCATGACACGATGGACGTTCGCCGGCCCCACCGGGAGGTACGCCATGACAGAGAAGAAGGACACGACGGGCCAGAGTTCCGGCGACGAGCCGGTCTCCGCGTTCGTCGACAAGGCCAAGGAAGTCGCGGGCGCGGTCGCCGAGAAGGCGGAGCCCGTCGTCGAGAAGGCCAAAGAGGTCGCGGGTACCGTCGCCGAGAAAGCCGGCCCCGTGGTCGAGAAGGCGAAGGAGGTCGCGGGCACCGTCGCCGAGAAGGCAGGACCCGCAGTGGAGAAGGCGAAGGAGTCTGCGGGCGAACTCGTCGACAAGGCGAAGGAACTCCTCGCGAACAAGGACGACGACGGGAAGTGAGGGGGTACTGATGGTCAGCGCTTACATCCTCATCCAGACCGAGGTCGGGAAAGCGGCGCAGGTGACGCAACAGGTCAGTGGCATCGACGGCATCGTCGCCGTCGACCCGGTCACCGGCCCCTACGACGTCGTCGCGCGAGCGGAGGCCGACGACCTCGACGGGCTGGCCAAGGGGACCGTGATGCCGATGCAAGAGCTCGACGGCATCACCCGAACGCTCACCTGCCCGGTCATCCAGTTGTGACTCGCGGGCGAACGCCCGCAGCACGATGACCATGAAGATCCGGCGCGATGCCGAGATCTCCGATGTCGACGGCGGCTGGTTCCGTGCGCGCTGGCACTTCTCGTTCGATTCCTACCACGACCCGGAGTACCTGCAGTTCGGCACGCTCCGCGTCTTCAACGACGATCGTCTCGTG
Organism: Actinomycetota bacterium; assembly: GCA_050998695.1. GTDB lineage: Bacteria > Actinomycetota > UBA4738 > UBA4738 > HRBIN12 > JAJNBA01. Next base: position 4,728 of record JBPCPX010000041.1, read on the forward strand.
CCCGGTGCGATCTGGCCGATGCATCCGCACAAGGACATCGAGGGCCTCACCTACGTGGTCGAGGGCATGTTCCGTCACGAAGACGACGTCGGCGGACCACCCGGACCACTGCCCGCCGGATCCGTGCAACGGATGACGCTCGGTCGCGGGGCGTGGCACTCGGAGCAGAACGCGAGCGAGACCGAGCCGATGCGGTTCATCCAGATGTGGATCATGCCGGCGGAGCGGGGGCTCGAGCCTGGCGTGGAGCAGAAGGTATTCACGGAGGAAGACCGCACCGACGTGCTCTTGAAGGCGATCAGCGGCGAGGACGGCGATGCCGTGCTCATGCATCAGGACGCGCACGTGTTCGTTTCTCGACTGAACCCTGGCGTCGAGGTCGCGCACGAGCTCGATCCTGGGCGGGCTCTACCTCTACGTGATCGAAGGTGATGCCGGCGTCGTGGGCGAACGCATGACGACGGGGGACGCCGCCGAGATGTGGGACGAGCCCTCGATCCCGATCCACGCCAACTCGTTGACCGAGCTCATCGCGGTCGACGTGGCGCTCTCCTGATCAGTCCGCTTCGGCCTTGACGGGGAACGGGAGCGCGATCGGATCGTAGGAAGCGGAGCGGCCTTCTTCGTCGAAGCGATCCATCCCCCAGCCGGAGACATCGGCGACGCTCGTCCCACCCTCGAGCGCCAGGTCGACGCCGATCTTCGCCACGCCTGGTCCCCACATCATGCCGTGGCCCACAGCCGTCGCGACGCTGACGCCGGGCAGCGCCGTGCCGTCCATGGTGGAGACGGGTCCGACGATGGGGAGGTGGTCGGGGCAATACTCGATCGTCGCCGCCCACGCTTTCCGGATCCCCAGGTCCTTCGCGACCGGCACGTAGCGGTGCATGCGCTGTTCCATCTTCCGTAGGTACGGCCAGTCGACCTCCCGCGCCGTTCCGGGCGCTTCGTCGGGGTTCGACATGCCGAACAGGAGCCCGCCCTCCTCCATGCGCCAGTAAAGGCCGATCGCGTTCTCGAAGACCATCGGCTGGCGTTCGCCCTCGAAGGCCTCGTGGGGCTCGGTCACCGCGACCTGATGTCGCACCGCGCCGACGAAGAAGCGCGCCCCGACGAGCTTCCCGACGGCAGGGAGGGTCGGGCCGCCGGTGAGGAGCAGGTGCTCGGTCGCGATGGTGCCCTCAGGCGTCTCGACCCCGATCACGGTGCCGTCCTTCCTCGAGCGGACGCCGAGGAAC
>JBPCPX010000073.1:0-4676 GCA_050998695.1 Actinomycetota bacterium
CGGTCGTGATCGACGACACGATCGCGATCCGCTCGATGGTGAACATCTCGATGTCGTGGGACCACCGCACCATCGACGGCGAGATCGCCACCCGGTTCCTCGCGCGGGTGAAGCAGAACCTCGAGAGCTGGGACTTCGCCGAGGACGTCGCCGTCTGACGGGGACGCGATGACTCGGGAAGCGCACCTGATCCGTCCCGAGGGGCCGGTCCCCTACGGGCCGGCGAACGAGGCGATGCACCTCCTCGCGGAACGCAGGCTGGCGGGCGAGATCCCCGACACCGTGATCCTGCTCGAGCATCCTCCGGTCTTCACCGCGGGGCGCCGCGCGCGGCCCGAAGAGCTGCTGTGGTCACCCGACGAGGTGGCCGCGCGCGGCGCCGAGGTCCATCGGATCGACCGCGGGGGGGCATTCACGTTCCACGGGCCCGGCCAGATCGTGGGGTATCCGATCATCGACCTCGGTCCCACACCCGATGCCGCGGCGCACCTGCGCCGGATGGAGGAAGCGGTGATCCGGACCGCGGCGGAGTTCGGCGTCGCGCTGCATCGACGCGAGGACGTGCAGACCGGGGTGTGGCACGGCGACGACAAGGTCTGCGCGATCGGCGTCCGGCTGATGCGCGCCCGCGTCACGCTGCACGGCTTCGCGCTCAACTGCGACCCCGACCTGTCGTGGTGGGACGGCATCGTCGCCTGCGGGCTCCCGAGCCACGGGGTCACCTCGCTCAGCCGGCTCGCGGACCGGCACACGACCGTGGCGGAGGTCGGTCCCGTGCTGGCGCACCACATGGCCGATGTCTTCGACATCACGTTCCGTGTCGCGCGATGGCCCGGCATCGACATCCCGCAGCCGACCGCGGTCTAGCGCTCATGGGTACCGCCGAGGTCCGGTCGCGGGATGTCCCGACCGCTGAGGTCAGAACAACGCAGCGGACAGGAGCCGTCGGTATTCCTGGACGAGCGGATCCTCGTCACCGACCGCGGTGAAGACCGTGATCATCGCGTCCCTCGCCGGGTCACGATCGTCTGCGAGCGCCTGCAGCATGCCCGCCAGCCCTCCGATGACATCGCCCGAGGCGACCAAGCGCTTCGCCTGCCCGAGGGTGCCGTCCTCGGAGATGTCCGCCCATCTCCGCAGGGTGATCGCGGCGAGGACCTTCTCCGCCTCGGGATCCGGGCGGTGCTTCGTGACGAGGCGCTCCGCCTCTTCGAGATCGCCACGCTCCAGCAGGATCCGGGCGAGTCCGACCCCTGCCTCGCGGTTCTCGGGATCGTCCTCGAGCACCTGCCGGTACCGCTCCTCGGCGGTCTCCAGGTCGCCGGATTCCTCCACAGAGCGGGCCTCTTCGGCCTTCTTCTCCGCCTCGGTCGGCAGGAAGGAGTCGATGAACTTGTTCACCTCCGGCTCGGGATAGGCCCCGACGAACCCGGTCACTGCTTCTCCGTCCTTGAAGGCGATCACCGTGGGGATGCTCTGCACCCCGAATGCCGACGCCGTCATCGGGTTGGCGTCGGTGTCGAGCTTCGCCAGGAGGAAGGCGCCCGCACGCTCCTCGGCAACCTTCTCGAGCGTCGGTGTCAGCTGGCGGCAGGGCCCGCACCACTCGGCCCACATGTCGACCACGACCGGCCGCTCCTTCGAGCCCTCGACCACGACCTCCTCGAAGGTCTGATCGGTGACCTCAACGACGTTGGGTGACGTGGCCATGCCTGCCTTCCTGCCTCGATCGGTGCACCTGCTCAGTCAGTCTCGACGACGACCTCGTGAGTGACAACGCCCACGAGCATCCGGCTGTTCCGTCTCGGCTCAGCGGCCGGAGAAGCGAGCACCGCGTTCATGAGCTCCTCCACCTTCTCCTCCCCCTCACCACGCTCGATGCTCTCCTTCACGCAGTGGCGCACGTGCGCATCGAGCAGTCCCATCCCGACGGCCTTCAGCGCCGCCGTCACGGAGTTGACCTGCGAGGTATCTGCGCCGAGCGGACCTGCGAGGATGCCGCTGTTATCCTGCGACGACGGTGCGAGGAGAGACGGTGTGTCCACCCGGGTAGCCGAGACGCCTCATAGCGCGCTCGGCCTTTCCGCGGACGATCTTCTCGCGATGTACCGCCTGATCCTCACCTCACGGCTGCTGGACGAGGCAGCGCTCCGCCAGAACCGCATGGGCCGCGCGCCGTTCGTCGTGCCGGCGGCGGGCCACGAGGGCTGTCAGATCGGCACCGCGTGGGCGATGCGGCGGGGCACCGACATCTGGCTCCCGTACTACCGAGACCTCGGGGTCGTCCTGACGGCCGGCATGACGCCCTACGAGGTCTTCCTCGGCGTCTTCGCTAAGGCCGAGGATCCCTCCTCGGGCGGTCGCCAGATGCCCGCGCACTGGGGCTCGCGGCGTCTGGGCATCATCAGCGGCTCGTCCCCGATCGCCACCCAGGTGCCGCATGCCGCCGGCATCGCGTTCGCCGCGAGGTATCGGGAGGAGGACACCGTCGTCGGTTGCTGGTTCGGCGACGGGGCCACGAGCGAAGGCGACTGGCACGAGGGGCTCAACTTCAGTGGGATCCACCGGCTGCCGGTGATCTTCGTCTGCGAGAACAACCAGTACGCGATCAGCGTCCCCCAGTCCAAGCAGATGGCCATCGAGGACGTGGCCTCGCGCGCGGAGGGCTACGGCTTCCCGGGGGTCGTCGTCGACGGGAACGACGTCCTCGCCTGCTACAGCGCGATGAAGACGGCTCACGAGCGGGCGCGTGCCGGGGAGGGCCCGACGCTGATCGAGTGCAAGACGTACCGGTTCATGCCGCACACCTCGGACGACGACGACAAGTCCTATAGGACGCGGGAAGAGGTGGAGGAGGCACGAGCCAAGGACCCCCTGGTCCAGTTCGGGGGGTACCTCCGTCAGCACGACCTCCTCGACGACGGGAAGGACGAGACGCTGCGCGCGGAGACGAAGGAGGAGATCGAAGAGGCGATCAAGGCGGCCTGGGACGCACCCGACCCCGACCCCGATACGGCGCTCCTTCACGTCTTCCAGGAGGAGGAGCCGTGACCGAGAAGAACGTGGTCACGGCGATCCGCGACGCGCTCCACGACGAGATGGCGAACGACGAGCGGATCGTCCTGCTGGGTGAGGACGTAGGCATCCGCGGTGGCGTCTTCCGGATCTCCGAGGGCTGGATGGAGGAGTTCGGCGAGCAACGCGTGATCGACACGCCGCTCGCCGAATCCGGCATCGTCGGCGTCGCGATCGGGATGGCGCTGCACGGTTTGCTCCCGATCGCCGAGATCCAGTTCGCCGACTTCATCCACCCCGCGTTCGATCAGGTGCTCTCGGAGGCGGCCCGGCTCCGCTACCGCTCGAACGGCGACTTCGGCGTCCCGATGGTGATCCGGACACCGTGCGGCGGTGGGATCCACGGAGCCCTCTATCACTCCCAGTCGATCGAGGCGTTCTACGCCCACATCCCGGGGATCAAGGTCGTGATGCCGTCCACGCCGGCCGATGCCGCGGGCCTGCTGCGGAGCGCGATCAAGGACCCGGATCCGGTCCTGTTCTTGGAACACAAGAAGACGTACCGCGCGATCAAGGGTGAGGTCGCCGAAGATGCCTACCTCACCCCGATCGGCGTGGCCGATGTGAAACGCGAGGGCGACGCCCTGACCTGCGTCAGTTACGGGTACTCCCTCCATCTCTGCCTCGATGCGGCCCAGCGGCTCGAGGAAGACGAGGACGTCTCCGTCGAGGTCGTCGACGTGCGGACGCTCGCGCCGCTCGATGTCGGGACGATCGTCGACTCCGTCCGGAAGACGTCGAAGGCGATGGTCGTCTACGAGGACAACCGGACCTACGGGGCCGGGGCGGAGATCGCTTCCACGATCGCCGAGCAAGCCCTGTTCGACCTGGACGCCCCGATCGTACGGATCGGCGGCCCAGACATCCCCGCGATGCCGTTCGCCGCTCCGCTCGAGCACTTCTTCATGGAGCCGGAGCCGGATCAGATCTACGCGCGGATGCGCGACCTCGCCCGCGCCTGAGCCCTCCACGTCGTACGCGGAGACGCTGGCTAGACTCGCACGGATGGCACGAGTCGAGGGCACGGCCGATCACAATCCCCAGAAGCGTCGACTCCATCTTCCGATCGTCGGAGTGACGAACGGCCCGGCTGTGGACTCGATCGCCGGGAGGAAGCCTCCGTGGCTGAAGGTGCGTCTCGTCTCGGGTCCCAACTACGAAGACCTCAAGGGCATCATGCGCGAGCGTTCGCTGCACACGGTCTGCGAAGAGGCGATGTGCCCGAACATCCGCGAGTGCTGGGAGGAGCGCGAGGCGACATTCCTCATCCTCGGCGCGAAGTGCACCCGGCGATGCGGCTTCTGCGACGTGATGACCGCCAAGCCCGACCCCGTCGACGAGGAGGAGCCCGCGCGGATCGCCGCAGCCGTCCGCGACATGGGACTGCGCTACGTCGTGCTCACGGGCGTCGCTCGTGACGACCTGGAGGACGGCGGGGCGCGCATCTGGGCCTCGGCGATCCGCACCGTGCGCGAGGCGGTTCCCGGCATCGGTATCGAGGTGCTGCCGTCGGACTTCAAGGGCGGCGAGCGGGACATCGCTACGGTCCTCGAGGCGGAACCCGACGTGTTCGCACACAACCTCGAGACCGTGCGCAGACT
>JBPCPX010000101.1:0-22678 GCA_050998695.1 Actinomycetota bacterium
AGGTAGGACAGCGCGCCGAAAGGTCGAGAGGAAAAACGGCCCGGCGCTCGCCGTCGGAGGACGCCCGATCTCCCGCGGGGTGCCGGGGATCCCCGGCAGGAGGGGGAGGTGAGATCCGTGCCGAACGTCACGATCGAATGGCTGCAGGGACGTACGCTCGATCAGAAGCGGAAGGTCATCGCCGGCATCACTGACCTGCTCGTCGATGTCGCGGACGCCCGCAAAGAGGCCGTGCAGGTCACGTTCATCAACATGAGCAAGGAAGATTGGGGCCGCGGCGGATTGCTCGGCATCGACCGAACGGATGTCGTTCCGTGACGGATCGAAGTGGCATCCATCACCTCCTCCTCCAGACAACGGACCTGGACCGAGCCGAGGGCTTCTACCTCGGATTCCTGGGGTTCACCGTCCGGAAGCGTGAGCCCTTCCACGACGGGCGTCCGCTCACGGTGACGAACGAGGGGCTCGGGCTGACGAACGGAGCCACCGGCCCCGCCGGCTCGGTCGTCGAGCACATCGCCTTCCGGACGAGTGACATCCGCGGGATCGCCCAGCGGGCCAAGGCCGAGGGGATCGAGGTGATCAAGGAGCCCGGGCCGGGGCCCTATGGCCTCGCCGTGTACCTCGCCGATCCCGACGGGAACAGGATCGAGCTGTTCTCCGAGGAGGAGGATTGAGCGAGCCGGATGACCAGTTCGACTGGGCGAGCCGCCGGATCGCGGTCGTCGGGGGCGACGAACGAGATCCGGAGATCGCCCGGTTGGCCGCAGAGACCGGAGCGATGGTGATGGCCTTCGGCATCCCGTGGCCCGAGGAAGGGATCCCCGGGGTCGAGCAGGCGGACTCGCCCTCGGCGGCCGTCGACGGAGCCGACTACATCTTCTTTCCGATCCCGCTCGGTGTCGGCTCGACCTTGTACGCCCCACACGCGAGCGAGCCGATCGTCGTAGACGAAAGGGTGTTCTCCGAGGCGGCACCGGGCGCCTACGCCTTCTGCGGCCGCGTCACGAAGGAGATCGAAGCAGCCGCCGCGGCCGCAGGCGTGGCGATCCACGAGTACGACTACGACCGTGAGCTGATGATGTTGCGGGGACCGGCGATCGTCGAGGGAGCGCTGCAACAGGCGATCGAGGCGACCGACGTCACGATCAACGACGCCGAGGTGGTGGTGGTCGGGTTCGGGAACATCGGTCAGCTCCTTGCCAGGACGCTGCGAGGGCTGGGCGCTCGGGTCCACGTCGCCGCGAGGAATCCGATCCAGCGGGCGGGGGCCTATGCGGACGGGCTCGTGCCGCTCACCCTCGAGGAGCTCCCGGCGCTGGCGCCCTCGCTGGACATGGTGTTCTCCACCGTCCCCGCACAGGTCGTCGACCGGACGATCCTGGAGCGCCTGGCGACGGGGACGCTGGTCCTGGACATCGCACCTCCGCCCGATCACGCGGACCTGGAGCTCGCCGCCGAGCTTGGTCATCGTGCGATCTGGGCTCGCGGTCTGGGGAAGCGAGCGCCGGTCACGGTCGGAAAGAGTCAGTGGAGCGGGCTCCGGCGGTTCATCACCGAGATCGAGCACGCACGCCGGGAAGGACGGACGTGGGAAGGGTGAACGACGTTCCTCGTGACCCTGAGGTGGCGATCGTCGGGGCCGGTGCGCTGGGTCTGATGACGGCGTTGGAGCTCACCCGTCGTGGTGTTCGACCGGTGATCTTGGAACGCGGCGCCGACGTGCTCGCCGGTTGTTCCGCCGGGAGCGCCGGACTTCTTTCCCCGGCTCACTCCGCTCCGTTGTCGACGCCGGGTGCCGTGCGCGAGGGCCTGCGACACATGTTGAGGAAGGACAGCCCCTTCAGCATGCGTCCCCGCCCCCAACTGGTCCCCTGGCTGGTGCGGTTCATGCTCGCGGCGAGGAAGGAACGGGTTCGCATCGGCACTGAGCTGATCCGCGATTTCAGCTTCGCGAGCCTGGAGCTCCACAAGCGGTTCTCGGAGGAAGGTCTCGACACCGGGCTGGAGATCCTGGGCGCGATCAATGCCTACGAATCGGAGAAGGCGTATGCCGCGGGGATCGTGGAAGCGGAGGATCTCTCCGCTCACGGCATCAAGACCCAGGTGATGTCGGCCGAGGAGGTGCGGGAGTTCGAGCCGGCATTGTCTGACGGTGTGGTGGGTGGTGTCTTCTACGCCGAGGAGGCGCAATGTGATCCCGAACGATTCATGCTCGCGGCAGCAGCAGCCGCCGTGGACGCGGGTGCCGTGCTCTGTACGCGGGCCGAGGTCCTCGACGCCAGGGTGTCGCAGGGCAGGGTGGTCAGCCTCGACACGACGATCGGGGAGGTGCGACCGGGTGAGCTCGTCGTGGCGAACGGGGCGTGGACCGTCGAACTGAGCCGGCAGCTCGGGTTGCGGATCCCCGTCCAGGGCGGCAAGGGCTACCACGTGGACCTCGCGCCGGCCCAGACCGATCCATCGGTTCCCATCTACCTGCAGGAGGCTCGCGTGATCGCGGTGCCCTACGCGAACCGTCTGCGTCTGGCAGGAACGCTTCAGCTCACGGGCCTGTCCATGCGGATGGACCAGGCGCGGGTCCGAGCGACGCTGGGATCGGGCATGAGGACCCTGCGCGGGATCGACGCCGGTCGAGTGACGGAGGTGTGGCGGGGGATCCGGCCGTGTACCCCCGACGGCCTGCCCATCCTCGGCAGGTCTGAGCGATTCCAGAACGTGGTGTTCGCGACCGGGCACGCCATGAAGGGGCTCCATCTCGCGCCCGAGACCGGGCGAGTGGTCTCCCAGGTGGTCTTGGGCGAGGAGCCGACGCGTGATCTCGCCCCATTCAGTCCGGACCGCTTCGCATAGATGGCACGTGCAGGAACATCCGAGGACGACCGGAGGTCGCGGTGAATCAGGACATCATCGATAGGTGTGTAGCGGCTCTCGAACAGGAGGATCTCGACGCGATCATCGCGATGTCGCCCGAGAACTTCGCCTACGTGACGGGTTTCATCGTCCCGTCGCAACCGATATTGCGCTGGCGGCACGCCGCCGTGGTGATCACGCGGGACGGGCGACGTGCCCTCTTCACGGTCGACATGGAGGCGACCACCGTGAAGGATCTTGAGCCCGGTGAGGACGTCCACGTCTGGGAAGAGTTCGAGGAGGACGCGATGCCGGTGCTCGCCGAACTGCTCCGCGACCTGGGGCTCGGCTCGGCGCGGATCGGCCTGGAGACCGATTACCTGCCCGTCCGCGACATGGAGCGTCTGGTCGCGCTCGTCCGGGACGTGCGATGGGAACCGTGTTACCCGATCTTCAACCGGTTGCGGATGATCAAGACCCCACGCGAGCTCGAGCTGATGCGGAAGCTCGCGCGGATCACGGACCGCTCGATCAAGGAGGCGCTCGAGAGCGTCCACGCGGGCGACACCGAGATGGACCTCGCCGGCGCCGTCACCACGAATCTGTTCCGCTACGGGGCCCAGAACTACAAGTGGCTCATCCTCGCGAGCGGGGAGCGGAGCCAATTCCCGAACGTGGGCCCGACGCATCGGAAGCTGGAGCGCGGTGACATCGTTCGCCTGGAGGTGTTCGGTGCGCTGGACGGCTACCACACGGGGATCTGCAGGACGGCAGTCGTGCAGGAGGCTTCCACAGAGGTCACCGAGATCTGGTCGAACATCGTCGAATGTCGCGATCTGATCTGGGACGGGATCCGGGACGGAGCGAGTGGCACCGCGATGCATCAGAAGGTGATGGGTCGGTTCGCGGATCTGGGCTGGCCCCCGATGGGGTTCGTCGGTCACGGCATCGGCCTGTTCGTCCACGAGGAGCCCTACATCGGGAAGTATGGGGACGCTCGCCTCGAGTCGGGGATGGTGCTGGGCACCGAACCGGTGCTGCTCGTTCCGGGCGCGTACGGGTTCCAGGTCAAGGACATCGTGTCCGTGGGACCGGACGGATGTGAGCTCCTCTCCGACGTCACGAACACGGATCAGCTCTTGGTGATCGGATGATCGCCGCTCGCGGCTTGCGCGGGTCCGTATGACCAAAGGTAGGATAACTGTCCATAGAGCCCGAGGTTCGACGACGGAGGAAAAGCCATGGATTTGAAGCTCGCAGGGAAGAAGGCCATCGTGACCGGCGGGAGCAAGGGCATCGGTCGTGAAACGACGAGGATCCTGGCCGAGGAGGGATGCGACGTGGCCATCACCGCCCGAGATCAGGGGCGGCTCGAGAAGGTGGCGGCGGAGATCGCCGAGGCCACGGGAAGGACCATCTCCCCATTCGCCGGGGACATGAGCGTTCAGGGAGACGTCGAGCGCTCCATGAACGCCGCGATCGAAGAGCTCGGCGGTGTCGACATCCTCGTGACATGTGCGGGGAGCTCGCCCGGTGGTCTGCTCGAGGAGCTGACCGAGGACCAGTGGATGAGCAGCCTCGGATTGAAGTTCATGGGTTACGTACGGACGTGCAGCGTCATCCTTCCTCACATGCGGGAACGGGGGACGGGAAGCGTCGTGCTCGTCGTGGGCAACGATGGCTTGAAATCCTCCTACTGGGAGCTCACGGCCGGCGTAGCCAACGCCGCGGACTGCAATTTCGCGAGCGCGATGGCCGAGCAATACGGGCGGCATGGGGTCAGGGTGAACACCGTGAACCCGGGGCCGGTGAACACCGATCGCTGGGACGGTCTCGAGAAGCGGTTCGCGCTCGACCGCGGCATCGAGCAGGAAGAGGCGCGGAGGATCGTGCTCGGCACGCTGCCGCTGGGGAGGATCTGCGAACCGGAGGAGGTCGCGAGCGTCGTAGCGTTCCTCTCCTCCCCGCAGGCGAGCTACGTCAACGGCACGCACGTGTTGATCGATGGCGCACAGGTGAAGGGACTGCTCGATGCCGGCCTGCACTCCTGAAACGCTGGGTCGGTGGTCGACCGCCATCCCGTCGAGGTCCTTCCGATGAACGGCCTGATCGACGTCCACTCGCACGACTATCCGGACTCCTACCTCGATGCCTGCAAGCGCGAGGACAGCGGCTTCACCCACTACATCCGGGATGACGGACGTCTGATCGTGTTGCAGGACGGTGGTGTCGCGTTGGCAGCACCGCAACCCTTGCCGCCGCCGGAGCATCGGATCGGGATGATGGATGACGCGGGGGTCGACGTACAGGTCCTGTCGGTGTCGGCACCGAACGTCTTCCGGTTGCCCGCTTCGGTCCGTATCCCGCTCACCAGGGACGTCAACGACGAGTTCGTGGATGTCGCGGGCGGGTCGGGTGGTCGCCTTCGCGTGTTCGCGAGCCTCCCCCTGCCCGACGTCGACGAGGCGTTGAAGGAGCTCGACCGAGCGCTGGCGTTGCCGCATGTTGTGGGCGTGGCTCTGTGCACCAACATCGACCGCCACACGCTCGACGAGGAGCTCTTCGCACCGCTCTGGGAGGAGCTGTCGCGCCGTGGGACGACCGTGTTCGTGCATTCGACGGTTCCGTGCAGCACCGATGGTTTGCGTGAGTACGCGATGGCGCTCGCGATGGGGTTCATGGCCGATCCGCTCTTCGCGGTGGGACGCCTCGTGTACTCGGGCACGATCGACCGGTATCCGGGGATCAACTGGATCTTCACGCACCTGGGGGGGACGCTGCCCTTCGTGCTGCCCCGCTACGACAACTACTTCAAGCAGTTCCCGGAGTGCCGCGAGAAGATCGACCGGCCCCCGTCCGAGATCGTTGGTGAGCTGTACTTCGACACCTGCACGATGCACCCGCCCGCGCTCCGGTGCACCGTCGACACCCTCGGCACGGACCACCTCGTGTTCGGCTCCGATTATCCGCACGTTCCCGGCGGGATCGACCGCTTCGTCACGATCTTGAACTCGATCGGCCTGTCCGGCGAGGAGTTGTCCGCGATCGGACGAGACACCGCAGCCGGGCTCATCGGGATGACGGACGCGACATGACCGTTCTCGTCCGTGGCGGCCGGATCGTGACCGCTTCGCAAGATTACGTCGGCGACGTGCTGATCGAAGACGAGAAGATCGCCGCCATCGGCTCGTTCCCCGAGTTCGAGGGCGAGGTCATCGACGCGAGCGGGAAGCTCGTCTTCCCCGGCGGCGTCGACCCGCACACCCACCTCGATGCGCCGCTGAAAGGAACGATCACGGCGGACGACTTCTACTCGGGCACCGTCGCTGCAGCCGTCGGCGGGACCACGAGCATCATCGACTTCCCGGTGCAGGAGAAGGGGGACGACCCCCGTGTCTCCCATACGGATTGGGCCGGCCGGGCAGAGGGGAACGCGGTGGTGGATTGGGGGCTGCACCAGGTCATCGTGGATCTTCCCGACGCCTTCTTCCCTGCGCTGGACGACCTGATCTCGGACGGGTCTCCGAGCTTCAAGATGTTCATGGCCTATCCCGGGGCTCGGATGGTCGACGACGCAACGATCTTCAAGGCCATGCGGCGCACCGCCGACAACGGCGGATTCGTGCTCATGCATTGCGAGAACGGTCCCGTGATCGACCTCCTCGAGCAGGAGGCGCTGGCGGCGGGGAACACGGGGCCCGAGTACAACGCGGTCACCCGCCCTCCCATCACGGAGTCCGAGGCGACGGCCCGCGCGATCTCTCTCGCCGAGCTGGCCGAGGTCCCCGTCTACGTGGTGCACCTGGCCGCCGCCCAAGCGCTCGCCGCGGTCGCGGCCGCCAGGGAACGAGGCCTGCCCGTCTATTCCGAGACGTGCCCTCACTACCTGCTGCTCACCGAGGAGGTGCTGAAGGAGCCGAACTTCGGAGGCGCGAAGTACGTCATGTGCCCGCCCCTGCGTACTCCGTGGCACCAGGAGCAGCTGTGGCAGGGGTTGCGTACCAACGACCTCCAGGTCGTCTCCACCGACCACACACCTTTCAATTTCGAGGGGCAGAAGGAGATGGGGCGAGACAACTTCGCCAAGATCCCGAACGGGGTCCCCGGGATCGAGTGGCGGACCACGCTCATGTATCACTTCGGGGTTCGAGACGGGAGGATCGGGCTGAACCGGTTCGTGGAGCTGATCGCGACGAATCCGGCGAAGTTGTTCGGCTGCTATCCGCGCAAGGGGGAGATCGCACCCGGCTCGGATGCCGATCTCATCGTCTTCGACCCGGATCGTGAAACGACGCTGTCGGCCGGCTCGCAAGCGTCACTGAGTGATTACAACCCCTATGAGGGTTGGACCGTGCGGGGGGTGGCGGAGAAGGTCCTGCTCCGGGGCAGCGTCATCGCCGAGAACGGTGCGTTCGTCGGGAAGCGTGGCCAGGGGCGGTTCCTCCGACGGGGCGCGTCGAGCGCGCTCAACTGAGCGGCATCTGGCAACCATGGAAACCGAGGAGGATGAGATGACCGAAGCCACCACCCCGCTGACGCTCCCCCCGGAGCGCGTGGACCCCGCGACGACACGGTTCCTCGTGATCGACGTCCAGAACGACTTCTGCGCCGAAGGCGGTTGGTTCGACAAGCCGGGGGTCGACTTCGGTTCGATCCACGAGGCGGTGGATCGCCTGGTCGACTTCATCGAGGTCGCCAGGGAGGCCGGGATCCCTCCCATCTTCATCCGCGCGATCTACGACGAGATCTACCTCTCGCCGCCCATGCTCGAGAGACACGCGCGGACGGGCCTCGAGACGGCCCATTGCCAGACCGGGACGTGGGGAGCGGAGTTCTTCCGCGTCGCACCGCGGGAGGACGAGCTCGTGCTCACCAAGCACCGCTACAGCGCGTTCAAGGACACCGAACTCGACGCCCTGCTGCGCGCGCAGCGGGTCGAGAACCTCATCCTCGCGGGGATCACGTCGAACGTGTGCGTCGAGTCGACGGCCCGCGACGCGTACATGATCGACTACCACGTTGTGTTCCTGAGCGACGCGTCGGCCACCTACAAGGCCGAGGCGCACGAGGCCACACTCGCCAACATCCGACGAGCGTTCGGCATCGTCGCGAGTACCGACGAGGTGACCGAGGCGTGGCGCTCGAAGGGCCTCCTTCCCGGGCCCCCGCCTTCCGTCGAAGGCGTCGGGTGAGGCTGCCGGCGCGGAGGGACGGGGTCGAAGAGGGAAGGTGCGCCGTCCGATGACGGGTGCTGTCGAGGTTCGGGGACCGGCCGTCGAGGGGTCCGATCGGGTCCTGGCTCCCGAAGCGCTCGCGTTCGTCGCCGAACTCCACCGTGCCTTCGACGGCCGGCGCCGCGACCTCCTCGACGCGCGGCGCGCGCGACAGGATCGGTTCGTCGCCGGTGAGCTCCCTGACTTCCTGAGCGAAACGGCGAGCGTCCGCGAAACGGATTGGACGGTTGCGAAGACGCCGCCCGAGATCGACGACCGTCGTGTGGAGATCACGGGCCCGACGGACCGGAAGATGGTGATCAACGCCCTGAACTCGGGGGCGAGGGTCTTCATGGCGGACTTCGAGGACGCCAACAGCCCGACCTGGGAGAACATGGTGACGGGCCAGGCCAACCTGACGGACGCAATCGAGCGGACGATCGGGTTCGAGAGCCCCGACGGCCGCCGGTACCAACTGGCCGACGAGACGGCGATCCTGTTCGTCCGGCCACGAGGGTGGCACCTCGAGGAGAAGCATCTCGTGATCGACGGGGTCCCCTGTTCCGCAAGCCTCTTCGACTTCGGACTCCACTTCTTCCACAACGCGCGACGCCTGCTGGATCGGGGGTCGGGACCGTACTTCTACCTCCCCAAGCTGGAAAGCCATCTCGAGGCCCGGCTCTGGAACGACGTCTTCGAGATGGCCCAGGACCGGCTCGGCATCCCTCGGGGCACGATCAAGGCAACGGTGCTGATCGAGACCGTGCTCGCTGCGTTCGAGATGGACGAGATCCTCTTCGAGCTCCGGGAGCACAGCGCCGGACTGAACGCCGGTCGGTGGGACTACATCTTCTCGATCATCAAGAAGTTCCGTCACCGCGGGGACTTCCTGCTCCCGGACCGCGAGCAGGTGACCATGACGGTTCCCTTCATGCGCGCCTACACGGAGCTCCTCGTGAAGACCTGCCATCGGAGGAACGCGTTCGCGCTCGGCGGGATGGCGGCGTTCATCCCGAGCCGGCGCGACCCGGAGGTCAACGAGACGGCTCTCGCCAGGGTCCGCGACGACAAGGAGCGCGAGGCCAGCGACGGGTTCGACGGGACGTGGGTCGCACATCCCGATCTGGTTCCGGTGGCCAAGGAGGTGTTCGACCGGATCCTGGGGGACCGGGCGAACCAGATCGATCACCGCCGGGACGACGTCGAGGTCGCGGCGAGCGATCTGCTGACCACCAGGATCGAGGGAGCGACCGTGACGGAGCGCGGCGTGCGTGCCAACGTGCGGGTCGGGATCCTCTACATCGAGTCCTGGCTGCGAGGGGTCGGGGCCGCGGCGCTCTCCAACCTCATGGAGGACGCGGCGACCGCGGAGATCTCGCGTTCCCAGGTCTGGCAGTGGGTTGCGAATCGCGCCCGACTGGGGGGTGGCGGCGTCGTCACGAGGGACCTGGTGGAGGGGATCGCGACGCAGGAGCTGGCGTCGATCCGCGACACGGTGGGAGCGGATGTGTACGAGTCCGGAAGGTTCGAGGAAGCGTCGGAGCTCTTCCGCCGTGTGGCGCTGTCGGATGTGTTCGAGGACTTCCTGACGATCCCCGCGTACGAACACCTGCCGTAGCGGCCGGGCCGCGACCTCCGATCAGCGTGTCGGTCGAGTGGGCGCGAGCGGAGGGAGCCACACGTCGACCACCGCGGGCCGCCCGTCCCGCTCCACCGCGGTGCGGGCCTCACCGAGCGTCGCCACGAGGTCGGCGGGATCGTCGACGCGAGCACCGAACCCCCCTGCGGCGACCGCTTCCGCTGCGAAGTCCGGTGGGGGGTCGAACATCCCGCCGGAGTAGTCGTTGGCCCGAACGGCGGAGCCATCGGGATAGTCCTCGCGGAGGCGGACGGTGCCGGTCCGATACCCGCGATTGTTGGCGATGACGACGAGGAGCGGAGCGTCGTAGCGCGTCTGCGCCCACAGCAGGACGCTCGGCGATCCGAACTGGTACGCGCCGTCTCCCACCAGGGATGCCACGAAGCGTCCCGGGTCGGCCATGCGGATCCCGATACCCGCAGCGACGGACCACCCGAGGCTGGACCCTCCCGATTCGAACAACGTATCGGGCCGGGTACGCGGGATCAGGGTCGTATCCGTCATCTCCCAGGTGAGGGCGTCTTCCGGCTCGAGGACCTTCGCCATGGCGCGCCCGAGGACGTCGTCGTCGATCGTCCCTCCGGACACGTCGGCCCGGTCGCGCTCCGCGAGCAAGCGGGCCGCGTGCTCTTCGAACGAGGCCCATCGCGCCCGGATGCGCTCTGCGTGTGAGGACTTTCGGAGCGATCGCATCTGTTCGATCAACGTCTCGAGGAAGTCCGCGGGGTCGGCGACGATGCGGAGGTCGCTCGGGTACTCGTACAACGGCACCGTGAGTGCGGCGGGATCGGCGCCGGCGAACGCGATCCACGCGTCGTCGGAGGGTCGCTCCCGCACGGGGATCCACGGCACGAGGTTCTCGACGACGAGGACCACGTCGGCTTCCTCGATCGGGACCACCCCGTCGTTCCGAGGCGTTTGCGCGGAGGTGTAGGTGCCGCCGGCCCAGACGCCGGGATGGTCGTCCGCCAGGTTCATCCGGTGCCGAGTCGCCCGGACCGCGATCGCGAACTCGCGAGCCAGCTCGTCCAGGGCTCTCAGCGCGCGGTGATCCCTGCCGATACGATCGGTGATCAGGAGCGGCGACTCGGCCTCGAGCAGCCGGAGAGCGATCTCGGCCACGGCGTCGTCCGGTCCCGCTCCCAGCCGGGGGATACCCAACGCGTCCACAGTCGTCAGGCGAGCGTCGTCGCCGAGCGGCTCGTGACCGACCTCCTTCGGGAGGATGAGGTACGTGGGTCCCTGCGGGGGAGTGGACGCGACTTGCAGCGCTCGAGCGGTGACCAGGGCGGGATCGTCGTACGTGGCGAGCTTGTAGTCCCACTTCATGTACTGGCGGGCGATGGACCCCTGGTCCCAGCGCTGCTGCTTCCAGAAGACGGGGATCGTTCGCCGCTCAGGCGTGGTGCCGGGGTAGCCGGTGATGGCGAGCAGGGGGTACTGACCCACCATCGCGTTGTGGAGAGCGCCGCCCATATGGAGGAGCCCGACGTCGACGTGGGCGGCCACGGCGCCGGGTGCCCGCCGGATCATCGCCTCGCCCATCGCGATCGAGATCGCGACGTGCTCGTGCACCATCTGCATGATCTTCGGGGAGGGCAGACCGAATTCCTTCGCTCGGGCCGCCGCCTCTTGGAAGGACACGAGGTCGTTGCCGCTGACGAACCACAGGTGCTCCACGCCGGCGAGCTTGGCCACCGCCAGGATGGCCTGGGCGGGCTCCGCACCCCCGATACCCAGGGCCTCGTGCTCCGGCTGGGAAGGGCTCTCCTCGAGCACCCGTCACCCTCTCCGAAAAGGTAGATGCGTCATACGTATGACCGTATCAATCCCCCGAAACGAGAGGCGTCGGACCCCGTTTGACAACATTCCGTCAAACATCGTACCTTCGAACGATGGCACGAAGGAACGCCATGAGAGCGCTGGTCCTCCTCATCTCATTCGTGCTCCTCGCCGCCGGCTGCGGCGGGTCGGACGGTGGTGACGAAGGGGAGAACGGCGCCGGTCAGGCCGATCAGGTGAAGTTCCTCCTCGCCTTCGTGCACGACATGGTGGCCGTCCAGTACTACTTCGCCGACGACTTCGGGTATTTCGAGCAGTGCGGCATCGACATCGAGTATCAGACGGCTGCCGACGTGGAGAATCCTGGCCAGCTCATCTTGGCGGGTGCGGTCGACATCGGGATCCTCGACCCTCTCACGTACCTCAGCGGCCTCAATCGTGGTCTGCCCTACGTCGCGATCGCCGTGGATACGGCGCGGACCGGCGTCGCGTACGTCTCCTTGAAGGAGACCGGGATCGACGGGCCCGAGGATCTGCCGGGGCACACCGTCGGGGTGAACCCCGGGAGTGACAACCTCTGGTTCCTGGAAAAGATCATGGAGGACAACCTGTCGCTCGAGCAACAGGAGCAGGTGAACATCGTCCCGGCCGGTTTCTCGATCCAGCCACTGCTGGCCGGAAGCATGGACGCGTATACGGCGTGGACGACGGATTCCGCGCTCAATTCGTTGAAGCACGAAGGAACCGAGTTCAACGAGATCCGCGCGAACGAGCACGGGATCCAGACGATGGGGAACGTCATCGTCGTCTCCGAGCAGACCCTGGAAGAGAAGCCCGACATGGTGAAGCGCTTCCTGGCTGCGGTGCTCGGCGGGTTCGAAGAACTGACCCCCGAGAACGAAGAGCAGGCCATCGACTCGGCTCTCGAGCGGATCGGTGAGGACATCCCGCGTGAGGTGGAAGCCTCGATCTACCAGCAGTTGCTCGAGCTGCAGCAGGACCCTGTCTGGGACGAGATGGGAGCCGGTTGGCACAATCCCGACGGGTATGCGCAGACGCAGGACTTCCTGGTCGACAATGGGGAGATCACCGAGCCCCTCCCAGTGGAACAGCTCTTCACCACCGAGGTGCTCGAAGAGGTGATGGTGGACGGCGAGCCGCAGATCGACCAAGTGTGCGGTTGATCGGTTGGGTGGACGCGCCGGTCCCTGGTCCACACCACGACGTTGATGGGATCTTCGCGGACCACGTTGGGTGAGGCGAAGCAACTGCCCTCCACCGAGGCAGCCGAGGCCGACCGGACGCAGCTCGCACACACATTGAAGAAGATCGTCGGTCGAGCGGCCATCCCGGTGCTGATCTTCGTCGTGTTCGTCGCTCTCTGGGAGTTCGGCGTCGCGGTGTTCGAGGTGCCGGAGTACATCCTGCCGCGACCCTCCGCGATCTGGGCGAGCTTCTCGGGTGAGTGGGGGGAGATCGGCCATCACACGAAGTTGACGGCCATCGAGGCCTTCCTCGGGTATCTGATCGGCAACGGGACGGCGATCATCATGGCTGCGTTCTTGGCGGAGTTCCCCTTCCTGGAACGCAACTTCTACCCGTACGTCGTGCTGAACCGATCCCTCCCGATCGTCACGGTCGCTCCGCTCCTGATCATCTGGTTCGGGTTCACGATCTGGCCGATCGTGATCGCGGCCGCGCTCATCTGCTTCTTCCCCACGTTGGTGAACGGCATCCAAGGATTCAAGTCGGCCGACCCGACGATGCTCGAGCTGATGCGTGGCCTCAATGCGAGCAGGTGGCAGACGTTCTCCTACGTGAAGCTCCCGAACGCGCTTCCCTACATCTTCGCGGCCCTGAAGACCGCTGTCGCATCTGCCATGGTCGGGGCCGTCGTCGGCGAATGGATCGCCGCGGATGAAGGGCTCGGGTTCCTGACGATCCGAGCGAACAACTTCGTCGATACCCTGCTTCTCTTCCGGGCCGTGCTGGCGATCGGTGTGCTCGGCGTCGTGTGGTTCGTCGTCGTGACCGTCATCGAGTCACGTCTCCTCCGGTGGAACCGTCCGGAGAGCCCATGAGGTCCGGAGACTCGCGAGTCCCTCAGGGAGTCCTCGGGGAGCAAGCCCGACCGACCCCTCACGGAGCAGCCCTGGGGACCCTCGCCCTGCGAGGCATCAGCAAGACGTACGGGAGCGGCAAGAGGGCGGTGCAGGCTCTTCAAGAGACATCCGTCGATATCCGATCCGGGGACTTCGTGTCGACCCTGGGCCCGTCCGGTTGCGGGAAGACCACGCTCTTGAAGATCGTCGGTGACATCGTCAGCCCGAGCACGGGAAGCGTGCTCATCGACGAGCGCCCGAACTCGGAGATGCGGCGAGCCCGGAGGATCGGCTACGCGTTCCAGAGCCCGGTGCTCCTGCCGTGGCGAGATGTCCGCTCGAACGTGACGCTGCCGTTCGATGTCGCGAGGAGTGGTGGACGCTTCAAGCGCATCCCTGATGAGATCCGGCTTCGCGTCGATGGGGTGCTGGAGACCGTCGGCCTTACGGCGTTTGCCGACCGACTGCCTCGGGAGCTTTCGGGTGGGATGCAGTCGCGTGTGGCCCTCGCACGGGCACTGGTGTACGAGCCAAGCGTGCTCCTGATGGACGAGCCCTTTGCGGCTCTCGATGAGCTCACGCGGACGGCGATGGCGATACATCTTCTGAGCGTCTGGGAACGGATCCAGACGACCGTCGTGTTCGTGACGCATCACATCCAGGAGGCCGTGCTCCTGTCCAACAGGATCCTCGTCATCTCGGAGAGGCCCGGCCGCGTTCGACGCGACATCGCGGTCGATCTCCCGCGTCCCCGGTCGGTGGCGACTCGCCGGCTGCCTCTCTTCCGAGAGATCACCGAGGATCTCGTCGCCGACTTCTATGCTCAAGAACGGGATAGGCAGGCCGCCGGAGAAAGCGAGGCTCCCGATGGATAGCACGTTGGAACCAGACATCCTGGACCCGACGACCTCTGCCTTGGTGGTCGTGGACGTCCAGAACGACTTCTGCCATCCGGACGGGGCGGCGGCGAAGATGGGACTCGACATCACTGCCGTGCAGGAGGCCGTCCCGAGGATCGTGGAGCTCATCGGGTCGGCGCGGGATGCGGGCGTTCCGCGGATCTACCTCCGCGGGGAGCACAGCCACTGGTTCAACACCGATGCGTGGCTGAGGCGAGGAACCAAAGGCCACAGCATCAACGCCCCGAAGGTCCCTATCGTCGAGGCGGGATCGTGGGGAGCAGATTTCTTCGAGGTGGATCCGCAGCCCGACGAGCTCGTGGTGACGAAGCATCGGTATTCCGGGTTCGCGTACACGCCGCTCGAACTCGCGCTGCAGACGCTGCAGACCAGGAACGTGGTGCTCTGTGGCACCGCGACGAACGTGTGCGTCGAAGCGACCGCGCGCGATGCGATCATGCGGGGGTACTACCCTGTCGTCATCGCGGACTGCGTTGCCGGCGGCCATGCCGACCTGCACGGCGCTGCGCTGAAGGATATGGCTGAGTTCCTTGGCGCGGTCGTGTCGCTCAAGGACGTGCAGGACGTGTGGGGGTCGGCGAGGCCCGCGGAGTCGATGCAGGTGGGCGGACGAGCCTGACTCGCGTCGGATGAACGACGGGCAGAGAACCTTCATCCAGGATCTGGGGTTCGCGATCACGTGTGATCCGGGGGACCACGTCCTTCGCAACGCCACGCTCGTGCTCGAAGGGGATCGGATCAACGATCTCGGTCCGGCGGATGAGGTGTCGGATCGGCTCACGCCCGGGCCGGAGGACGTGGTCATCGACGCGTCGGGTTGCGGTGTCACGCCCGGATTCATCGATGCGCACGTCCATCTCTCGGAAGGGCTCTCTCGCGCCAGCTTCCCGGATCGACTCGACACCCGAGCCTGGGTGTTCCAGTGGGTGATGCCCTACTACGGCGAGCTCACGCCGGAGGACGAGAAGATCGCGGTGCAACTCGCCGCGGCCGAGATGCTGCGATCGGGGACGACGTGCTTCCTCGACATGGGGGCGCTGAACGATCCGCGGATCACGGTGCCGGCGCTCGGCGACATCGGCATCCGGGGCATCACGGGCCGCCATGCCGCCGATGTCAAGCCCGACCCGATCCCCGATGGATGGTCCGAGGCGATGGTCGACCATCACTTCTTCCCGAGTACGAAGGCCGCGCTCGAGGAGCTCGAGTCTTGCGTTCGCGACCTCGACGGACATGCGGACGGGCGGATCCGATGCTGGGTGAACATCCAAGGGAAGGAGCCGTGCAGCGCTGAGCTCCACATCGGCGCCAGGGAGATCTCGGAGCGCCTGGGCGTCGGCACCACGTACCACATCGCCTCCACCAGCAAGGAGGCCGCGCTCAGCGAACAGAAGTACGGGCTCCGCCCGGTGAGCCGGATGGAGAGCCTCGGGGCCCTCGGGTCCAACCTCGTGCTGGCGCACGCCGTCGCCTTGAACGACGAGGAGGTCGAGATCCTCGCAGCACGGGAGGCGAAGGTCGCGTTCTGTCCGGGGACGTCGCTGAAGCTCGCCAAGGGTGCGACGGCGATCGGCCGGTATCCGGAGCTGATGGATGCGGGCGTGACCGTGGGCCTCGGAACGGATGGGGTCTCCGCGGCCGGGAACCTGAACCTGATGCGTCAGATGTACCTCGCGGCCGGGCTCTTCAAGGACGCGCGGATGGACCCGGAGATGATCGGCGCACACCGGGCGCTCCGGATGGCCACGATCGAAGGGGCGCGGGCACTCGGCCTGGATCGAGACATCGGGTCTCTCGAGCCGGGCAAGAAGGCGGACTTCGTGCTCTTCGATCTGGACCATGTCGAATGGGTCCCGTACCAGGACCCGGTGCAGGCGTTGGTGTGGTCGGCGACCAGCGCGAGCATCCGTGAGACCTGGGTGGACGGGCAGCGCGTGTTGGCCGATGGGCGTGTGACGACCATCGCCGACGAGCCCGCTCTGCGCCAGGAGGCACGGGAGCGAGCGGGCGCCCTCGTGAGGCGGGCCGGTCTCGACCATCCGGACGTCCCGGTCAGGACGGTCGCCTACGAATAGGGCTCCGGGCTCAGTGGGCCGGGACGCCCTCCGCTTGACGATCCAGCTTCAGCAGGTCGACCAGGATCTGGTTCGTGGCATCGATGTGCTCCCGCATGGTTCGATAGGCCTCCGCCGGGTCGTGCTCGGCGATCGCCTCGACGACACGAGAGTGCTGGACCACGGAATGACCCTGCTCACTCCGGAGCCCGGGGGAGAGCGAGAGGTAGGCGAGCAGTTCGTGCAAACGCATCTGCTCCTCGAGCACGAGGTCCAGCACCCGATCCGACTGCGCCGTGTGCGCGATCGCGATGTGAAGCGTGGAGTCGGCCTGGCGGAGCTCCGACACCGGTACGCGCTTGGATCGCTCGACGAGCCAACGGAGGTTCGCGATCGCGTCGTCGGTCGCGCGCAGGGCCGCGAACTCGGCGGCCTTCGGTTCGACGGCGGCCCGCATGTCGAGGAGCTCGGGGATCGCCTGACTCATCTCGCGGGAGATCCGCTGGATGTCCGCCTTGTTCGGCTGGCGGATGCGGCGCTGCACGATGAACGTTCCCCCTGAGCGTCCGCGACTGGTCTTGAGGAATCCCTGCTGCTGGAGCGCCCTGATGCCCTCGCGGAGCGTGGTCCGGCTCACGCCGAGCCGCTCGACCAGCTCGCGCTCCGGGGGGAGACGGGCGCCCGACTTCAGCGCACCGAGCTTGATGGCCTGGGCGAGGCGCTGCACGGCGACCTCGTAGGCGCTGTGCCAATGGGCCTTCCGGAAGAACACGTCCTCGAGAAGAGCCTCGATGGGAGGAGGAAGATCATCCTTGTCTGGGTCGATCATCGGCCGCCCCGAGCGCTCGGAAGCGCCAAGCATAACCTGCGGTGATATCCATGCATCGCAACCGATCGCATCATCATCGATCGATCTTCCGGGAGATCTCGAAGCTTTCGAGCGCTTCGTCCACGGCCTTCCGATCCAGCTTCCCCGACCGATGGAGCGCCGCCAGCGCGGCGACGGCGATGTGCTCGGCGTCCACCTCGAAGCGCCTCCGGAGGGCCTCCCGGGTGTCCGAGAGACCGAATCCGTCGGTGCCGAGGGAGATGAACTCGTGAGGGACCCACCGCGCGATGAGATCGGGGACCGCCTTCATGGAATCGCTCGCCGCGACGACGGGAGCATCGACGTCGGCGAGGCACCTCGTCACGTACGGCTCCGGCCCATCGCCCGTCAGTCGTTGCTCCCGCTCACAAGCAAGGGCATCGAGCCGGAGCTGGTGGTACGAAGGCGCGCTCCACACATCCGCTGACACGCCGCGCTCCGCAAGGAGGGTCTGCGCCCGAACGACCTCGCGCATGATCGAGCCCGACCCGAGCAGCTGCACGCGGTGCGTACCTGTGGACGCTCCCTGGCGGAACAGATACAGGCCGCGAAGGATCGCTTCCTCGACGCCTTCGGGCATGGGGGGCATCTCGGAAGGCTCGTTGTACAGGGTGAGATAGAAGATCACGTCCTCGTCCTGCTCCACCATCCGGCGGAGTCCCTCCTCCACGATCACGGCGAGCTCGAACGCGAACGCCGGATCGAACCAGATGCAGGCGGGATTGGTTTCCGCGAGCAGGAGCGAATGTCCGTCCTGGTGCTGCAGTCCCTCCCCGTTCAGGGTGGTCCGACCGTGGGTCGCGCCGAGAAGGAATCCCCGAGCACACCCGTCACCGCACTGCCAGATCAGGTCGCCGATCCGCTGGAAGCCGAAGATCGAGTAGAAGAAGAAGAACGGGATCATGTGCTCTCCGTGGGTCGCATAGGTCGTCCCCGCGGCGGCGAACGAGCTGATCGAGCCCGCCTCCGTGATGCCCTCCTGCAGCATCTGTCCGTCGGTGGCCTCCCGGTATCGAAGCAGCCGGTCTGCATCGACCGGTTCGTAAAGCTGGCCCACGGGGGAGTAGATGCCGTACGGCGCGAACAGTGACTCCATCCCGAAGGTCCGCGCCTCGTCCGGCACGATCGGGACGATCCGACTGCCGAAGCCCTCGACCGCCATCAGTCGGCGCATCAGTCGCACGAGGGTCTTCGTCGTCGCCTCCGGTCGGCTCGTCCCGGCCAGGAACTCGTCGAAGACGTCGCCCTTCGGTACCGGCAACGGCTTCGCAACGGAGCGGCGCTCGGGTACGAACCCGCCGAGCGCCCTGCGCCGGTCGAGCACGTGGGTGGCCTCAGGGCTCTCGGGCTCGGGCCGGTAGAACGGCGGAACCCCTTCGCGCAGGCTGCGGTCCGGCACCGGGATCCCCAGCCGGTCTCGAAGGTCGATCAGAGCCTCCGGGAGGAGCCGCTTCATCTGATGCGTGCTGTTCCTTCCCTCGATCGCGTCGCCGAGTCCCCACCCCTTGCTGGTCTGGGCGAGGATGACCGTGGGTTGGTCGGCTCCGGCGACCGCCGCTGCGTACGCCGCGTACACCTTCCTGCGGTCGTGTCCGCCTCGTCCGAGCTCGGCGCGCCCGTGCTCACTGGTCTCCGCGACGAGCGCGCGGAGCCGAGCGCTCCCCGCCAGGAGATGCTCTCGAAGAGAGGCGCCGCCGCCGATCGAATACCGCAGCAGATCGCCGTCCAGCACGGTGTTCAGCCGATCCACCAGCGACCCATCGGTGTCCCGCTCGAGGAGGTCGTCCCATCCCCGGTCCCAGAGCACCTTGAGGACGCGCCAGCCGGCTCCGAGGAACAACGCTTCGAGCTCCTGCACGATCTTTCCGTTGCCCCGGACGGGACCGTCGAGGCGCTGGAGGTTGCAGTTCACCACCAAGACGAGATCGGCGAGACCCTCCCGAGCCGCGAACGTGAGCGCCCCGATCGCCTCCGGCTCATCCATCTCTCCGTCTCCGAGGAACGCCCACGTTCGCTGGTCGGACGGCTCGATGATGCCGCGGGCCTGGAGGTAGCGGTTGAAGCGCGCGCGGTAGATGGCGTTGACGGCGCCAAGGCCCATCGACGCGGTGGGGAACTCCCAGAATCCCGGCATGAGGCGAGGATGGATGTAGGAGGGGATGCCCTTCCCTCCGGTCTCGCGGCGATAGTGGTCGAGTTGCTCCTCGGTGAGTCGACCCTCGAGGAACGCGCGGGCGTAGATCCCGGGAGCCGCAGCCGACTGGAAGTACACGTGGTCGCCCCCGCTCTGGCTGTCCCGCCCTCTGAAGAAGTGGTTGAAGGCGACCTCGTAGAGCACCGAGGTGGAGGCGTACGTCGAGAGATGTCCCCCGAGCCCGGCGGACGTCGATTCGGCACGCGCCACCATCGCGACCGCGTTCCAACGGTTGATGTTGAGGATCCGTTCCTCGAGTGCCTCGTCTCCCGGATACGGAGGCTCCGCCGCGCGGGGGATGGTGTTCACGTAGTCCGACACGAGAGCGGTGCCGAACGATGCCGCGGGGAGTTCGCGCAGGAGCCTGCTGACGAGCGCGCCGGCCCGATCCGGGGACTCCCGGAGCACCTGACGGAGAGCTTCGACCCATTCGTCGGTCTCCCGGACGTCGGCATGCGGGGCAGAGCCGGGAGCGGTCAGTGACCCGCTCGAGTCTTCTCTAGTGTCGACCATCTCACGGCCCATCGTCGGGTGGTGTGCGGTGTCACTGCTCAGTCGGTCATGCCCGTCGTGCTCGTCGAGATGGAGCGTGGGTCGCGGAGCTCCCAGCGACCGGCATCCACCCTCGCCAGGAAGTCCAAGACGAGCCGATCGAACAGCTCCGGCTCCTCGAGGTTGGACGCGTGGCCCGTTCGTGGAAGGACGGCCAAGCCCGATGACTTGATGGTCCGCTTGAGCATCAGGTTCGCGTCGAGGCACCCCTCGTCCTCGTCTCCGACGATGAGGAGAACCGGGACCTCCATCTCCGCCAGGTCGCCTCGAAGGTCGTACAAGGACGGCCGCTCCCGCTGGACGCCACGCATGGTGTTCGCCGATCCCTCGCTCGAATGCTCCGCGAGCAGGCGGGCGAACTCTGCCCAGCCTCGAGGGTCCTTGTTCAGGAACTGGACGCGTGCCGGTCCCTCTGCGTACCGCCCAGCGAACGCGGCGGCACCGTCGGTCTCCAAGCTTGCCGCGATCGCTTCCGCCTCGGCCCGGAAGGAGTCTCGCGCGTCGGGATGGGCCCCGTACCCGACCCCCGCGACGACGACGGATCGTGTCCGGTCCGGTCGACCCAGCCCGAGGTGGAGCGATGTGAATCCCCCCATGGACAAGCCCACGATGTGCGCTCGATCGATGCCCAGATGGTCGAGCACGCTGATCGCGTCCGAGACGGCGAGCTCCTGCGAATACGCCGCGACGTCCTTCGGCACATCGGATGGCGGGTAGCCGCGGGCCGCGAAGAGGATGGATCGGTAGCGCCGGCTGAAGCTCCGCATCTGCGGTTCCCAACTCCGATGGTCGCCCGCGAACTCGTGGATGAAGAGAACCGGGATGCCCGCCCCCGCCTCCTCGAAGTGGATCCGGGTGCCATCCTCGGCTGTTGCGAAGCTCACGGAACCTCCTCCGCCTTAATGGTTTCAAGCTCATACAAATGATAGATGAACGCACGGAGGGATGGGTCGTCGAATCTCCCCTCCGAGTCGCCCCCGGGCGGTCGGAAGCGTCGGAAGCGTCCGATAGGCTGGCCCGCGCGATGGGCGAGTGGGAGACCGTGATCGGGCTCGAGTGTCACGTCGAGCTCAGCACGAAGACCAAGATGTTCTGCGGGTGCCGCAACGAGTTCGGTGCCGAGCCCAACACGCTGACCTGCCCGGTCTGCCTCGGGCACCCGGGGTCGCTGCCGGTTCCCAACCGTGAGGCGATCGCGCGGATCGTCAAGATCGGGCTCGCCCTGGGGAGCGAGATCGCCCCTCGATCGGTGTTCCACCGGAAGAACTACTTCTATCCGGACATGCCGAAGAACTTCCAGATCAGTCAGTACGACCTGCCGGTGTGCGTCGGAGGTCATCTGGACGTGGAGCTCGCGGACGGGTCGACGACTCGCGTCGGCGTCACGCGCGTGCACATGGAAGAGGACACGGGCAAGACCGCGCACGGCAGCGCGTCGGGTCGGATCCACGAGGCCGAGCACGCCCTGATCGACTACAACCGCGCCGGCGTGCCTCTGGTCGAGTGCGTCTCGGAGCCGGACATGCGCTCGCCCGAGGAGGCGGCCGCATACCTGCGTGAGCTCCGCGCGCTCCTGGGGTCCCTCGACGTCTCCGACGTGCGGATGGAGGAGGGATCGCTCCGCTGCGACGCGAACGTGTCGGTCCGTCCCCCGGGGACGGACGCGCTGGGCACCAAGGTCGAGATCAAGAACATGAACTCGGTCCGGTCGCTCGAACGGGCGCTCGTCTTCGAGGCCGCGCGGCAGATCGCGGCGCTCGAAGCGGGCGAGCCGCTCGTGCAGGAGACGCGACACTGGGACGAGGACTCGGGCACCACGAAGACCATGCGTTCCAAGGAGGAGGCGTTCGACTACCGGTACTTCCCGGAGCCGGACATCCCCGCGTTGGAGCCGGACGACGGATGGATCGAGGAGATCCGTGCGTCCCTGCCGCAGCTCCCGCAGGCGCGACGGACCCGTTACGTGGACGAGCTGGGGTTGAAGCCCGAGGTGGCGCGCGTCCTCGTGGCCGATCGCCCGGCGACGATCCTGTTCGAGGAGACGGTGGCGCTCGGCGCGGAACCGGCCGCGTCCGCCAACTGGATCACGCAGGACCTGGCCGGCCTGCGCAATGAGGCCGACGCCGACGCCGACGCCACGGTGGGCGCGCAGCACATCGCCGAGATCGTGGCACTCGTGGGGGACGGCACGCTTTCCGGCGCAGGCGCGAAGAAGGCCCTCGAAGAAGCCTTCCAGACAGGCGACGCCATCGCGGACATCGTCGAGCGGCGGGGACTCCGGCAGGTGTCGGACGCCGGCGAGCTCGGAGGGGTCGTCGACCGGGTGGTCGCGGAGAACGCGGACGCGGCGGAGAAGTTCCGTGCGGGCAACGAGAGCGTGATCGGGTTCCTCGTGGGGCAGGTCATGAAGGCCTCCGGCGGCTCTGCCAACCCGAAGCTCGCGCAGGAGCTCCTGCGCGAGCGGCTCTCGGGGTAGGCCGGGTGCGCGTCGACCAGAAGCG
>JBPCPX010000129.1:0-11679 GCA_050998695.1 Actinomycetota bacterium
GCGCCTGTCGGCCACCGGGAGGCTTGCTTTCGTCCGCGCGTCCTGGACCATTCGGACGAGCTCGCGCGCGAGCCCTTCGCGCCGGAGCTCCGGCGTGGTCTCGAGCTCGAGGGCGACGGTCACCCCACCCTCCGAGGCAACGCCCAACCCCGACCGGACGTCGTGGGTCAGCTGGACGTCGTCCGGCCCGATCGGGACGGGAGTCCCTTCGCCCGCGGTGACCTCGATCTGCTCACCGTCGGCCAGTCGTCCCGCGAGCGTGCCGTCGTCCTCCGCCAGCGCGGCGGCGACGGCCTGGACACGCGGACCGAGGCGTGGGCCGAGGACCCTGAAGTCCGGTCGAGCTCGCCATCGACCGAACACGTCGGCCGACCCGGCGACCTCGACGCGTTTGACGTTCAACTCCTCCGCAACCGTGTCCCGCAGTCGATCGAACGATCCCTGCGTGTCGGCGAGATGCACCGCCGCGGCAGGAAGCGGTTGGCGCGTTCGGGTCTTCGTCTCCGTGCGGATCCGCCGTCCCAGCTCCACGACCTGACGCGCGAGCGCCATCGCGTCGTCCAGGCCGGGGTCGACCGCCGCCTCGTCCACGCGCGGATAGTCCGCCAGGTGGACCGAGTCCCGCCGCCCGCCGCGTCCGGCGGCGAGGTTCGACCAGATCTCCTCGGAGACGAACGGGGTGAGCGGCGCGAGGAGCGTCGCCACGGTGACCAGGCACTCGTGCAGCGTGTGGAACGCGGCGACGCTGTCGGCCCCGCCACGCCCGCCCGGGTTCCAGAACCGACGACGCGAGCGTCGCACGTACCAATTGGACAGGTCTTCCACGAACGCCTGGATCCGCCGGCCCGCCCCCGTCACGTCGTAACCGTCCATCCCGTCCCGGACCTCGCGAACGGTGCCGGCGAGCCGCGACAGGATCCATCGGTCCAGCAGCGGTCGCGATGACGGCGGCGGAGCGGTCTCGGCATCGGGGTCGAACGCGTCCGCGTTCGCGTAGAGCACGAAGAACGAGTACACGTGCCACAGGGTGAGCAGGAACTGTCGCACCGCCTCTTCCAGGACGGTGTCACCGAGTCGTCTCGATGACCAGGGGGAACCGCTCGTCAGGAGCACCCAGCGGAGCGCGTCCGCCCCGTAGCGGTCCATCACGGTCATCGGATCCACGACGTTGCCGAGCGACTTCGACATCTTCCTTCCCTGTTCGTCGACGATGAAGCCGAAGCAGACGACTGTGCGGTACGCGGTCGAGTCGAAATGCAGGACGCCTTCCGCCATCAACGTGTAGAACCAGCCGCGGGTCTGGTCGATCGCCTCGGTGATGAAGTCGGCAGGGAACCGCCGTTCGAACGGCTCTTCGCCCCGAGCGAGCTCCGGCTGATAGCCCCACTGCGCGAACGGCATCGCGCCGGAGTCGTACCAGGCGTCGATCACCTCCGGGACCCGTCGTGACTCCTCGGCGCACTCCGGACAGGGGAACGTGATCTCATCGATCATGGGGCGGTGCGGGTCGAGATCCGTCAGATCCCGTCCGGCCAGCGTCCCGAGCTCGGCGAGCGATCCGATCGCGGTCACGTGCGCGGCCGGACACCGCCAGATCGGCAGCGGTGTTCCCCAGTACCGCTCGCGAGAGAGCGCCCAGTCGACGTTGTTCTCCAGCCAGTTGCCGAAGCGTCCGTGCTTGATGTGATCGGGATGCCAGTCGACCTGGTCGTTGACGTCCAGGAGGCGATCCTTGACGGCCGTCGTACGGACGTACCAGGAGGTGCGCGCGTAGTAGAGGAGCGGGGTCTTGCATCGCCAGCAGAACGGATACGTGTGGATGATCGTCCCGGAACGGAGCAGTCGGCCGCGGGCCGAGAGGTCCTCGACGATCACCGGATCCGCGTCCTTCACGAACAGACCGCGGATGAACTCGGGCGCGAGATCGGTGAACCGGCCGTCGTCGCCGACGGGCTTGAAGACCGGCCAGCCCTGGACGAGCCCGACCTCGAGGTCCTCGGCCCCGAACGCGGGCGCCATGTGCACGACGCCCGTGCCGTCCTCCATCTGGACGAACGCACCCGCGACGACGGTGTGCGCACCCTCGACGTTCGGATAGGGCGGCTCGTACCCCGCCCCGAGGAGATCCTCCCCGCGCAGGGTCTTCCGGATGGTCCATCCGTCGCCGAGAGCCGCCTGCGCGAGTGGTTCGGCGACGATCACCCGATCGCCATCCTTCTCGGCCTCGACGTATGTCGCCGAACCGTCCACCGCCACGCCGGTGTTCGAGGGGAGCGTCCACGGCGTCGTCGTCCATACGAGCAGTGACGCGCCGACCAGGTCCGGATCCGCCGCCTCGACGATCGGGAAGCGCACGTAGACGCTCGGGTCCTCGACGGATCCGTAACCGAGCGCAACCTCGGCGTCGGAGAGCGCGGTGCCGCACCGGGGGCAGTACGCGGTCACCTTGTCCGCCTCGACGAGCAGGCCGCGTTCGTGCAGTCGCTTCAGCGACCACCAGACGGACTCGACGTAGGTGGGGTCCATCGTCCAATAGGCGTCGTCCATGTCGATCCAGAAGCCGATCCGGCGGGTCAGCTCCTCCCAGTCGTGGACGTATCGCCGGACGGATACCCGGCACCGCTCGTTGAACTCGGCGACCCCGAACGCCTCGATGTCACGCTTGCCGGAGGTCCCGATCTCCTTCTCCACCTCGATCTCGACCGGGAGCCCGTGGCAGTCCCAGCCGGCCTTGCGGTGCACGAGGTGGCCCGTCATCGTGCGGTAGCGGGGATAGACGTCCTTGAAGGTGCGGGTGACCGCGTGGCCGATGTGCGGCTTGGCGTTCGCCGTCGGAGGGCCGTCGTAGAAGACCCACTCGGGGGCATCCTCACGCTGCTCGAGCGATCGATGGAAGACGTTCGCCTCCTCCCAGAACGCGAGGATCGAGCGTTCGAGCTCGGGGAAGCGCACCTTCGGGTCGACCGGCCGGAACCGTGGGCTCTCGTCGTTCGCCATCCGCTGCCTCCCGACACGCGAAACGCCTCGTCCTCGTCTCGCGAGGACGAGGCGCGAGCCCCGCGGTACCACCTCGCTTGCCTGACGCCTCACGGCGCCCGGCCGCTCGCGGCCATGATCATGGCCCTACCGCTTTCACGGGCGGACCCGCCTGCGTCTACTGGGAGCCGATGCTCCGGCTCGGTTCGGGCAGGGGCTCGGGGAGGATGTGCGCGGGGCGCTCGGCACCGGGCTTCCACCGTCCCCGGTTCGCTCTGGCTCTGCGGTCCCTGCGACGTGTTCCCGTCGTCGCCTGTCGCGTGCATGCTACACACGCGGGTCGCACCCCGGTGCGCGTTTCGGCGACACCTCCTCCTTCGGGGGAGGGTTCTCGCGGAGATGTCTCGACCTCCGCGGAACGACGGAAGTGCCAGCGCTGCAACGTCTCCGGTACTGACCGACCCGGTGGGAGTAGCTGTCATGGTCCGATGCGCCGACGTGCTACCCTTCGCCCCCATGACGCAGGCCAAGCTCACCGCGAAGGAGACCGAGGACCTCCGGGCCCGGCTCTTGGAAGAGCGAACCCACCTCGAGGCGCAGCTCGCGTCGATCGTCGAGGGTTCCTTCGCGGCGACACAGTCGGATCTGTCGGGGGACGTGGGGCTCGACGACGAGTCGGCGGACGCCGGTACCGCCACGTTCGAGCGGGAGAAGGATCTCTCGATCGAGAACAACATCCGTGACCTCCTGCGGAAGATCGAGGGAGCGTTGAAACGCATGGATGCGGGGACCTACGGCCTCTGCGAGCGTTGCGGCAAGCCGATCGAGAAAGCCCGGATCAAGGCCCTGCCGTACGCGGAGCTCTGCATCAAGGACGCGCAGGCGGCGCAGTCGCGTCGCTGACCCGTGGACGCGCGGCAGAGCCGGGCGGCCCGAACGCTCTTCGTCGTGGCCGTCGTCGCTTACGGGCTCGACCGGATCACGAAGATCTGGGCCGAGGCGACCCTCCCCGGCTCTCCGATCGACGTCGTGCCGGGCGTGCTGACGTTGCGGTTCACGACCAACTCGGGCGGCGCCTTCAGCATCGGCCAGAGCGCCCCGTGGTTCTTCGTCGGGGTGTCGGCGGTCGTCGTCGTGATCATCCTCGCGACCTCGTTCCGACACACCAGGCGGATCGTCGGTGCGGGGCTGGGGCTGGTGCTCGGCGGAGCGCTCGGCAACCTCACGGACCGCGCTTTCAGAGATGAGGGCTTCCGCGGACGCGTCGTCGACTTCATCGACCTCCACGTGTGGCCGATCTTCAATCTGGCCGACGCCGCGATCGTGATCGGCGCGATCGTGCTCGCGTGGGTGGGAACGCGGGAACGGCCAGGGGAGCGGAAGGAGCAGCCCGAGCCGACGGCGGCGCCGAGGTGAGGCGAACGCTGGTCGCCGAGGAGGGGCGGCTCGATGCCGTTATCGCACGGATGACCGGCGAGGCGCGGGCGGACGTCCAGCGCGCGATCACCTCGGGGAAGGTGCAGGTCGACGGCGAGCCGCGGCCGAAGGCATTCCGCCTGCGCGGGGGCGAGCGGGTGACGCTCGAGATCGAGCGGGACGAGCCCATCGCCGCCGAGGGGCCTTCCGTGCCGATCCGCTACGAGGACGACCACCTCCTCGTGATCGTGAAGCCCGCCGGGCTCGTGACCCATCCCACCGCCGGCCGGCGTGGCGGCACGCTGGTGAACCGGCTGCTCGGGATGGGCGTCCCGCTGGCGCCGGCCGGCGGCCCGCTCCGTCCTGGCATCGTGCACCGGCTGGACGTGGGTACCTCCGGGCTGCTGGTCGTGGCGAAGACCGACGAGGCCTACGCGGCGTTGCGCAGCATGTTCGGCGTCCATGCGGTGGAGCGCGGGTATCTCGCGCTCGTCCGGGGTGCGGTGGCCAACGACGCCTTCGCCGTGGACGCGCCTCTCGGCCGGCGCGCGGCCAAGGTCGTCGTGGATGCGACCGAGGGCAGGCAGGCGGAGACGGGGTTCGAGGTCCGCGAGCGGTTGGACGGCGCGACGTTGCTGGAGGCCGTCCCGCGAACCGGACGTACGCACCAGATCCGGGTGCACCTGGCGGCGATCGGGCATCCGATCCTCGGAGATCGCGCCTACGGCGGAGGCGGGAACGACGCGCGCCGGTTGGGGCTCGATCGCCCGTTCCTGCATGCCTGGCGCCTGTCATTCACCCACCCGGTCGGTGGGGGCCGGGTCGAGGTGGCGGAGGATCTTCCCGAGGACCTCGTCGCGGCACTCGCCCGGTTCCGATGAGGGGGTTCGCTTGACGGCGCCGGAGAGGCGACGTAGCGTGGCTCCCACGAATCACAGTCATGTAAGTTTCCACAACCGGCCGGGACGGGTGTGGAAAACCGCTCTCCGGAGGTCGCCACGGCAGCGCGAGACGGTTTCGTCCATCTGCACGTTCACTCGGAGTATTCGCTGCTGGACGGAGCTGCCCGCATCGAGGCTCCTGCAGCCAATCGATCGGCCCCGACGATCTTCTCGGAAGCGCAGCGCATGGAGATGCCGGCGATCGCCGTCACCGATCACGGGGTGATGTTCGGCGCCCTCGGTTTCTACGAGGCGGCGCATGCCCACGGCATCAAGCCGATCCTCGGGGTCGAGGCCTACGTCGCGCCGGGCTCGCGGTTCGACCGCGAACCCGGCGAGAACGAGGAGAAGTACCACCACCTCACGCTCCTCGCCCGTGATGAGACGGGGTACCGGAACCTGCTGAAGCTCGTGTCGGCAGCACACCTCGAGGGCTTCTACCACCGCCCGCGCATGGACAAGCAGCTGCTTGCGGAGTACGCGGAGGGGCTGACCTGCCTGTCCGGTTGCCTGTCGTCAGAGCTGTCGAAGCTGCTGCTCACGGAGCAGGAGGCTCGAGCGAGAACGGTGGCCGCCGAGTACCGAGACATCTTCGGCGCCGGGAACTACTGGATCGAGCTGCAGGACCACGGCCTCTCGGAGCAACGCCGGGTGACGCCCCGGCAGGTGTCTCTCGCGCGGGAGCTCAGCATCGGTCTGGTCGCGACCAACGACCTGCACTACACGACGGCCGCCGACGCCAAGCCGCACGACGTGTTGCTCTGCATCCAGCAGCAGAAGCTGCAGACGGACCCGAAACGGCTCCGCTTCGACTCCGAAGAGTTCTACCTGAAGTCCGCGGGCCAGATGCGGGCCCTTTTCGCGGAGCTCCCCGAGGCGTGTGACCACACGCTGGAGATCGCGGATTCAGTGGAGCTCGAGCTCATCTACGGCGACGCCGCCCCACTCGAGGAGCGATACCACCTGCCTCGCTTCGAGGCCCCGGACGGAGGATCGCTCGAGGCCTACCTCCGCGACCTCACGCTCGCCGGCGCGTCTCAGCGGTACGGAGACCCGTTGCCGTCGGAGATCGGGGATCGGCTCGACTTCGAGATGAGCGTGATCCTGCAGATGGGGCTCGCCGGCTACTTCCTGATCGTCTGGGACCTGATCCGCTTCGCCCGGGAGCAGGGCATCCGCGTCGGACCGGGACGCGGATCGGCGGCGGGTTCGGTCGTGTCCTACTGCCTGCGCATCACCGACGTCGATCCGCTCCGGTACGGGTTGATCTTCGAGCGCTTCCTGAACCCCGAGCGGATCCAGATGCCGGACATCGACATGGACTTCGACGAGCGTCGCCGCGACGAGGTGATCAGGTACGCCAGCACCAAGTACGGCGCCGACCACGTCGCCCAGATCGTCACGTTCCAGACGATCAAGGGCAAGCAGGGGATCCGCGACGCGGCGCGCGTCCTGGGCTTCCCACCGTCGGTGGGGGACCGTCTCTGCAAGATGTATCCCTCACCGGTGATGGGTCGCGATCACCCGATCGAGGAGGCGCTGCGGCTGTCCCCGGAGCTCGCGACGGCCTACGAGGGCGAGCCCGAGGCGAAGGAGATCGTCGACACGGCTCGGGCGCTCGAGGGATTGCGCCGCGAGGACTCGGTGCACGCCGCCGGCGTCGTGATCGGCGACGCCCCGCTGGTGCGCTATCTGCCGCTGAAGCTGTCGAAGGACTCACGCGACGACTCCAAGCGCATCGTCACGCAGTTCGACATGCACGGGGTGGAGAAACTGGGTCTGCTCAAGATGGACTTCCTCGGACTGCGCAACCTGTCCGTGATCGAGGACACGCTCCGGCACCTCCGAGTCGACGGGGTGGAGATGGACATCGACCACGTCGCGCTGGACGATCCGGAGACCTACGCGATGCTCCGCCGCGGCGAGACGACCGGCGTGTTCCAGATGGAGTCGGGCGGGATGCGCAGCCTGATCAAGCTCTTGGAGCCCGACCGGTTCGAGGACCTGATGGCGCTCGTCGCCCTGTATCGCCCGGGGCCCTTGAACAACGGCCTGCATACCGAGTACGCGGAGCGCAAGCACGGGCGCAAGCCCGTGACCTACCCGCACCCGGACCTCGAGCCGATCCTGCGGGGCACCTACGGAGTGATGGTCTACCAGGAGCAGGTGATGCAGATCGCCGTGGCGATGGCCGGCTTCTCGATGGGCGAGGCGGACACCCTCCGCAAGGCGATGGGCAAGAAGAAGATCGAGTACCTGATGCCCTTCAAGGAGCGCTTCGTCAAGGGAGCCGTCGACCGCGGCTACCCGGAGCGAGGGGCGGCCGACATGTTCGAGATGTTCGTCCCGTTCGCCGACTACGGGTTCAACGCCTCCCATGCGTGCGCCTACGGGCTGGTCGCCTACCAGACGGCGTACCTGATGGCGCATCATCCGGTCGCGTACATGGCAGCGATCCTCACGTCGGTCAAGGACGACAAGGACCGCAAGCCCTACTACCTGTACGCGTGCCGCGCGATGGACATCGAGGTACTCCCGCCCGACGTCAACGACTCCGCTCTCGACTTCGCCCCGGCGGCGGGCGGCGGCAGAGCGATCCGGTACGGGCTGTCCGCGGTACGCAACGTCGGCGACGGGGCGGTGCAGCAGATCATCGAGGCGCGCGCGGAGAAGGGCCGCTTCGAGTCCTACTCCGACTTCTGTCGGAAGGTCGACCCGTCCGTCCTCGCGAAGCGGATGCTGGAGTCGTTGGTCCTGGCCGGTGCGTTCGATTCGCTGGGGTATCGGCGGCGAGCGCTGCTGATCGGACAGGACAAGGTGTCCGGCCCCATCGTCGCCGAGCGCAAGGCCGAGGCGGCCGGGCAGTTCTCGCTGTTCGGCGGGGACTCGGAGGTCGGGCAGATCGACGAGTCGGTCCTGCAGGGGGAGGAGTTCGACAAGCCCGAGCTCCTCCGCTACGAGAAGGAGATGCTCGGCCAGTTCGTCTCGGACCACCCTCTCCTCGAGGTGGCGGACGCCCTGCGCGCGCAGAGCTCGCACGAGATCGGCGATCTCGACGGCGCCGATGATGGAGAGCTCGTGACCGCGGCCGGGATCATCGGGGGGGTTGCCAGGAAGTACACGAAGCGCGGGGAGCCGTACGCGCAGTTCCGCCTCGAGGGGTTGGCGGCCGGCGTGGAGGTGGTGGCCTTCCCGTCGGTGTACGAGGCCGATCCCGACCTCATCTCGGCGGACCGCATCGTCCTGGTCGTCGGGCGCATCGACCGCCGTGGACGCGAGCTCCAGATCCGCGCCAACGAGGTGCGGGAGCCGATACTCGCCGGCGTCACTCCGCAGATGGGTCCGGAGTCCGTCGTGATCGATCTCACGGCGGCGGCATGCACGGATGCGGTGCTGGCGAAGATGGCCGACCTGCTCCGGTCACGACCGGGGCCCGCGCCGGTGAAGGTGCGGTTCCATTCCTCGGCGGGCGTGCGCCCGCTCGACATGGGGGAGTTCCGGGTGGACTCCTCCGGCGCCCTGATGGGCGAGCTCACCGGACTGCTCGGAACCGGCTCCGCGCGCGTGGAACGCTTCGCCTGAGGTACCAGCGGTTCGGCCTTCGCCTCTGACCTCTATCGTGCTCGGCGTGTTCGAGGTCATCCCCGCGATCGACGTGAGCGACGGTGCCCTCGCCACGCTCACGCCGGCTGGCCCTCGTCCGGTGGAGGCGTTCGGAGGAGATCCGCTCGCGGCCGCGAAGGCGGCGATCGCGGCGGGCGCCCGGTGGCTCCACGTCGTCGACATGGATCTCGCCTTCCGGCGGGAGGCCGCGAACATCGAGGTCGTGTCGGCGATCGCCGCCCTCCCCGTGGCGGTGCAGGCGGCGGGCGGGGTCCGCGAGGCCGAGGAGGTCC
Source organism: Actinomycetota bacterium (assembly GCA_050998695.1). Classification (GTDB taxonomy): domain Bacteria; phylum Actinomycetota; class UBA4738; order UBA4738; family HRBIN12; genus JAJNBA01. The sequence continues at coordinate 9,230 of JBPCPX010000129.1, forward strand.
GAGCCCTCTTCGCGGCGGGAGCGAGCCGGGTGGTGCTGGGGTCGGCGGCCCTCGCGGACGCGCCGGCCACGACGGCCCGGCTGGCGGCAGACGGGGCACGCCTCGTGATCGGGATCGAGGTGGAACAGGGGCGGATCCGCTCCCGCGGTCGCGACCCCGTCGACCTGCCGTTGCTCGAGACCCTCGGGTGGGTCGTCTCCGCCGGCGCCGCCGTACTGCTCATCACGTCGGTCGACCGGGTGGGACAGCGTGGCGGTCCGGACCTGGAGATGATCAGGCGGGTCGTGCGCGCCGGCCGACCGGTGCTCGCGGCGGGGGGGATCGCGTCCGTCGCGGATCTCCGTGCCGTCAGGTCGGCCGGCGCCGCGGGTGGGGTCGTCGGGAGCGCGGCACTGGAAGGCTCGCTCGACCTTTCGGCGGCGATCGCCGAGGTGACCTGAGCGTCCAACGACCGGCGTCTAGACTCGCCGCCCCATGGGGTTCCTCACCGATCTCATCGAGCGGCTCGACCGTGACCTCCACGAACACCCCCTCGACGACCTCGCGCTGATGGCGCGCGCGTCCTCGATGCCGCCCGTGAGGGACCTCGAGGGTGCCCTGCGTGCCGCGGCACCGCCCGCGTTGATCGCCGAGGTGAAACGCGCCTCACCGTCCGCCGGGGTGATCGCCGAGCAAGCGAACCCCAGCGTGCTGGCACGCGGGTACGAGGCGGGCGGCGCCGCCGCCATCTCGGTCCTGACGGAGCCGCGCCACTTCAACGGATCCCTCGCGGATCTGCAGGCCGCTCGGTCGTCGGTGTCCGTCCCGGTCCTGCGGAAGGACTTCCTGATCCATCCCTCCCAGGTGATCGAGGCGAGGGCGTCGGGGGCCGACGCGGTCCTGTTGATCGTGGCCGCCCTGACCGACACTCAGCTCCGGGCCCTCATGGAGGCGGCTCGCGACCTCGGGCTCGCGGCACTGGTGGAGACGCATTCGGAGGAAGATCTCCGGCGTGCGCTCGACACGGACGCGACGATCGTCGGCGTGAACGCTCGGGACCTCGAGAGCCTCGATGTCGACGTCGCGGGAGCGCTGGCGCGGGTCGGGCGGGTGCCGGAGGATCGGATCGCCGTGCTCGAGAGCGGCATCACGACCCGGGCTGACGTCGACGCCGCGATGGAGGCGGGAGCGTCTGCCATCCTTGTAGGCGAAGCGCTGATGCGTGCGGACGATCCGGCCCGTGCGGTGAGGAAGCTCCTCTGGAGAGAACTCAGTACATGACGACGACCGTCACCACGCCCGATGCCCGCGGCCGATTCGGCTCCTATGGCGGGCGCTACGTCCCGGAGGTGCTGATCCCCGCGCTGGACGAACTCGCGGCGGCCTGGTACCGACTGCGCGACGATCCGCAGTTCCGATCGGAGCTCTCGGCTCTGTCCAGAGACTTCGTGGGACGACCGACGCCGCTGACCCCCGCGGGACGGTTGTCGGCCGAGCTCGGCTACCGGATCTGGCTGAAGCGCGAGGATCTGGCGCACACGGGCGCCCACAAGATCAACAACGCGCTGGGGCAGGCGCTGCTCGCGAAGCGCCTCGGGAAGGAGCGCATCATCGCGGAGACCGGGGCGGGGATGCACGGCGTGGCGACGGCCGCCGCCTGCGCCCTCCTCGGCTTGCCCTGCGTAGTGTACATGGGGGAGGAGGACACACGGCGCCAGGCCCCCAACGTCTCCCGGATGAAGCTCCTCGGCGCCGAGGTGGTGCCCGTGACGGCGGGTTCGAAGACCTTGAAGGAAGCCGTGAACGAGGCGCTTCGCGATTGGGCGGCGTCGGTCCGCACGACCCACTACATCATCGGATCGGTCGTGGGTCCCCACCCGTTCCCCGTCTTGGTGCGCGACCTCCAGCGGGTGATCGGCGACGAGGCTCGCCCCCGGTTCCGTGAGGAGAATGCCGGTGCCGAACCCGACGTCGTCGCGGCCTGCGTCGGCGGGGGGAGCAACGCGATCGGGATGTTCGCTGCGTTCGTCGGTACGGCGGGCGTACGTCTGATCGGCGTGGAAGCCGGAGGCAGCGGAGCGGTCCTCGGCGAGCATTGCGCGTCGCTGACCCAAGGCGAGCCCGGCATCCTCCACGGCGCACTCAGCTATCTGCTGCAGGACGAAGACGGCCAGGTCGCGGACACCCACTCGATCTCGGCCGGCCTCGACTATCCGGGAGTCGGGCCGGAGCACGCCTACCTCCGTGATGCCGGACTCGCCGAGTACGTGAGCGCCTCCGACGACGACGCCCTCGCGGGCTTCCAGGCGCTCGCGCAGACCGAGGGGATCATCCCCGCGCTCGAACCCGCCCATGTGATCGGCTGGCTCCTCCGGAAGCCTCTTCCCGAGGGCGCGTCGGTCCTCGTCTGCCTCTCGGGCCGCGGCGACAAGGACCTCGAGACGGTGCGGGCGAGGCTCGGGGTCACCTAG
>JBPCPX010000146.1:0-13749 GCA_050998695.1 Actinomycetota bacterium
CCCGGCCCGGAAGAGTCGCTCGGTATCGACACCGTGAAGGGACCGGTGTCGGCCAGGTACGCCCGCCCGCGGTCGCCGTTCGCGACCATCGCGGTCGCGCACGGCGCCGGGGCCGGGATGGACCACCCCTTCCTCGTGGGGTTCACGAGAGCGTGCGTGGACGAAGGGCTCGCGACGCTCAGGTTCAACTTCCCCTACATCGAGAGCGGGCGTCGCTCCCCGGACACCGAAGCCGTTCTTCGCGATACGTGGCGTGCGGTGTTCGAGGCCGCCTCGGCCCGGGCGAGGGAAGGGCCCGTCTGGGCGAGCGGGAAGTCGCTCGGCGGGAGGATAGCCTCGATGTGCGCGGCCGACGCCGAGATCGGCCCTGCGGGGCTGGTCTTCCTCGGCTATCCCCTGCACCCGCCCGGCAAGCCGGAACGGATCAGGGACGAACACCTGTACCGCATCGAGGTCCCGATGCTCTTCCTCCAGGGGACCTCGGACCCATTCGCCTCCTCGGATCTCCTCGGCAAGGTCGTGAAGAAGCTCGGCGGCCGCGCGACCCTCGTTCCCTTCGAAGGCGGGGGACATTCCTTCGAGGTCCGTGGCCGGAAACGAGACCCTCGGGAGATCGGGGCGTCCTTGGCCCCCCACGCCGCCGCGTTCATACAGGAACACCTCTGATGCCTCGCAAGAACCGGCGCAACCCCGGATCCTTCCAGCCGCAGGAGGCGCCCCGGCCGCGCTCCGCAGCGCCGGAGTGGGCGGAGCTTCCCGGCTACGACGTCCGGCACGTCGGTGGTGAGAAGGAGTACCGGTGCCCCGGCTGCGATCACATCGTGCGGGCCGGCATCTGGCACCTCGTCGTGATACCCCTGGATGCCCCCGAAGAGCGCCGTCACTGGCACACCGAATGTTGGCGGAAGGAGCTCCGGAGGATCGGGGCCTATCGGCCGCCGCCTCCCCAGTGATGTCGGGGCGCAGGGCTAGGGTGTCGGGGATGGAGGCACCCGCGAGTACCGAGCGCTGCCAGCCGATCGTCGAGTCGAAGAGGCTGCCGTGCGACGCGTGCGGTGCCCCGATGGAACCGGAGCACGCGCACTACCGCTGCGCGGCCTGTGGTTACATCCTTCCCTGCTGCGGCTGGTAGGCATTTCGCTGCGGACGGTGTCATACAGCGCTAGCATCCGGGGATGGGGCAGGGGGAACCGGCCCGAGCTCGCATGTGGGAGGCGGGAGGCAGATGGTTCGCGCACGTGCTGGACGTGCCCGCCTACATCGAGGTGACGGGAACGAGCCGCGGGAGTTGTCTCGCCGAGCTCCGCAAGGCGACCGGAGGCGACGTCGACCTCATGATCGAAGTTGTCCCGACCGTGGTGGGCGTCGCTGAGGCTGCGGAGATCATGGGTTGGGACAAGCGGCGGGTGATCACCTACATCGATCGGGGCTCGTTCCCGGAGCCGATCGACACCCTCGCCTCCGGACGCATCTGGCTTCGGGAAGACGTCGAGGACTACGCCGATCGATGGCGAGCGGCCCATCCACCGAAGCGTGGGCAACTGCCGGAGACACCCAAGCCGAAGAACCCCGAGAAGCCGAAGAGAGTGTCCGCGCCCGCGTGACCGGCCGCGTCCTGTACCTGATCCGCCATGGTCAGTCGGACTTCGAGTGGGTCGGCGACCGCTGGGCGAGCGTGCGCGGAGAGCAGTGGGATCCACCTCTGTCCGACAAGGGAAGAGAGCAGGCGGGGCTCCTCGCGCGGCGGCTCCATCTGATGGACCTCGACCCGTTCATCGTGTACTCGTCCCCGCTCCGCCGCGCGAGCGAGACCGCGGAGGCCTTCGCGCGCGAGGCGGGCACCACGGTCTCCTTCGATGACGAGCTCGTGGAAGCCCACATCGGCGGATGGGAGGGCAAGCCGTTCGAGGAGATCATCGAGTCGGATCCCGAGGTGATGCAGCACATCCGGCATCAGCGGGCGATCTGGCACCGCGCGCCGGATGCCGAGGGCGGAGATCGGTTCCGTGCTCGCGTACACGACGCCGTCGAGAGGCTCTTGCACAAGCACCCCGACGAGAACCTGCTCGTGTTCGCCCATGGAGGCGTGATCAACGCCTACGTCGGCGAGCTCCTGGCGCTCCGCCAGGAGATGTTCTTCCTCCCCGAGAACACGAGCCTGAACAGCATCGACGTCGAGGGCGACACGCGTGGCGTCCGGTTCCTGAACGATGTCTTGCACCTGACCGATCCGCACTTCTTCGAGTAGCGGCGCCCCTATACTCGAGCGACCGTCACCCGGAACATCAATATCTCGGAGGTCGAACATCGTGTCCGTGAAGTTCCTATCCGATGAGTGGGCGCAGGCGCTGAAGGCAGAACTCAACCAGAGCGACGCGTTCCGCCAGGCCGCAGCCGGGCAGAAGGCAACGATCCAGCAGGTCATCACAGGAGCGGAGGGCGAGACCCACTACTGGATCACGATCGACGACGGGACGATCGACCTTGGGACCGGTGACATCGAAGGCGAAGATGCCACCATCACCCAGAGCTACGACACCGCCGCAGCCCTCGCGAAGGGCGAGCTCTCGCCGGTCACGGCCTTCATGACCGGCAAGCTGAAGATCGGCGGCAACATGGGGATGATCCTGGGGCTCCAGGGGGCGCTCGCACAGCTCCCGGCCGCGATGGGCAAGATCGACGTCGAGTACTAGTCCGCCGCGGGCTCGCGGCCACTCACCGAGAAGCGCGATTGCGCTCGCGCGAGCAGGGTGCCGTCCCCGTCTTCGACGGACGCCTCGGCGAACGCGAGCGACCTTCCGACCTTGATCGCCTTCCCACGTCCGAAGAGTCGTCCGGGTTTCGCCGGCGAGAGGTAGTGGATGTCCAGGTCGGTTGTGACGTGGAGCCGCCCCGGCGCGATCGCGGAGCGGATCGAGAGCCCGCACGCGGTGTCCGCGAGGATCGCCAGCATCCCTCCGTGGACGAGGCCCTGGAGGTTGACGTGCCGGTCGAGCACGTCCATCGCGACCGTCACCTCACCGGCCGCGGCCTCCGTCACCTCCATCCCGGCCCAGGTGTGGAACTCGGAGGAGGCGAGGCGGGATCGAAGTGTCTCCAGCAGCGCGTCCAATTCAGACATCCCTCGTGACCTCCGGTTCCGTAGTCTCCCACGGGGGTACCGAGGTCGCGTTTGACGGCCCCCTGCCTCCGCCCGGAGAATCCGGGCGGTAGGGCTCATGGCCCGAACAAGAACCCAACGAAGGGGGAAGCATGCCGAAGTGGCATCGAACGCTCCTCGTGCCGCTGGCCGTGCTCGCGCTCGTGGCGGCGGCCTGTGGTGATGACGGAGGAGACGATCCGGGTACGAACGGCGAGACGCCCGAGTGCAACGCCGATCTCAGCGTCGGTGTCGCGTACGACATCGGTGGCATCGGCGACAAGTCGTTCAACGACGCCGCGAACGCGGGACTCACGGCGGCGATCGACGAGGGGCTCGTCTGCGAGGAGAACACGGACTCCCTCGAGCCCGACGCGACGGGCTCGAACAGGGATGACAACGTGATCGCGCTCGCCGATGCCGGTCACAACCTCGTGATCGCGGTGGGTTTCGCCTTCTCGCCGGGGATCAACTCGAACGCGGGCAACTACTCACGCACCCAGTTCGCGATCATCGACGGCTACGCCACCTGCGGGACCGCGTGCGGACTGACGAACGACGGCCTGACGAACGTGACGGACCTGACGTTCAAGGAGCACGAGGGGTCGTTCCTCGTCGGGGCGGCGGCAGCCATCCAAGCCGGCAAGCTCGATTGCGACACCCTTGGGTTCCTCGGCGGCCAGACCGGTCCGCTGATCGAGAAGTTCCAGGCGGGCTACGAGGCCGGCGTTGCGGCCACGGACCCGAACATCGACGTGCTCGTCGAATACATCGGTGACGACGTCACGGCGTTCAACGACGCGTTGAAGGGCGAGGCCCTGTCGACGAAGATGTACGACCAGGGCGCGTGCATCATCTACCACGCGGCGGGCGCCTCGGGCGCCGGGCTCTTCAACGCCGCGGTGGACGCCGACAGGCTGGCGATCGGGGTCGACTCGGACCAGTACCTCCTGGTCAGCGCCGAGCAGCAGCCGCACGTGATGACCTCGATGCTGAAGCGGGTGGACACCGCGGTGCAAGACGCGATCCAGGCGGGGGGCGAGGGCACGCTCGAGGTCGGCGGGCAGGTCTTCGGTATGGCGGAGGGCGGCGTCGACTACTCGAAGAGCAACACGGATCTGATGACGGACGACATCATCTCCAAGCTCGACGAACTGAAGCAACTGATCATCGACGGCCAGATCATCGTTCCGGAATCGCCTTAGGCTCCGGGGAGCGGTGATTCGCGGATGACAGGCGAACGAGGGGTGGGGCGCGCCAGCGCCCCGCCCCTCGTGGTGATGGAGCACATCACCAAGCGGTTCCCCGGTGTCGTGGCCAACGACGACGTCTCGCTCGAACTGCGCCCCGGCGAGGTCCATGCGCTGATCGGAGAGAACGGCGCGGGCAAGTCCACGTTGATGCGGATCCTCTACGGGATGTATCCGGCGAGCGAAGGACGGATCCTGCTGGGCGGCGAGGAGGTCTCGATCACGTCACCCCGCGTGGCTCTGGAGCACGGGATCGGGATGGTCCACCAGCACTTCGTGTTGGTCGATCCCTTCACCGTCACGGAGAACGTGATCCTGGGTGACGAGGGCTCGGCGGTCCTCGACATGGAGACAGCCCAGCAGAAGGTCGCCGACCTCGCGCAGACGTACGGGTTCCAGGTGCGCCCGAGCGCGTTGATCGAGGACCTGTCCGTCGGCGAGGAGCAGCGGGTCGAGATCCTCAAGGCCCTCTACCGGGGGGTCGAGATCCTGATCCTCGATGAGCCTACGGCGGTCCTGACGCCGCGCGAGGCCAAGGACCTGTTCACCAACCTCCGCCGCCTGCGGGACGACGGGAAGGTGATCGTCTTCATCAGCCACAAGCTGGACGAGGTGCTCGACATCGCCGACCGGATCACGGTCCTTCGCCGCGGGAAGGTCGTCGGCGAGACCACCCCCGCCGAGACCTCCAAGGCCAAGCTCGCCGAGATGATGGTCGGGCGCCCCGTGCTGTTCCGTCTCGACAAGCCCGACGTGGAGATCGGGGAGCCGATCCTGGAGGTCGAAGGTCTCCTGGGCGAGGGCAAGCTGAACGGCATCGGATTCCAAGTTCGGGCGCGCGAGATCCTGGGTGTCGCCGGGGTGGAGGGGAACGGGCAGCGGGAGCTCGCCGAGGCCCTGATCGGGCTCAGGAAGGTCGCGGCCGGTACGATCCGTCTGGCCGGGACGGACATCACGGGTTGGCCCGTTGCCGACATCCGCAACGCCGGCGTGGCCTACATCCCCGAGGACCGTCACGAGCAGGGGCTCGTCCTGGACATGACGGTGTGGGAGAACGCCGTGCTGGGGCGCGCGGACGATCCACCGTTCTCCGGAAGAACCGGATTCCTCTTCATCGACAAGATCAGGGAGATGGCGAAGCGGCTCGTGAAGTTGTTCGACGTGCGGACCCGGTCGATCAACGTCAATGCGAGCACGCTTTCGGGCGGCAACCAGCAGAAGCTGGTCCTCGCACGGGAGCTGGACACGAGCCCCAAGCTGCTGATCGCGTCGCAGCCGACACGTGGGTTGGATGTGGGGGCCATCGAGTTCGTCTGGCGCCAGATCCTGGACCAGAAGGAGGAGGGACGCGGGGTGCTGTTGATCTCCGCGGAGCTCGACGAGATCTATGCGCTCTCGGATCGGATCGTGACCATCTACGAAGGCCGGATCACCGGCGAGTACGCGCCCGATGCGGCTCCCGAGGAGCTGGGCGCCGGGATGCTCGGCGCCGTCGACGAGGCCGAGGCGAGCTGATGTCGACCGCGGACGCGGCATTGTCCGCTCCCCGCGCGTTCCCGCCGTGGCTCGAGTCGGTGATCGGCCAGATGCTCGCGCTGCTGGCCGCGTTCGCCATCGCGATCGGCGTGGGTTCCCTGATCATCCTCCTCTACGGCGAGAACCCGCTGACCGTGTACGGCGCGATGCTGAGCTTCGCCTTCAAGGACGTCACCAGCGTCGGGACGATCCTGTCCATCGCGACGCCGCTCATCTTCGCCGCGCTCGCCGTCGCGGTCTGCTTCAAGGCAGGGTTGTTCAACATCGGAGTCGAGGGTCAGTTCCTGGTGGGCATGGTCACTGCATCCTGGGCGGCACTCACGTTCGACTTCCTGCCGGGTTTGCTCCATCTGACCGTCGTGCTCCTCTTCGCATGTCTCGGTGGAATGGTCTATGCGGCCGTCCCTGGGATCCTCAAGGTGACGACGGGCGCACACGAGGTCGTGACGACGATCATGATGAACGGCATCGCCGTCAGCATCGTGGCGTACGCCCTGAACGGACCGTTGAAGTTCACCAAGGCACCCCCCGGACAGAACGTGGACCTGCGCACGGACATCTTCGAACCGAGCGCCCTCGTTCCCGACCTCGGACACCTGTTCGGTGTCGGCGGATCGGCGCACCTGACGTGGCTGTTCCCCCTCGCGATCGTAGCCAGCGCGATCGTCTGGTTCCTGTTCCGGCGGATGCGCCTCGGCTACGAGGCCCGCGTGGTCGGATCCTCCACCGGATCCGCCCGCGCGGGCGGGATCGGGATCGGCAGTGTGCAGATCAAGCTGTTCGTGATCTCGGGTGCGCTCGCGGGGCTGGTCGGCATGCAGCAGGTCCTCGGAGAGCGGGGCGCCCTCGTCCAGAACTACGAGGCGCAGCTCGGCTTCACGGGGATCGCCGTCGCCTTCCTGGGCCAGAACAACCCGATCGGGATCCTGTTCGCCGCAGTCCTGTGGGCGATCCTCTCCCGCGGGGAGACCGCCCTTCAGCTCGGAACCAACCTGCCCAGGGAATTCGTGATCATCCTCCAGGGGATCCTCATCTTCTCCGTGGTGGTCGTCTACCAGATCGCGAAGCGCCGGCTTGCCAGGCGCGAGCTCCAGCGCGCGGGCGCCGAGGTGGGGCTCCGGGACACCGCGACACCCGAGGACGAGGCTCCGCAGGAGGCCTGATGGACCTCACCGACATCGGCGCCTCCATCAGGATCGGATTCACTTACTTCACGATCCTCTACCTCACGGGTCTCGGCGGGCTGTTCAGTGAGCGCTCCGGGATCGTGAACATCGGTCTCGAGGGACTCATGGTGATCGGAACCGTCACCGGGGCGGCAGGAGCGGCGATCTTCGCGGCTCCGGCGCCGGACGGGATGGGGCTGGGGGTCGGAGGTGTCGTCCTCGGCCTGCTGTTCGGTGCGCTCTGTGGCGCGCTCTTCGCGTCCGTGCACGCGGTCGCCACGATCAACTTCCGGGTGGATCACATCGTGTCCGGTGTGGTGATCAACCTGGTGGCGATCGGGTTGGCCCGATTCCTCTCCTTCGTGTTCTTCGAGCAGGCGACGCAATCCGATCCGGGCGGTCCGCACCTGGCGAGGATAGACATCCCGCTGCTGTCGGATATCCCGTGGGGGCTCGGGAACGCGTTCCAGAACCTGTCGCCGGTGGTGCTGTTCTCCGCCGTCCTCGTGTTCCCGGTGTCGTTCGCGCTCTACCGAACCCGTTGGGGGCTTCGACTCCGCTCGGCCGGTGAGAACCCGGAGGCGACGCGGTCCCTCGGGGTCGCCGTGGCGCCGCTCCGGTGGGAAGGCGTGCTGCTCTCCGGAGCGCTCGCCGGGCTCTCCGGGGCGTTCCTGTCCGTCGAGGTGGTCGGCAACTGGCGTGAAGGACAGACCCTGGGGCTCGGCTTCATCGCCCTCGCCGCTCTGATCCTGTCGAACTGGGATCCCCGACGGCTGTTGGTGGTCGCGTTCCTCTTCGGGTTCGCGCAGGCGATCCCGCTGCGGCTGGACGACGCACCGTTGATCTCCCTGCTCCCGCCGCAGTTCATCAACATGATCCCCTACGTGGTGACCATCGTTGCGATCGCCGGCTTCGTGGCGAAGGTGCGTCCACCGGCTGCGGCAGGGCGAGCGTACGAGGGAGCGGGCGGCACCTAGTCTCCTGGGTGGCTATTCCGTGCCGTGGAGCCGATCGCCGAAGTCTCCGAGGCCCGGCAGGATGAAACCGACGTCGTTCAGCTCCCGGTCGAGCGCGCCGGCGACGATCGGCACGTCGGGATGATCGGCCTCGAGCTTCGCGACGCCTTCGGGCGCCGCGACGATGCAGACGAACGAGATCGACGTCGGCGTGGCATGGGCCTTGACGTGCGCGATGGCCGCGCTCCCGGAACCGCCCGTGGCCAGCATCGGATCGAGTACGAGGGCCCGCCTCCCCTGCATCGGAGGAAGCTTCGCGTAGTAGTCCCGGGGCTCCAGCGTCTCCTCGTCGCGCTCCAGGCCCAGATAGCCGACCACGGTGTCGGGATAGAGATCCGTGACCGCGTCGAGCAACCCCAGCCCGGCCCGCAGGACGGGGATGGCCACCAGCGGCTCCGCGAGCCGGGCGGCTTTCGTCTCTTCCATCGGCGTGTCGACGGTGACACGCTCGGTGAGGAGGTCGCGGGTGGCCTCGATCACGAGCAGCCATCCCAGTCGGCGGGTGAGGGTTCGGAATTCGGCCGGGTCCGTTTCGCGCTCCCGGAGTCGGGAGAGGAGGTCGTGGGCAAGCGGATGGTCGAGCACAGTGATGGGCATCGAACGAATCCTAGCCCTGGTGACAGGAGCTCGAGCCTGTTGACATCGGCGTCGCCCGGCGGTCACGATGGGGCCCTCATGGAGCGGTACCACGGTGACTGGTTCTTCTACTTCGGGCGTAGCCCGGCGTAGTCACCTGTCGCGCACAGAGCACAGGGGCCCCGGGCGGAAGACCCGGGGCCGTTTCGTCCCCGGGGCCGTCCCGGCGCCGGAGGAGGTCGCGGATGGTCGTCGTGATGAAAACGGACGCGACGGAGGCGGACATCGAAGCCGTTTCCGAGCGGGTGCGCGGCGCGGGCGGCGAGGCGTTCGTCTCACGCGGTGCGGTGCACTCCATCGTCGGCCTCGTCGGCGACACCGATCGCTTCCAGGCGATCGACTGGAAGCAGATGCAGGGCGTCGACCACGTCATCCGGATCGGCAAGCCCTACAAGATGGTCGCGCGGGACCTCCATCCTGAGACGACCACGGTCAAGGTGGGCACGACGCCGGTCGGACGCGGGACGTTCACGTTGATCGCCGGGCCGTGCGCGGTGGAGAACGCGGAGCAGACGATCGCCGCCGTGGAGGCTTCGAAGGCGGCCGGCGCCACGATCGTGCGGGGCGACGTCTACAAGCCGAGGACGTCGCCCTATTCGTTCCAGGGGCTCGGGGAAGAGGGTCTCGAGATCCTGCAGGACGTCAGGCGACGCACCGGCCTGCCGTTCGTGGTCGAGGTCGTCGATCTGAACCAGGTCGAGCACGTCGCCGAGGTGGCCGATTGCATCAGGATCGGCACCCGCAATGCCCAGAACTTCGAGCTCCTCAAGGAGGTCGGGCTTTCGAACAAGCCGGTGATGTTGAAACGCGGGCTCGCGATGACGATCGACGAATGGTTGCAAGCAGCGGAGTACATCGCGCAACGGGGGAACTCGGAGATCATCCTGTGCGAACGAGGGATCCGCACGTTCGAGCCGGCGACGCGCAACACGCTCGATCTCGCGGGCATGGCGGTGGCACAATACGAATCGCACCTGCCCGTGATCGTCGATCCTTCGCACGCGGTCGGCAAGCGACACCTGGTGGCCCCGATGGCGAAGGCGGCCGTCGCCGCCGGGGCGGACGGCGTGATGGTCGACGTCCACCCGAACCCGGAAGAGGCGATGGTGGACGGGGCGCAGGCGCTCCTCCCGCACGAGGTGGTGGAGCTCGGCGAGCAGCTCGCCGCGATCGCGGCTGCCGTGGGACGCACGATGAACCGCTAGCGGGGGCCTGGCCCTAGGCGCTGGTCTCCAGGGTGGCGACGTTCGGGATGAGCTCGACGATGTCGCACTTCCCGCGCCAGCGGGCAAGCGACTCGTCGGGCGATCCGACCCGGCTCCGACGCCGATCCACCAGCATCTTCGCGGCCGTTTCCCACTCCGGCCCCTCGAGCAGCCGCTGCGCGGCCGTGAACTCCTGGAGCGCCGTGTCGCGGAGCTTCCGCCGGGTCACCACCACGAGCTCGTGTGCGTCCGGGACGCCCGGCACGGTTTGCTCCTGGAGATCGGAGTCGTGACACGAAAGGAGGTAGATCTTCCCGTCCTTGAACGCGAACCACACCGGCGCCATCCGCTTGTCCTCGTTCACACGTGTCCCGACCCAGATGACGTCGGATTTCCGCAGCCCTTCCTCGGTTTCCTTCGGGAGCTTCAGCGCCGCGGCCTGCACGTACACAGGGAACTCGATCTCCCCGATGATCTCGCCTTCCAGGATGAACGAGGCGACGTAGGTGCCGGTCTCTTCGAGCACCGCGTCGTCGATCCGGTCGAGCTCGACCGTGAGGTCCATCGCGCCCTTCATCCGCCGTACCTCCGGGCCCCAGCGGTACAGCGTGCGCCCGGACGGGCCCACCAATCTGATCTCCTCGGAGACGAAGCCGGTCGGCACCTTCCACGCCCTGAAGATCGCGAACGGCAGCGCGGGACCGGGCTGACCGACGAGATAGATGCCGTCCGGCGCCGTCTCCTGATACGCGTCCCAGACCCGCTCGTCGACGACGGCCGCCGAGATCAGCTCACCGATGGTCATCGTCGGGCGATGATAGCCGACGGCTCGACGACTCCCGTCGCCCTAGACGGTGCGCGCGAGCCAGAGGCGGGGCTCATCCAGCTCGGGGAGCGAGGGCATCGCGTCCGCCGAGTCCCACATGCGCGCGAGCGTGATCTCGTCCGTCTGCTCCACGACGACCTCGCAGAACGTCCGCCCGCGCCGGTACTGCTCGCGCTTCATGTCGACGCCGAGCAGGCGTTCGAACACGGGGTCGCCGTGCTCGCTCTCGCGGTATCGCTTCATCGCCTCTTCGATCCGAGGATAGGTGCCGAGCAGCTCCGCACCCAGCGCCTGCATCACATGATCGCCGTAGCCCTCCGCGGCCGCCATGAACGCCTGGATCCTCCCGAGCTTCAAGCGCTGCTCGTCGTCGAGGTCCGCCCAGAAAAGGCCTTCCTCGGACTCGGCGAGCTGCTGGAGAGCCTGGGGATCCGTGGGGTCCAGCGTCGCGAGCCGACCCTGCATCGCTTCGACGTCGAGCTTGAGCGTCGAGAGGTAGTCGTCGAGGAGCTCCTGGAAGCGGTCACGAGCCCATCCCTGGGAGAACTCGAACCGGTGGGTCACCTCGTGCAGGGCGACGAGCGTTCGGAACTCCCTGGGATCGAGCGACCAGTCGCGCTCGAGGGCCACGAGGTTCGGGACGACGAACAAGAGCTGGCCCGGTCCGGACCTGGGCAGCGCGATGTCGTATTGGCCCAGCACCCGTTGGGCGAGCATCCCGAGGACCTGACCCACCTGGGTGCCGAGCAGGAGCGGGGAGAGCTGACGCAGGAACCCCGAGAGCTGGGCCATCTCCGGCGGAAGCTGATCCCCTGCGCTGCGCTCGATCGCATCCGTCAGCCGCCTCGCCGCCGGTTCGAGCAGGTTCTTCAAGCTCTCGGCGTTGGCGTTCACCCAGCCGGCGCGGCGGACGGCGTGGACCTGCGCGACATCCGCCGGCGCCGCCAACCCGGTGAACCGTCCGACGTGGAGCTCCGCGACGCGGACGGCTTCCTCCAGCATCCGGAGGTCACCTTCGGAGGGCTCCAGGTCCGGCCCGGCCTCGACCGCGTTCGCGACGGCGACCTGACGGGCGAGCTCCCAGTTCACCGGACCACTCGACGCGGACATCACGCGTTGCAGCTCGCGGAAGAGGGGAGCGTCCCTGAACGCTTCCGGATCGCCCGGGTCGAAGCCGAACCCGCCACTCACCCGTCCATGGTACGCGGGCCCTCCCGATACGATGTCCGCTGTGTCTCAGGCTGTCCTGGTTCGCATCTCGGCCGAGCCGCTCTCCGTCGACGAGGCGCTGGGCTTCATCGGTGACCCCGCGGCGGGCGGAACGTGCGTGTTCGTCGGAACGGTCCGCGATCGCTCGGACGCGGGAGACGTGACCGGACTGCACTATGAGGCCTGGGACGATCTGGCGACCCGGCGCCTCGGAGAGATCGGCGCCGAGATGCTGGACGGGTGGCCGATCAGGAAGGTGGCCATCCTGCATCGAACGGGAGACCTGGCGATCGGCGAGGCCTCGGTCGTCGTCGCGTGTTCGGCGCCGCACCGGGCCGAAGCGTTCGAGGCCTGCCGGCACGGGATCGAACGTCTCAAGGAAGACGTGCCGATCTGGAAGAAGGAGGGTCTCGTCTCCGGCGAGGCTCAGTGGGTCATGGGGAGCTAATTGGGCCGCGACCTCGCGATCGATCTCGGCAGCGCCAACACCCTCGTGTACCGGCAAGGGGGCGGCATCGTCTTCGACGAGCCCACCGTGGTCGCCCTGCACGGCAACGGCGAGGTCGTCGCGATGGGGGAAGAGGCGTGGCAGATGCTCGGAGGAGACTCCGGCAACGTGCTCGCCGTTCGCCCCCTCCGTGATGGGACGATGACCGAGTTCGATGTGACGCAACGGATGTTGGCGATCGTGCTCCGCCGCGTCGGCGTCACGCGGTTCCCGAAGCCGAGGGTGCTCGTCTGCGTCCCCCCCTCGGCGTCCGTCGTCGAGCGACGGGCGATCGAGCGAGCGATCCGGTACGCGGGCGGGCGACAGGTGGTCCCAGTCGAAGAGCCGCTCGCCGCCGCGGTGGGTGCGAACCTCCCGGTGCACGAGCCGCTGGGGAACCTGATCGTCGACATCGGCGGCGGGCGTTCGGAGATGGCCGTCGTCTCGATGGGCGGCGTGGTGTCCGGCCGCTCCGCGAACCTGGGCGGTTTCCACCTCGACGCGGCCGTGCAGGAGCACATCCGGGTGACGTACGGGGTGTCGATCGGCGAGAAGTCGGCCGAGGAGTTGAAGGTGGCGATCGGTTCGGCGTTCCCCTCGCCGACCGGCCGGGCGGCCATGGTGATCGGCCGGGAGCTCGCGACCGGCAACACGGTCGAGGTCAAGGTGGACGAGGACGAGATCAGGCAGGCGATGGCGCCCACCGTCAAGGCGATCGTCGGCGAGGTGCGGATGACGCTCGCCGAAGCACCGCCGGAGCTGACCCACGACGTGCTGGAGACCGGGATGTTCCTCACCGGAGGCGGGAGCCTCCTGAAGGGCCTGGACATGCTGCTGGCACAGGAGTGCGAGGTTCCGGTCCACGTGGTCGAGCGGCCGCTCGAGACCGTGGTGAGCGGCGCGGGACGGATGCTGGAGCACCTCGACGACTATCGGAATTCGTTCCAGTTGCTCAGGCGCGGATAGACCTTCCTAGGTCGGAGAGGTGGCCGCTTTCTCGAGGATGCTGATGAGGGTCGAGCCCGCCAGGTAGAGAGCGAACGCGAGCGCGGCCGCTCCGACCGCCACCGCGACGACGAGGCCCAGGCTCCCGATGATCCGGTCATGCCAGGACAGACGATCACGGGTGATCGAGAGCCGCTCGAAGTTGGTGGGGGGTGGGGGGGGGGGGGGGGGGGGGGGGGGGGGGGGGGGGGGGGGGGGGGGGGGGGGGGGGGGGGGGGGGGGGGGAAGGGGGGGGGGGGGGGGAGAGGGGGGGGTAGGGAGCAGGGGAGAGAAA
>JBPCPX010000027.1:0-4617 GCA_050998695.1 Actinomycetota bacterium
TCTCGCAGGACGACTTCGAGACTCGTCGGCATACCAACCACGTGAGCTGGGATCCCTCGGGCGTCGCGGTCGTGATCACGCCGTGGAACGCCCCGCTGATGCTCGCCACCTGGCGGATCGCGCCGGCGCTCGCTGCGGGCGACGCCGTGATCGCGAAGCCGCCGGAGTGGGCGCCCCTGACCGCGTCCTTGCTCGCCGACATCACGAGGGACGCTGGGATGCCCGACGGCGCCTTCAACGTGGTCCAGGGGATCGGCGAGGAGGCCGGCGCCGCCCTGGTCGCCCATCCCTATGTGAACCGAGTCGCCTTCACCGGCTCGGTTCCGACCGGGAAGCTCGTCGCTGCCGCCGCCGGTGCGAACCTGACGCCGGTCTCGCTCGAGCTCGGCGGGAAGGCGCCGTTCCTGATCTTCGCGGACACGGACCTCGACGCCGCTGTCAAGCAAGCCGTGAACCAGTTCGACAACGCGGGCCAGGTCTGCCTCGCGGGCACCCGGCTGCTCGTCGAGGACGCGATCCACGACGACTTCCTCGCGCGGTTCACGGAGGCGGCGGCCGCGATCAGGCAGGGCGACCCCCGTGAGGACATAACCGACATCGGGCCGCAGATCACCCGGGAGCACTTCAACCGGGTCGACGGCTACGTGCAGCGCGCGAAGGCCGATGGCATCGAGGTCGTGTTCGGTGGCGGTCCCAACGAGGAGCTCGGGGGCCTCTACTATCGCCCGACGCTCTTCCGGGAGCCGCCGCGCGACGCCGAGATCGTCCAGCACGAGGTGTTCGGCCCGGTACTCACGCTCCAACGGTTCTCCGGCGAGGACGAGGGCATCGCGATGGCGAACGACACGACGTACGGACTGTCCGCGATCGTCTACACGGGCGATCGCGACCGGGCGGAGCGGGTTTCGGCGACACTCGTCGCGGGCACCGTCTGGGTGAACTCCTTCTACGTCCGTGACCTGCGCGCGCCCTTCGGCGGCTCGCGCAACAGCGGGATCGGCCGGGAAGGCCGCATCTGGAGCTTCGACTTCTACTCGGACGTGAAGAACGTCTGCATGGCCCCTTGGCCTTCAACGAAGAGCGACTGAGAGGAGCACGCGATGGGTGAGATCGTCGGCGCGGGGATCGTCTCGCACGTCCCCACGATCATGTTGCCGGAAGAAGTGCGGCTGGAGATCAACGAGGGCAAGGAGATCACCCTCGTCCCCGGCCTGCAGCGGCTCCGGTCCGAGGTGCTCGACCGCGTCCAGGCGGACACGTTCGTGCTGATGGACACCCACTGGGAGGTGACCTTCGAGCACATCATCACGGCGCACGAGAAGCGCGAGGGCATCTTCACCTCCCACGAGCTGCCGCGCGGGATGCGCCAGATCCCCTACGAGATGCCGGGCGACCCCGAGCTCGCGTTCGCCGTCTCGAAGGAAGCCGAGAACCGCGATGACACGTGGGTGCTCGCGTCCGACGACCCGTACCTGCCGATCTTCTACGGGACCGTGAACATCTGGTCCTACCTGAAGGACGGTCCCGAGAACTGGGTGAGCGTCGGCATCAACCAGTGCGGGACCACGGAGGACTTCCTGCTCCTGGGACAGCTGATCGGCGAGGCCGTCCTGTCGCTGGACCGGAAAGTCGTGCTCCTCGCCTCGGGTGGGCTCTCGCATCGGTTCCTGCCGTTCCGCGAGCTCCGGGGCCGCGAGAGCTCCGATCCCATGAAGAACATCATCACGCCCGAGGCACGGGAGGCGGACCTCCACGTCCTCGACCTCCTCCAGAAGGGCGAGCACGCGGCCGTGATCGACTGGGTGCCGGAGTACAAGAAGGTCGGACCGGAGGGCAAGTTCGGTCACTATCTGATCATGGCCGGCGCGCTCGGGGGCGCGGCGTGCACGGCGCCGGGCGAGCTGTTCAGCGAGTACGAGGCCTCGGTCGGCACCGGCCAGGTCCACGTGTGGTTCGAACGGCCGGCGACCGGTTGGACCGGGTCGACGGCGGCGGCGTAGGGTTCGCGAAGTCAACCGAAGGGGGCTTGCGTGGCAACCGAGATGGACAAGATGGGCGGCGAAGCCGGATATGAGCGGTTGGGGAAACGTCGACTCAAGCTGGTGGACGTCATCGCGCAGTCCGTCGGACTGATCGGTCCCGTCTTCTCCGCGGCATTCCTGATCCCGCTGATCGCGGGCTTCAACTTCGCGGGGAAGGGAGCGGGCATCGCGACGCCCCTCGCGGTGATCATCGCCGCCATCGGCGTGCTGGGGCTCGGGTGGATCGTGGCGCAGTACGCGAAGCGGGTCCACGCCGCCGGTTCCCTCTACGACTACGTCACGATGGGGCTCGGCTCGCGCGTCGGCGGATGGGCCGGCTGGGTCTACTACGGGGGCACGCTGCTCCTCTCGTCGGCGATCGCGGTGCTCGTGGGGTGGTTCCTGCGCGACAACGTGCTTCCCGCCTTCGAGATCGACCCGATCATGCCGTCCTGGGTCTGGTCGCTGATCTACGTGGGGCTCGTCTTCCTCGTCTTGGCCGCGGGCGTGCAGATCTCGACGCGATTGCAGCTGGTTCTGGCTCTGGTCTCGGTGGTGGTCGTGCTCGGGTTTTTCATCAACGTGATCGTGAACGCACCGAAGAACAGCTTCGACGCCTTCAACCCGGCGTCCGCGCCCGACTACACCGGCATCCTGTTCGGCGTGCTCTACGGCGTGTTGATCTTCGTCGGGTTCGAGACGGCGGCGAACCTGGCCGAGGAGGCCGCCGAGCCGAAGCGCGCGATCCCGAAGGCGGTGCTGCTGTCGGTCGCGATCGTGTCCGTCTTCTACGTGATCGCGGCCTACGCGCAGGTCGCCGGGTTCGGTTTCGATCTCGCGGTGCTCACCTCGCCCGATGTCGCGGCGGCGCCGCTCTTCGCGCTCGGTTCGCCCGATGCGGCCGGCGGCTACGGCGGATCGTCCGATCTCATGCTGAAGGTGTTGCTGGTGGTCGTGCTCCTGGACGTGATGGCCGTAGGACTCGGGGCCGCGACCGCGACGACGCGCGGGATCTTCGCGCTCGCCCGAGACCGGAAGATCCCGGGGGCCCTGGCGGCCACGACCAATGGCGGCAACCCGATCGCGTCCGCGCTCGTCGTGGCCGTCGTGTCCGCGGCGTGGGTCCTCTCGACGGTCGGCTTCGAGTCCCTGTTCGCGAACGGCGTGCTCACCGGCGTACCGCACGAGCTGGGGATGTTCCAGTGGATCTCCACCCTCGGGGCGTTCCTGATCATGGTCGTGTACGGGACCATGGCACTGGGCGCCTTCTCCGGCTTGAGCGACCACCCCAACAAGGTGGGACTCGTGATCTCCGGCCTGCTGGGCATCGCGGTCGCCGCGGGCGCGATCTTCGGCGCGATCTACAAGGTGCAGCCCCCGTTCGACCGGGTGTGGCTCTGGGCCGCGGTGTGGGCGGCATTGGGCCTGCTCGTCACGTTGCTGCTGAAGGGCCGTGAGCCGGCTCGCCAGGCGCTCACCGACCTCTCGACGGGGGAGGAGGGCTGAGCGACTCGAGGGCCGCAGGGATGGACGACCCCGATCGGCCGCTGCGGCTCGACGCGCCCCGGGAGGAGGCGCTCGAGCACGCGGCGAAGCTCGTCGCCGAGGCATGGCGGAGCTTCGACCGTCCCCGGCCGGAGGAGCCGCCGCTCGACGAGCGGCTCCGGACGCTCCTGCAGGCCGGGCTCCCGCAGGAGCCGGTGAGCGTCCACGAAGCGCTGGACGACGCGGCGCGGGCGCTCGACGAGTCGATCGCCCAGCCGCGCCCCCGGTACTTCGCGTTCATCGGATCCTCCGGGCTCGAGATCGGCGCGCTCGGCGACCTGCTGGCCTCCACGTACGACATGAACCTCGCGGTCGACGCGCGCGCCGCCACGATGCTGGAGGAGCAGGCGGTGGGATGGGTGGGGGAGTTCGTCGGCTATCCGGCGACGAACGGCGCGTTCACCAGCGGCGGGACGATCTCGAACATGACGGCGTTAGCGGCGGCGCGCGAACGAGCCCTGCCCGGCTCGCGCGCCGCCGGCCTCGGCGGGCTCCGGGCGGCTGTGTACGCATCGGCCGAGGTGCACTACTCGATCACCCGCGCGGTGGAGCTGCTCGGGATCGGGAGCGACCGGCTGCGTGACATCCCGATCGACGACGAGCACCGGATGCGTCCGGACCTGCTGGCCGACGTGATCGACCGGGACGTGGCCGACGGCATGACACCCGTCGCCGTGGTCGTGACGGCGGGGACCACCCTGACCGGCGCGATCGACCCGATCGGGCCGATCGCCGACATCTGCGAGGCGCGCGGGGTCTGGCTCCACGTGGACGGTGCCTACGGGCTCCCCGCGGCATCCGTCGTGCCGGACCGATTCGCGGGGGTGGAGCGCGCCGACTCCATCAGCATCGACGCGCACAAGTGGCTCTACGTCCCCAAGGCGTGCAGCCTGGCGCTCGTCCGTGAGCCACGCGCGCTATCGGAGGCGTTCGCGCACGAGCAGGGCTACCTCCCGCATCAGCAGCACGAACTCCACGCCGCCGACATCACCCTGGAGTACTCGCGCCCGTTCCGCGCGCTGAAGCTCTGGCTCGCGTTCCGCGCGCACGG
>JBPCPX010000046.1:0-32198 GCA_050998695.1 Actinomycetota bacterium
GTAGCGCAGGGCGCTCAAGTAGCGAAGCGGTAGCGCAGGGCGCTCAAGTAGCGAAGCGGTAGCGCAGGGCGCTCAAGTAGCGAAGCGGTAGCGCAGGGCGCTCAAGTAGCGAAGCGGTAGCGCAACATAGAGAGAGAGATCCCTTAGACGCGGGAGGCCGGAAGGCCGCTGGGACCGCAGGAGGTGCGAACAGATGGCTCCGAAGAAGAAGGTGCTCGCCACCGCGAAGCTCCAGATCGTCGCCGCGCAGGCGACCCCGGCTCCTCCGGTAGGGACGGCGTTGGGTCAGCACGGCGTGAACATCATGGAGTTCTGCAAGCAGTACAACGAAGCGACCCAGCAGTTCGCCGGCCAGGTCATCCCCGTGGAGCTGACGATCTACGAGGACCGCTCGTTCTCGTTCGTGCTGAAGCAGCCACCGGCCGCCGAGCTGATCCGCAAGGCCGCCGGCATCGAGAAGGGCTCCGGCGAGCCCAACCGCGAGAAGGTCGCCAGGCTCTCCCGGGATCAGGTCCGCCAGATCGCTGAACGGAAGATGGTCGATCTGAACGCCAACGACATCGACAACGCGATGCGGATCATCGAGGGAACGGCCCGGAGCATGGGCGTGGAGGTGGCGTCGTGAGCCCGAAGCCCGGGAAGCGGTACCAGCAGGCGGCCGAGACCTTCGATCGGGAGCAGGAGTACCTACCGGCCGATGCGATCAAGATCCTGAAGACCCTTCCGGACGCGAAGTTCGACGAGACCGTGGAGATCGCCTTCCGGCTCGGCATCGACACCCGGAAGAACGATCAGGCCCTCCGCGGTACCGTCGCCTTGCCGCACGGCTCGGGGAAATCGGTTCGCGTCGGTGTCTTCGCGGCAGGGGACAAGGCCCGCGAGGCGCGCGAGGCGGGAGCCGACGTCGTGGGCGGCGATGAGCTCGTCGAGGAGGTCATGAAGGGCGTGATCGACTTCGACGCGACGGTCGCCACCCCCGACATGATGGCGTCGGTGGGGAAGGCCGGCCGTGTCCTCGGTCCACGTGGTCTGATGCCCAACCCCAAGACCGGCACCGTCACGAACGACATCGCCAAGGCCGTCGCCGACATCAAGGGCGGAAAGGTCGAGTACCGGGCCGACCGCACGGGCAACGTGCACCTGATCATCGGGAAGAAGTCCTTCGAAGAGCGCAACCTGCTCGAGAACTACATGGTGGTGGTGGACGAGCTCCTGAAGGCGAAGCCGGCGTCGGCGAAAGGTCGCTACATCAGGTCGCTGGCCGTTTCCTCCACGATGGGGCCGAGCGTCCGGATCGATCCGGCGAAGCCCCGGGGCGTCCAGGCGACGGTCCGCACGTAAGGAGCTTCCGTCCCCGTCCTTCGGGTCTGGGCAGCCTGCTATCCTCGGGCTGCCGCAGACAGCAGGGGCGCGTGAGCGCGTAATCCCGATCGGGGTACCTGCCGAGGCGACGGCCATGCGTGGCGAACACGTCTGGCCGCCGGGGAAGCCGCGCCACCGCGCGTCTCCGCTGTCTGCGGGGGCGCGTTGTTTCATACAGGAGGCGCGATGCCGAGTACCCACAAGATCGAACGGGTCGCGGCGCTGAAGGAGCAGATCGAGCGCTCCACGGCGCTGCTGCTCACCGAGTACCGCGGCCTCACGGTGTCCGAGATCACCGAGCTGCGGAAGTCCCTGCGCGACGGCGGCGCCCGATTCGCCGTTATCAAGAACACCTTGATGCGACGCGCCCTGGAGCAGACCGACGCGGCCGAGCTCGGGTCCTTGTTCGACGGCCCCAGCGCGGTGGCGTTCGTCCAGGAGGATCCGGTCGCTGCCGCGAAAAGCGTGACGGCGGCGGCCAAGAAGTTCCCGGCCCTCGTGCTGAAGGGCGGGTTCGTGGAGGGCCGTGTCCTCTCCGCGGACGAGGCGAAGTCACTCGCGGACCTCGAGTCCCGCGAGGTGATGCTGTCGAAGCTGGCCGGACTGATGAAGGGCGAGATGTCGCGCGCGGCCGCCATGTTCCAGGCGACGCAGGCACGCTTCCTCTCGCTCCTCGAAGCGTTCAAGGCGAAGCTCCCGGACGAGCCCGCAGCCGAAGCGGTTGCTTCGGAGGACACCGCGGCAGGAGCGTCGGCGGAGGCTGAGGCGGAACCCGCGGCAGAGGCTGAAGCGGAGACTGCGGCCGAGGCAGTCTCGGAAGTGCCAGAAGAAGGATCGATCTCAGAAGAAGGAACGAAAGCAGACGGAGAGGAGTGACCGTGGCGAAGACGAAGATCGGGACCGAGGATCTGCTGGAGCAGTTCAAGGAGATGACCCTTCTCGAGCTCTCCGAGTTCATCAAGGCGTTCGAGGAGGCCTTCGACGTCCAGGCCGCGGCGGCCGCCCCCATGATGGCGGCCGGTGCCCCGGCCGCGGGAGGTGGCGGAGAAGCCGAGGAGGAGCAGTCGGAGTTCGACGTGATCCTCACGGCCGCCGGTGACAAGAAGATCCAGGCGATCAAGGAGGTTCGTGCGCTCACGAGCCTCGGCCTCAAGGAAGCGAAGGACCTGGTGGACGGCGCGCCGAAGGCGGTGCTCGAGAAGGTGACCAAGGAAGCGGCCGAGAAGGCCAAGGAGCAGCTCGAAGCGGCCGGCGCGACGGCCGAGATCAAGTAGGGAACGTGCACGCGGGGCGCCGGCGTGACCGGCGCCCCGCGGCTCCGTCAACGGGTCCTTCAGGTGGAAAGCCCCGGTTCCCCTCATCGCAACCGTGTGCTAGCGTGCCTGGACGTTCGTATGCGAGGGGGAGACAACAGTTATGCGGCAAAGCGACGGGAAGCACTTCGGCCAGCGACTCCGCGAAGCGCGGGTCACTGCCGGTCTCAGTCAATCGGAGCTTGAAGACATCTCCGGCATCCCGAAGGCACGTCTCTCTCGCTATGAGAACGGCCACGTGGAGCCATCGATCCAGACGCTCGCTCGGCTGTCACGCGCGCTGAACGTCTCCGAGGCCTCTCTCCTGGGCGATCAGCGAGCGACACTCGAGGACTTCTTCCAGATCCTCCACGACCGCGGAGTGCGGGTCTCGACCAGCGAGCAAGGGGCGGCCGTCGCCAACGCGATCGCCGACCTCCTGGAGGCCGTGAAGGTCGAGCCGATCGTCGTGGAAGAGCTCTCCGTGACCCAGGTGTCCGACGGGGAAGCACAGACTCTCGCCGCACCCGTCCTCAGCTAGCTCTGTCATCCCCCGAAGCGGATCTCGAGATCCACAGGTCCACCTCGGACGCCTGAGAAGGTCGCGCTGTCGCTCCTCCGCTCGACTGCGGGCGAGGCGGACACGATGGTTGAACCGTCGGGCAGGGCAACGCTGAGCTGGTAGCGGACCCCCGCCAGGCTCGGTTGCGGCACGATCCTGAGGACGATCTCCTTCGCCCCCTCGAGCGTTCGGACGGCGTCGGGGACCACGTACGTGACCGTGAGCGACGTCGACTCGCTGCCTCGGACCGCGATCGAGCCGGTCACGGTCGCGAGTCCGAGATCCTTGGCGAGCTTGATGGGGCTGGGACGGCTGGTCTCGGCGGCGATGCGTTGCGCAGACCCAGGTAGGTACAGCGTGACGTCGGCCGCGAAGGAGCCGACCGGCAGATCCCCGGCGGCTCTGCCGAGTAGGACGGAGGGTGCATCCGTCCCCGCGCCGTTGGCGAACAGGACCTCTGCCTCCACGGCCGCGGATCCGTTCGGCCGGATCGTGATCGATTGCAGAACCGTCGTCTTCACGAGGGCGGCGACGTGGGAGGTCCCGAGGGTGTCCCAGGTGGCGACGACCGGAAGGATCCCCTCGCCCTTCAGGCTGGCCCGTCCGTCCAGGCCGAGAGACCGAAGCAGGCGTTTTTCCTCGGCTCCGGGGAGGTAGACGGAGAGATGCCTGCTGCGCGTGCCGGCCGCGGTGGCGAGCGCGAAAGACTCCACGCCCGGTCGCCGTTGGAGGAAGGCCCGCAGGATCCGCGAGACTCGATCGGTGTGGACGAGGGCGGCCTCGCGCGGGTTGCTTCCCAGGAAGGGTTCGATCTCCAACGCCGAGGTCGTGGTCTCGTCCGACAGCGCGACTGGCAGACCTTTCACCTTCACATCCCCGATCGCCCAGACGAGGTCTTGGAGCGCCACCGTGTCGATCAGGATGACCCCGTCGACAGCATCGAAGTCCGATCCCTCTGCGGCTCTCATCAGCGCCCGCGCGGTCGTCGGCCAATCGAGGGAGACGTCGATGCCTGCGAGATCTCCCGGCGCGGGTGTCATCGACTCGAGCTCGAGTGCGCCGTCGTCGACCACCAGGACGCCGACGGCGGCCGGGGCACCCCCGCCCGGCCGTGATACGCCGAGTGATGGCACGCACACGAGGTACCGGCGCTGCCCCCCGAACATCGCGGTGACGAGCTGCATCGAGTCCCGGAAGCGGAGAGCGAGGTCGGCGCGGCGGGACAGGCCCTCGACGCTGTCGCGGTAGCCGGAGGCGACGGGCCCGGGGACCCCGTCGCCTCCGGCGGACTCGAGCGCGGTCGCGGCCTCTCGGAGCCGAGCGGCCACCGATCCCATGGCGGGTAGGGCCGTCTCGAAGGCCTCGATGTTCAGCGCGCCTGAGGCGGTCGAGGCCGGGATCCGGATGTCGGTCCAACCGAGGTCACGGGCGACCTCCACCATCGTGACGCCCGCCTCCGCCGTCGCACGCGAGGCTTCGGCGACTGCCTCCGCGGCCTCGATGTTGTCGCCCACCACCGGGAGGAGGCCCGCCAGGCCGAGGGACGGATGCCCGACCGAACCGACGGCACTGTCCGCGGCCTCGGCGGCGGCGGCGAAATGGGGTGCCGCCGCCTGAGGGTCCCCGGTCACGATCGACTCGATCGCGACCGCGAGCTCCGACCGGGCGTTGGTGAGTCCCCGAGCCAGGTTCCGCCCGGCCCAGATGCCGTCGAGAACGAGCAGGATCGCGAAGGTTGCCAGCCCCGCCCAGACCGCGAGGGCGACCCGCTTCCGGCGGGTCCTGGGGCGCCACCGACCGGACGGGAGGGGGTCTGAGGCCATCGTCGCCCGACCCTACCGCCGGTCGGACGACGACACCATCAGCCCAGGCCGCGGGCCTCGCCGGGCCCCCGGCCAACCCGCCCTTCGGCGGGTTGACCGGCGGGCCTCGCGGGGCGTACCCTCATCGCAACCCGCCGTCCGGGCAGGCTCCGTTGACGGTGCCTGCATCTCCTCGTAGACTGCTCGTTTGCCGTGCCGTCCACCGCGCCCTGCCGTGCGCCCTTGACGTCTCCCGGGAGGGGTTCTGCTTGCCTGATCAGCTCGTGCCTGTTCGGAATCGTGTCAGTTTCGCCAAGCTCGACGAGGTTCTTCAGCTTCCCGACCTCGTTGCCATACAGAAGGACTCCTTCGATCGACTCCTGAACGAAGGCCTCAAGGAGGTCCTCGAGGAGGTTTCGCCCATCGAGGACTTCACCGAGCAGTTCCAGCTGTATTTCGGGAAGCACGAGTTCCGGGAGATGAAGTTCTCCGAAGAGGAGTGCCGGGACAAGGACATCACGTTCTCCGCTCCTTTGTTCGTCGAGGCGACCTTCGTCAACAAGGTCACCGGCGAGATCAAGGAGCAGGAGGTTTTCTTGGGGGACTTCCCCATGATGACCGACAGGGGCACCTTCATCATCAACGGCACCGAGCGTGTCGTGGTCTCCCAGCTGGTGCGCTCGCCAGGCGTCTACTTCAGCAAGGAGCCGGACAAGACGTCCGACAAGGACGTCTTCATCGCGAAGATCATCCCGTCGAGGGGTGCTTGGCTCGAGTTCGACGTCGACAAGAAGGACACGGTCGGGGTCCGGATCGACCGCAAGCGCCGGCAGAACGTGACGGTGTTCCTGAAGGCCCTGGGATTCGACGCCGGTGAGCTCCTCAAGCTCTTCGGCAACGCGCAGTCGATCCAGAACACCCTCGAGAAGGACCACTTCGAGACGCAGGAGGAAGCGCTCGAGGACATCTACCGCAAGCTCCGGCCCGGCGAGCCGCCAACGGCCGAGAGCGCTAAGACCCTTCTCGAGAACCTGTTCTTCAATCCCAAGCGCTACGACGTGGCACGTGTCGGTCGTCACAAGGTGGACAAGAAGCTCGGCCCCGCTGAGGGCCTGCTCCTGAAGCAGCTTCGGGCCCACCACAAGGGGCTGGGGGAGCTCGACAACCCCGACAAGAAGGCCTGGGAGCAGAACCGGTATCGCGTCTTCTCCTCGATGCAGAAGGAAGAGTCCGGCGGGCAAGGTGCACCGAAGTACAAGGCGGTCCTCACTTTCGAGGACATCCTCAAGACCGTCGGCTACCTCGTGAACCTGCACGCCGCCCAAGAGGGGTATGACCCGGACGACATCGACCACTTCGGCAACCGCCGGCTCCGGTCGGTGGGCGAGCTGATCCAGAACCAGATCCGGATCGGCCTGTCCCGCATGGAGCGGGTCGTGAAGGAACGGATGACCACCCAGGACGTCGAGGCGATCACGCCACAGACCCTGATCAACATCCGCCCGGTCGTCGCCTCCATCAAGGAGTTCTTCGGGACGTCGCAGCTTTCCCAGTTCATGGACCAGACCAACACCCTCGCGGGGCTCACCCACAAGCGCCGTCTCTCGGCGCTCGGCCCCGGCGGTCTGTCGCGTGAGCGCGCGGGCTTCGAGGTGCGCGACGTGCACCCGTCGCACTACGGCCGGATGTGCCCGATCGAGACACCGGAGGGTCCGAACATCGGCCTGATCGGATCGCTGTCCAGCTTCGGGAGGATCAACGAGTTCGGGTTCATCGAGACTCCATACCGGCGGGTCGACGGTGGCAAGGTCACCGCGAAGATCGACTACCTCTCGGCAGACGAAGAGGACCGCCACGTGATCGCCCAGGCCAACGCGTGGCTGTCGTCCGACGGCACCTTCCAGGACAGCCAGGTCCTGGTGCGCCGCAAGGGCGGTGAGGTCGATCAGGTCTCACCCGACGAGATCGACTACATGGACGTTTCGCCCAAGCAGCTGGTCTCCGTCGGTGCCGCACTGATCCCGTTCCTCGAGCACGACGACGCCAACCGTGCCCTGATGGGCGCCAACATGCAGCGCCAGGCGGTCCCTCTGCTGCGGGCCGAGGCCCCGCTGGTCGGAACCGGCGTCGAGTTCCGCGCGGCGGTCGATGCCGGTGACGTGGTGCTCGCCGAGGAGGCGGGCACGGTCGAGGACGTGTCGGCCGTCGACATCGTGGTCAAAGAGAAGACGGGCAAGCTCCGCACCTACGACCTCATCAAGTTCCGGCGGACCAACCAGGGGACCAACTTCAACCAGAAGCCCGTCGTCGACATCGGCGAGAAGATCGCCAAGGGGCAGGTCATCGCGGACGGTCCATCCACCGACCAGGGCGAGATCGCCCTCGGGAAGAACCTCCTCGTCGCCTACATGCCGTGGGAAGGCCACAACTACGAGGACGCGATCATCATCTCGGAGCGGCTCGTCAAGGACGACGTCCTGACCTCGATCCACATCGAGGAGCATGAGGTCGACGCCCGCGACACCAAGCTGGGAGCCGAGGAGATCACCCGCGACATCCCCAACGTCTCGGAGGAGATCCTGAAAGACCTGGACGAGCGGGGCATCGTGCGGATCGGTGCCGAGGTCAACCCCGGCGACTACCTCGTCGGCAAGGTGACGCCCAAGGGCGAGACGGAGCTCACCCCCGAGGAGCGGCTCCTGCGCGCGATCTTCGGCGAGAAGGCGCGCGAGGTCCGCGACACCTCGCTCAAGGTGCCACACGGCGAGTCCGGCAAGGTCATCGGCGTTCGCGTGTTCAACCGCGACGACGGCGACGAGCTGCCGCCGGGCGTGAACCAGCTCGTGCGCGTGTACGTCGCGCAGAAGCGGAAGATCTCGGACGGCGATAAGCTCGCCGGCCGGCACGGCAACAAGGGCGTGATCTCGACGATCCTGCCCGAGGAGGACATGCCCTTCCTCGAGGACGGCACGCCGGTGGACATCATCCTGAACCCGTTGGGCGTCCCTTCGCGGATGAACCTGGGTCAGGTGCTCGAGGCGCACCTCGGCTACGCCGCGATGGTCGGGTTCGACAAGGACGGCGAGGACCACACGGGACCCGTGCACATCGCCACGCCGGTCTTCGACGGTGCCAAGGAGGACGAGATCCTCGCGGCGCTCCGCAGCTCGCATCCGAGCTCGGACGGCCAGAAGCTGGTGAACGACATCGGCAAGGCGCAGCTGTTCGACGGACGGAACGGTCAGCCCTACGCGGAGCTGGTCACCGTGGGTGTCGCGTACATCCTGAAGCTGCTGCACCTGGTGGACGACAAGATCCACGCGCGGTCCACCGGCCCCTACTCGATGATCACGCAACAGCCGCTCGGGGGGAAGGCCCAGTTCGGCGGGCAGCGATTCGGCGAGATGGAGGTGTGGGCGCTCGAGGCCTACGGAGCGGCCTACGCGCTCCAGGAGCTGCTCACCATCAAGTCGGACGATGTCTTGGGCCGCGTGAAGGTCTACGAGGCGATCGTGAAGGGCGAGAACATCCCTGAGCCGGGGATCCCGGAGTCCTTCAAGGTGCTGATCAAGGAGATGCAGTCGCTCTCCCTGAACGTCGAGGTTCGCTCGGCGACGGGTGATGAGATCGAGCTGCGAGAGACCGACGAGGATGTCTTCCGGGCGGCCGAGGAGCTGGGGATCGATCTCAGCCGGCGCGAGCCCGCGGGGGCGGACTTCGATTGACCCACCGGCCGAGCCCGGGATGGTGGCCAGATGGGAATACCGAAGCGTTGAGAGAGATGCGGGGACTTCTTGAGGAGGCGGAGGCCTAAGTGCTGGATGTGAACTACTTCGACGAGCTCCGGATCGGGTTGGCGACGGCCGACCAGATCCGGGCATGGTCAAACGGAGAGGTCAAGAAGCCGGAGACGATCAACTACCGCACGCTGAAGCCGGAGAAGGATGGACTCTTCTGCGAGCGGATCTTCGGACCGACGCGCGACTGGGAATGCCACTGCGGCAAGTACAAGCGCGTCCGGTTCAAGGGGATCATCTGCGAGCGCTGTGGCGTGGAGATCACCCGTTCCAAGGTGCGTCGAGACCGCATGGGCCACATCGAGCTCGCCGCTCCCGTGACCCACATCTGGTACTTCAAGGGCGTCCCCTCGCGCTTGGGCTACCTGCTGGACATCGCGCCGAAGGACCTCGAGCGCATCATCTACTTCGCCGCCTACGTGGTCACCCGCATCGATGACGAGCGGCGTCACAAGGACTTCCCCGGCATCGAGGAGGAGATCGAGGCCGAGAAGCGCGAGATCGAGGCCGACCGGGACGATCAGGTCAAGCGCCGGCTGTCCGAGCTCGAGGACCGATTGAAGGAGCTCGAGGCCGAAGGCGCCAAGGGTGCGCAGCTCTCGGCGGCCAAGCGCGAAGCCCAGCGTGACGTCGAGCGGATCCACGAGGCCGCCGGACGCGACACCCAACACCTCGACGACGTGGTGTCCGCCTTCAAGAGCCTGAAGGTGAAGCAGCTGGTTGCGGACGACGCCGTGTACCGGTCGCTCCGCGAGCGCTTCGCGGACTACTTCGACGGAGGCATGGGCGCCGAGGCCATCAAGCGGCTGCTCTCGGACTACGATGTCGTCGCCGAAGGCGAGGCCCTTCGCGAGACGATCGAGAACGGCAAGGGCACCAAGCGCCTCAAGGCCATCAAGCGACTCAAGGTCGCCTCCAACTTCGTGGAGGGGCGCTCCAACCCCATGGGCATGGTGCTCGACGCGATCCCCGTCATCCCGCCCGACCTTCGTCCGATGGTCCAGCTCGACGGTGGCAGGTTCGCCACCTCCGACCTGAACGACCTGTACCGGCGCGTGATCAACCGGAACAACCGGCTGAAGCGGCTCCTCGACCTGCAGGCGCCGGAGATCATCGTGAACAACGAGAAGCGCATGCTCCAGGAAGCGGTCGACGCGCTCTTCGACAACGGTCGCCGCGGTCGCCCCGTCACGGGGCCCGGCAACCGCCCGCTGAAGTCGCTCTCCGACATGCTGAAGGGCAAGCAGGGGCGGTTCCGCCAGAACCTGCTCGGCAAGCGGGTCGACTACTCGGGCCGTTCGGTGATCGTGGTGGGACCGGAACTCCGCCTGCACCAGTGCGGACTGCCCAAGCAGATGGCGCTCGAGCTGTTCAAGCCGTTCGTCATGAAGCGGCTGGTCGATCAGAACCTCGCGCAGAACATCAAGAGCGCCAAGCGCATGGTCGAGCGCGCCCGGCCGCAGGTTTGGGACGTCCTCGAGGAGGCGATCCGCGAGCACCCGGTCCTGCTGAACCGCGCACCGACCCTGCACCGCCTTGGGATCCAGGCCTTCGAGCCGGTCCTGGTCGAGGGCAAGGCCATCAAGATCCACCCGCTCGTCTGCGCAGCGTTCAACGCCGACTTCGATGGCGACCAGATGGCGGTGCACGTTCCGTTGTCAGCGGAGGCGCAGGCCGAAGCCCGGATCCTCATGCTGTCGACCAACAACATCCTGTCGCCGGCGCACGGACGCCCTATCGCGACCCCGTCGCAGGACATGGTCCTCGGGCTGTACTACCTGACCCTCACCCAGAACGAGGAGATGAAGGACGAGGACATCCCGACGTTCGGCTCGACCGCCGAGGCCCTGCTCGCGTACGACCGCGGTCACTCGCTCCACGATCCGGTGCGCGTCCGTCTCACGGGCAAGGCGCTCCCGGAGGAGCTCTTGCCGGAGGGCTACGACCCCAAGGCCGATGGATGGGCCAACAGGACTCCGGTGATCCGGTCGACCATCGGCCGGATCGTGTTCAACACCGCGTTCCCCGAGGACTTCGAGTACCGGAACGAGCCGGTCCTCAAGCCAGACGTGGCTCGCCTGGTCGACGAGGTCGTGCACCGGTACGACCGGACGCAGACCGAGATCGTCCTCGACAACCTCAAGAACCTGGGGTTCCACTACGCCACCAGGGCGGGTGTGACGATCGGCGTCGAGGACGTGACCACGCCGCCCGAGAAGCAGAAGATCCTGGATGAGCACGAGAAGCGCGCTCAGAAGGTCGAGCAGCAGTACCGCAAGGGCATCATCACGGACGACGAACGCCGCCAGGAGCTCATCGAGATCTGGACGCAGGCTACCGACGAGGTCAAGGACGCGATGGAGGCCCAGTTCACGAAGACCAACCCCATCTACATGATGGCCAACTCGGGCGCGCGCGGGAACATCATGCAGATCCGGCAGCTGGCGGGGATGCGAGGTCTCGTGGCCAACCCGAAGGGCGAGATCATCCCCCGTCCGATCAAGTCGAACTTCCGTGAAGGCCTCTCGGTCCTCGAGTATTTCATCTCGACCCACGGCGCCCGCAAGGGTCTGGCCGATACCGCGCTGCGGACGGCCGACTCGGGCTACCTCACTCGGCGTCTGGTCGACGTGGCCCAAGAGGTCATCGTCCGCGAGGAGGACTGCGGCACGGATCGGTCGATCACGGCCGTGGTGAACGTCACCAAGCCCGACGGCACCATCGTCAAGGCACAGCACACGGACACGTCGGTGTTCGGGCGTGTGCTCGCGGAGGACGTGAAGGTCGGCGGGAAGAAGATCGCCGCCCGCGGCGCGGAGCTCTCCGACGAGCTCGCGGAAGTGGTCATCGACTCAGGCGTGGAGAGCGTCCGGGTCCGTTCCGTCGTCACGTGCGAGGCCGACGTCGGGGTCTGCCAGGCCTGCTACGGGCGTTCGCTCGCCTCGGGCCGGCTGGTCGACATCGGCGAGGCGGTGGGCATCATCGCCGCGCAGTCGATCGGTGAGCCGGGCACACAGCTCACCATGCGGACCTTCCACACCGGCGGGATCGCGGGCGAGGACATCACGCATGGTCTTCCCCGCGTGGTCGAGCTGTTCGAGGCACGGAACCCGAAGGGCATGGCGCAGATCACCGAGCTGTCCGGCGTCGTGAGCATCGAGGACGACGACGAGAAGCACGTTCGGCGTATCCGCGTGACCGACGAGACCGGCGACATGGTCGAGTACCAGGTCTCGTTCCGCGCCCGTCTCACCGTCGCGGACGGCGACGCGGTGGAGGTCGGCCAGCAGCTGACGGAGGGATCGGTCAACCCCCACGAGAAGCTCCGGGTCGAGGGAGTCATGGCGCTGCAGCTGCACCTGGTGGAGGAGGTCCAGCAGGTCTATCGCTCGCAGGGCGTCACGATCCACGACAAGCACATCGAGCTGATCGGCCGTCAGATGCTCCGGAAGGTGCACATCATCGAGCCCGGCGAGACCGACCTGCTGCCCGGTGACCTCGTGAATCGCCGGGTTTTCGAGGAGACGAACCAGGAGATCGTGGAGGCAGGCGGCGTGCCCGCGTCCGCCCGTCCGGTCTTGCTCGGCATCACGAAGGCCTCGCTCGCGACGGACTCGTGGTTGTCGGCCGCCTCCTTCCAGGAGACGACCCGGGTGCTCACGGACGCCGCGATCCAGAGCAAGGCCGACCCGCTGCTGGGGCTCAAGGAGAACGTGATCATCGGCAAGCTGATCCCGGCGGGCACGGGCATGAGCAGGTACCGGAACGTGGCCGTCAAGATCAAGCCCGACGCGATCCCCGAATACTGGCTCACCCGGCAGCGGGAGCTCGCCGAGCTGGCCGAGGGGAGCGGAGAGCCGGCGCTGGTCGGCCTCACCCGTCAGCAGGCCGAGAGCATGCTCGGGGGCGTCGCACGGTCCGACGAGGAGTAGCTGGAGCTGCACCGATGTCGGTGCGGTGAGCCGGGCGGTAGGCTAGAGCACGTATCCGCGCAGGCCGGCCCTCACGCCGGGTGGCACCCACGCGGTTGACACCTCGTGCTCACGACCAGTAGCTTTGTCGGTCGCGCCCGTTCATGGAGGATGTGGACGGGTGTCCGGCTCCGGTCGGGGCGATAACCCAGACAGGGTGGTGGCGTTCGCGCTGCGCCCCAAGGGTTCAGCCGGGTTCGCGCCCCGGGGCAGAACGCCTCGGTGAATGACAAAGGAAGAGTGCAGACGAGAGAGCCATGCCCACCATCGAACAGCTCGTACGGAAGGGCCGGAAGCGCCCGAAGAAGAGGACGAAGAGCCCTGCCCTGAAGGGGTCGTCCCAGCGGCGCGGCGTCTGCACGCGCGTGTACACCATGACCCCGAAGAAGCCGAACTCGGCGCTTCGGAAGGTCGCCAGGGTCCGCCTGACTTCGGGGATCGAGGTCACGGTCTACATCCCGGGCGTGGGGCACAACCTCCAGGAACACTCGATCGTGCTCGTTCGCGGCGGTCGCGTACGCGACCTCCCCGGCGTTCGATACAAGATCGTTTGCGGCACCCTTGACACCGCCGGCGTACGCGACCGCCGCAAGGCCAGGTCGCGATACGGCGCCAAGAAGGTCGGCGAGTAGCCATGCCGCGCAAGGGCCCTGCCGTACACAGAGGGATCACCCCCGACCCCGTCTATCAGAACCCGCTCGTCACGCAGTTGGTGAACAAGGTGCTGTTGCACGGGAAGAAGACCGTCGCCGAGCACATCGTCTACGAGGCGCTCGAGCAGATCAGCCAGAAGACCGCGAACGACCCGGTGATCACCCTCAAGCGTGCCGTCGAGAACGTCAGGCCGATGCTCGAGGTGAAGTCCCGCAGGGTCGGAGGCGCTTCGTACCAGGTACCGGTGGAGGTGAAGCCGACGCGGGGGACCACGCTCGCCCTGCGGTGGCTCGTGAACTTCTCGCGCGCCCGGCGCGAGAACTCGATGGCCGAGCGACTCGTCGCCGAGATCATGGACGCCGCCAACGGCCAGGGAGCGTCCGTGAAGCGCCGCGAGGACATGCACAAGATGGCCGAGGCCAACAAGGCGTTCGCGCACTACCGATGGTGATGGAAGAGGAACACCGGACCGGCCCCCCGGGGCCGGTTTCCCGTGTGGAGGGGAGCCGTTGATGGCGGTCCCCGCGGAGAGGATGGAAGTGGCAGCGACCGAACAGAGGGTGACCGGCGGTGGGAAGGGGCTCGCGATCCGCGAGTACCCCCTGGCTCGCACGCGCAACATCGGCATCATGGCGCACATCGACGCCGGCAAGACCACCACGACCGAGCGGATCCTCTACTACACCGGGAAGGCCTACAAGATCGGTGAGGTGCACGAGGGCACCGCCGCGATGGACTGGATGGTCCAGGAGCGCGAGCGGGGCATCACGATCACCTCTGCCGCCACCACGTGTCAGTGGAAGGGCCATTGGATCAACATCATCGACACCCCGGGTCACGTCGACTTCACGGTCGAGGTCGAGCGCTCGCTCCGAGTGCTGGACGGCGCGGTCGCGGTCTTCGACGCGGTCGCCGGCGTCGAGCCGCAGAGCGAGACGGTGTGGCGTCAGGCCGACCGATACGGGGTGCCGCGGATCTGCTTCATCAACAAGATGGACCGGACCGGCGCGAACTTCGAGCGGACCGTCGAGATGATCATCGACCGTCTCAGCGCGACGCCGCTCGTCCTGCAGCTCCCCTGGGGCACCGAGTCCGACTTCCACGGGGTGATCGACCTCGTCCACATGAACGCCCACTACTGGGAGGGCGAGATGGGCGAGGAGTGGCACGACACGGACATCCCCGGGGAGTACCAAGAGGCGGCCCGGGCCGCGCGTCACCAGCTCTTCGAGAAACTCGCCGATCACGACGAGTCGGTGATGGAGAAGTTCGTCCACGAGGAAGAGCCGACGACCGAGGAGCTCCACCGCGCGATCCGCCGGGCGACGCTCGCCGGCTTGGGCGTCCCGGTGCTAGTCGGCTCCGCTTTCAAGAACAAGGGCGTCCAGCTGCTGCTCGACGCGATCGTCGCCTACCTCCCTTCCCCGGCCGAGGTGCTTCCCGTGCAGGGCCATCTCCCCAACCAAGAGGACAAGCACGTGGAGCGGAAGCCCGAGGACTCCGAGCCCTTCGCTGCGCTCGCCTTCAAGATCATGTCGGACGCCTTCGTGGGACGCCTCACCTATCTCCGCGTCTACTCGGGGGTGCTCCGAGCCGGCAGCCACGTCGCCAACGCGACCAAGGACCGCAAGGAGCGGATCGGGCGCATCCTGCAGATGCACGCCAATCACCGTGAGGACATGGCGGCCGCCTACACCGGCGACATCGTCGCCGTCGTGGGCCTGAAGCACGCCACCACCGGAGACACGATCTGCGACCCCGACAACCAGGTCGTTCTGGAGTCCATCAGCTTCCCCACGCCGGTCATCTCCGTCGCCGTGGAGCCGAAGACCAAGGCGGACCAGGACAAGCTGGGCTCGGGCCTCGCCAAGCTCGCGGACGAGGATCCGACGTTCGTCGTGAAGTTCGACGACGAGACGGGACAGACGGTGATCTCGGGGATGGGCGAGCTCCACCTCGACATCATCGTGGACCGCCTGAAACGCGAGTTCTCCGTCGACGCCAACGTCGGCAAGCCGCAGGTCGCCTACCGCGAGACGATCCGCCGCGAGGTGCGCAAGGTCGAGACCCGCTTCGTCCGGCAGACAGGCGGCCGCGGACAGTTCGCGCACGTCGTGATCAACCTGGAGCCGACCGGTCCCGGTGGGGGCTATGAGTTCCTGAACAAGATCGTCGGCGGCAAGATCCCCCGCGAGTACATCCCCGCCGTGGACCAGGGGATCCAGGAGGCGCTCGACAACGGGGTGCTGGCCGGATACCCGATGGTGGACGTCCGGGCGACGCTGATGGACGGCACCTTCCACGAGGTCGACTCGAGCGAGATGGCGTTCAAGATCGCCGGTTCGATGGCACTGAAGGAGGCGGCTCGCAAGGCCGATCCCGCGCTGCTCGAGCCCGTCATGGAATTCGAGGTGACCACGCCCGAAGACTTCATGGGCGAGGTGATGGGCGACGTGACGGCGCGGCGTGGCCGGATCGAGCACATCGACGACGCGGGAGGGCAGAAGGTGATCAGGGTGCTGGTGCCGCTGGCGGAGCTGTTCGGCTACGCGACCGACCTGCGCTCTCGTACGCAGGGCCGCGCCGCGCACAGCCCGATGCAGCTCCATGCCTACGCCGAAGTGCCGGTGCAGGTATCGAAGGAGATCATCGCCCGGGTCTCGGGCGAGTAAGGCCAGAAGGGGAGAGCAGTCATGGGCAAGAAGAAGTTCGAGCGCACGAAGCCGCACGTGAACATCGGCACGATGGGTCATATCGACCATGGCAAGACCACGCTGACGGCCGCCATCACCAAGCGCCAGGCGGAGAAGGGGATGGCCGAGTTCACGCCGTTCGACGAGATCGACAAGGCGCCGGAGGAGCGCGAGCGAGGTATCACGATCGCGATCGCGCACGTCGAGTACGAGACCGAGAACAGGCATTACGCCCACGTCGACATGCCGGGCCACGCCGACTACGTGAAGAACATGATCACGGGAGCCGCGCAGGTCGACGGCGCGATCCTGGTCGTGTCCGCGGCCGACGGCCCGATGCCCCAGACGCGTGAGCACGTGCTGCTCGCCCGTCAGGTCGGGGTACCCTCGATCGTGGTCGCGCTCAACAAGTGCGACATGGTCGACGACCCCGAGCTGCTCGACCTCGTCGAGCTCGAGGTCCGTGAGCTCCTCTCTTCGTACGACTACCCGGGTGACGACGTCCCGGTCGTACAGATCTCCGCCCTGAAGGCGCTCGATGGCGACGAGACGTGGATGGCGAAGGTCGACGAGCTCCTCGAGGCATGCGACAGCTTCATCCCCGAGCCCGTCCGCGACACGGAGAAGCCGTTCCTGATGCCGATCGAGGACGTCTTCTCGATCACCGGGCGCGGCACGGTCGTGACCGGGCGTGTCGAGCAGGGCGTGCTCAAGAAGATGGGAGAGGTCGAGATCGTCGGACTGCGGGAGACACGCAAGACGATCGCGACCGACCTCGAGATGTTCCGCAAGTTGCTCGACGAGATCACCGCCGGCGACAACGTGGGGGTGCTCCTCCGAGGCATCGACAAGGAGGACGTAGAGCGGGGTCAGGTCCTCGCGAAGCCGGGGTCCATCACGCCCCACACCGAGTTCATGTCCAACGTGTACATCTTGTCCAAGGAGGAGGGCGGCCGGCACACACCGTTCTTCGACGGCTACAAGCCGCAGTTCTACTTCCGCACCACGGACGTCACCGGTGTGGCACACCTGCCCGAAGGGGTCGAGATGGTGATGCCCGGCGACAACGTGGAGATGCGTGTGGAGCTCGACAAGCCGATCGCGATGGAGGAGGGCCTCCGGTTCGCCATCCGCGAGGGCGGTCGCACCGTGGGAGCCGGACGTGTCACCAAGGTCCTGAAGTAGAGGACGTCGAGGAACGAAGGGCGAGGGGAAGAGTCAGTGGCGGGACCGAAGATCCGGATCAAGCTCCGGGCGTACGACCACCGGATGCTGGACGTGGCGGCGCGCGACATCGTCGAGCACGTCACGCGCACCGGCGCCAAGGTGGTCGGGCCGGTTCCGCTTCCGACCGAGCGATCCATCTACACCGTGATCCGCTCGCCAAACAAGTACAAGGACTCGCGTGAGCACTTCCAGATGCTCACGCACAAGCGGTTGATCGACATCGTCGACGCCACGTCCAAGACGGTGCAGGAGCTGCAGCGGCTGAACCTGTCGGCCGGTGTCGACATCGAGATCAAGTTGTAGGAGCGATGGCTGAGACGAAAGGCATCTTGGGCACGAAGCTGGGGATGACCCAGATCTTCGACGACACCCGCGCCGTGCCGGTCACGGTGATCAAGGCGGGCCCGTCCGTCGTGTCCCAGGTCAAGACGAAGGAGACCGACGGCTACGACGCCGTCCAGCTCTCGTTCGGCACCGTCCGGCCTCGCGACCTGACCAAGCCGATGAAGGGACACTTCGACGCGCATGGTGCGACGCCCGGTCGCTTCTCGGTCGAGCTGCGGACGGACGACGCCGGGAGCTACGAGGCGGGCCAGGAGATCAAGGTCGACGTGTTCAGCCCGGGCGACCGGGTCGACGTGGTGGGTGTCTCCAAGGGCCACGGCACGAGCGGCGTCATGAAGCGCCACGGGTTCCACGGGCTCCGCGCCAGCCACGGCACGAAGCGCAAGCACCGAGCGCCGGGGGCGATCGGTGCGTGCGCGACCCCGAGCCGGGTGTTCAAGGGCATGCCCATGGCGGGTCAGTTCGGGAACGTACGTGTGACGGTCCTGAACCTCGAGGTCGTGCAGGCGGATGCCGAGCGCGGCCTCCTGCTGGTCAAAGGCGCGGTCCCGGGTCCGAACGGAGGCCTCCTCATGGCACGGTCCGCCGTCAAGTCGCTCACCGGCGGGGCTCCGGCGGAGAGGAAAGCCTGATGGCCTCGTTCGAGATGCGCGACGTCACGGGGAAGAAGACCGGATCCCTCGATCTGCCCGCAGAGATCTTCGAGTCGAAGGTGAGCGTGCCGCTGATGCACCAGGTGGTCGTCGCGGGCCTCGCCGGGATCCGCGCGGGCACGCACTCGACGAAGACGCGAGGCGAGGTCCGCGGCGGCGGTCGTAAGCCGTGGCGGCAGAAGGGCACCGGCCGGGCTCGTCAGGGCTCGATCCGATCACCTCAGTGGGTCGGCGGCGGCGTGGCCCACGGTCCGACGCCGAGAGACCACTCCCAGAAAGTCAACAAGAAGATGCGGCGAGGAGCCCTCCGGTCTGCCCTCACCGACGCCCTGCAGAGCGGGAAACTGGCCCTCGTGGACGAGCTCGCGTGGGACGAGCCGAAGACGAAGCAGGCGACGGGCGTGCTGGATTCGTTCGAGCTCGCGGGCAGGATCCTGCTGGTGCTGTCGGTTCCGACGGAGTCCGGCGCCGTCGAGAAGTCGTTCCGCAACCTGCCGAACGTGAAGATCGCCTACGCGCGCGGCCTGGGCACGTACGACGTGCTGCTGGCGGACCGCGTGCTGTTCACCGCTGCCGCGATCGACGGTCTCACGCGGGCGGCGAAGCCGGGTTCCGAGACACAGGAGACGAAGGTGCCACAGAAGGCTGAGAAGGCGGAGGAGGTGGCGGAGTGATCAAGTCCCCCCGTGACGTGATCGTTCGCCCCGTCGTCTCGGAGAAGTCCTACGCGGGCATCGAGCGCAACACCTATACGTTCCTGGTCGACCCGCGAGCGAACAAGACCGAGATCAAGGAGGCGGTCCAGTCGATCTGGGACGTCCGCGTGCTCTCGGTGAACACGCTCAAGCGCCGGGGGAAGACGAAGCGGCGGGGGTACACGCGGGGCCGCCGTCCCGACGAGAAGCGCGCGGTCGTGACGCTCGCCCAGGGCGACAGCATCGAGATCTTCGAAGGCGGAGGTACGTAACCGTGGCCGTTCGCAAGTACAAGCCAACCACGCCGGGCCGACGCGGAGCGAGCGTCTCCTCGTTCGACGAGATCACGCGGTCGACGCCCGAGAAGTCGCTGCTGGCCAAGGGGCGGAAGAAGGCCGGGCGCAACGTGCACGGCCGGATCACCACGCGGCACCAGGGCGGCGGCACCAAGCGCCGCTATCGGCTCATCGACTTCCGCCGCAACAAGGACGACATCCCGGCCAAGGTTGCGACGATCGAGTACGACCCCAACCGGAGCTCACGGATCGCTCTCCTGCATTACGCGGACGGGGAGAAGCGCTACATCCTCGCTCCGGACGGTGTCCGCGTCGGCGACATGCTGATGTCCGGCGAGGGTGCTGAGATCCGTCCGGGCAATGCCCTGCCGCTGCGGAACATCCCGGTGGGCACGGTGGTGCATGCGGTGGAGCTGAAGCCCGGCGCGGGCGCCCGGATGGCCCGCTCGGCCGGGACGAGCGTGCAGCTGATGGCCAAGGAAGGGAAGCTCGCCACGCTGCGGCTGCCCTCGGGGGAGATGCGCACCGTGCCTTCGAGCTGCAAGGGCACCGTCGGGGTCGTGGGGAACCCGGAGCACGAGCTGATCTCACTCGGGAAGGCGGGACGCAATCGCTGGAAGGGCAAGCGCCCGACCGTACGAGGTGTCGCGATGAACCCGGTGGATCACCCACTCGGCGGAGGCGAAGGCAAGTCGTCGGGTGGCCGGCATCCGACATCGCCCTGGGGCAAGAAGGAAGGCCGCACCAGGAAGAAGAAGAAGGCGTCGAACTCGCAGATCATCCGGCGCCGTGGGAAGGGGCGTGGCTGATGGCGAGATCGGTGAAGAAGGGTCCGTTCGTGGACGAGCACCTGATGGTCAAGGTCGCCGGGATGAACGAGCGCGGCGAGAAGAAGGTCGTCAGGACGTGGTCGCGGCGTTCGACGATCGTGCCCGACATGATCGGTCACACGATCGCGGTCCACGACGGTCGCAAGCACGTCCCCGTGTTCGTCTCGGAGTCGATGGTCGGGCACAAGCTCGGCGAGTTCGCTCCGACGCGTACGTTCCGCACGCACTCGAGGGAAGAGCGGAAGACGGGACCTCGATAGATGGAAGCTCGAGCCACGGTCAAGTACGTCCGCACGTCGCCGCGCAAGATGCGGCGAGGGGTGGACCTCATCCGCGGGCAGCACGTGGAGGAGGCCAGGCGCATCCTGCGGCTGTCCACCCTCGGCGCGTCGCGGGACCTCGAGAAGCTGTTGAACTCCGCGGTCGCCAACGCGGAACAGCGGCCGGGCGTGATCGCGGAGAACCTACTGGTGTCCAAGGCATGGGTCGATGAGGGACCGACGTTGCGCCGGTACCGCCCGAGGGCGTACGGACGCGCGAGCCGTATCCGGAAGCGCACATCGCACGTGACGGTCGTAGTGGAGACGATGGGAGACGAGGAGTAGTGGGACAGAAGGTCCACCCGTACGGGTTCCGGCTGGGGGTCATCTACCCCTGGAAATCGAATTGGTACGCGTCCCGGCGCGATTACATCGAAGCGCTCCACGAGGACGTCTGGATCCGCAAGCACATCCGTTCGCGGTTGTCTCGCGCGGGGATCTCGTCCATCGACATCGAGCGCAAGGGCGACCAGATCTGGGTGTACATCCGCACGGCCCGTCCCGGCATCGTGATCGGGCGCAAGGGCGCCGAGGTGGATCGTCTGCGCAAGGACGTCGAGCGCTACACGAAGAAGCGCGTGGACGTGAAGGTGGAGGACATGAACCAGGCCTCCAGCGAGGTGCGTCCCGACACGGACGCCGCGTTGCTGGCGCAGGGCGTCGCCGAGCAGCTCGCCGGGCGGGTGGCATTCCGCCGCGCGATGCGCCGGGCCGTCCAGACGGCGATGCGCGCCGGTGCCCTGGGCGTGCGCGTCGCGTGCGCCGGGCGGCTGGGCGGCACGGACATGGGACGCAAGGAGTGGTATCGCGAGGGACGGGTGCCGCTGCACACGCTCCGCGCCAAGGTGGACTTCGGAACCGCGGCCGCCAAGACGACGTTCGGAGCGATCGGCGTGAAGGTCTGGGTGTACCACGGGGACGAGGTTCCCCACCGCGAACAGGAGACGGAGCGCGCGCTCGCGCGCGCCCACGCCCGCGCCGAGAAGGGCGAGCGGACGACGAAGCCTGCCGGCACCCGCGCGAAGATCGCACCGAAGGCCGAGCCGGCCCCCGCACCCGAGGTGGCTGCGACCGCCGAGACGGCCGCGACGCCGGTCGAGACGGCCGCCGCACCGGTCGAGCAGCCGACGGCCGCCGCACCGGTCGAGCAGCCGACGGCCGCTCCTGCCGAGGCCGAGGCACCGGCAACACCGGCGGCGGCGGAGCCGGTCGAGGCACCCGTCGAGGAGCCGTCCGCAGAGACGCCCGCGAAGCCGGAAGGCGGTGACGCCTGATGCTCGCGCCGAAGCGCGTGAAGCACCGGAAGCAGCACCGTGGGCGCATGCGCGGCCTGGCGAAGGGGCACACCGACATCCAGTCCGGCGACTACGCGATCGTCGCGATGGAGCCTGGCTGGATCACCAACCGTCAGATCGAGGCGGCCCGTGTCGCGATCACGCGGCACATCCGCCGAGGCGGGAAAGTGTGGATCACGATCTTCCCCGACAAGCCGGTCACCAAGAAGCCCGCGGAGACCCGGATGGGATCTGGCAAGGGGAACCCGGAGGGCTGGGTCGCGGTCGTGAAGCCGGGCCGGGTCATGTTCGAGCTGGCCGGCGTGAACGAGGCGCTCGCCCGCGAAGCCATGGGGCGTGCGCAGCACAAGCTGCCCATCAAGACGAAGTTCATCACGAGGGTGGGGGAGTAGCCGATGCCGAGCAAGGCCGCCGCCGATCTCCGTGAGCTGACCGACGATCAGCTCATCGAACGTGCGGACTCCGCGAAGGAGGAGCTTTTCAACCTGCGGTTCCAGCTCGCGACCGGGCAGCTCGACGACTCGTCGTCGATCAAGAAGATCCGCCACGAGATCGCGCGGATCGCCACGGTGATGCGGCAACGCGACATCGAGGCGGCGCGGGGAGCCTCGACGGCCGCCCGGGCGGACGCGCCGGGAACGGACGCCGACGCGGGAGCGCCCAGAACCAAGCCAGGAACGGAGCGCAACCAGTGAGTGAAGAGCAGATGACGCAGCAGCGCGGTCGTCGCAAGACGCGAACCGGCGTGGTGGTCTCGGACGGGATGGACAAGACCGTCGTCGTCCGGATCGACCGCTCCTTCCGCCACCCGCTCTACGACAAGACCGTGCGCCGCTCGAAGAAGCTCGCGGCGCACGACGAGTCCAACGAGGCGCACGTGGGCGATCGCGTCCGCGTCGTCGAGACGCGTCCGCTGTCCAAGTCGAAGCGCTGGCGGCTCGTCGAGATCGTGGAGAAGGCGAAGTGATCCAGCAGGAGACCCGATGCCGCGTGGCGGACAACACCGGAGCGAAGGAACTCCTGGTGATCCGTGTGCTCGGTGGGTCCGCTCGCCGCTACGCGAGCATCGGCGACACGGTCGTCGGCACGATCAAGGACGCCCTGCCCGGTGGAGGCGTGAAGAAGGGTGAGGTCGTGAAAGCGGTCGTCGTGCGCACCTCCAAGGAGCGCCGGCGTCCGGACGGCTCCTATATCCGATTCGACGACAACGCCGTCGTGCTCCTCACGCCGGATTCGAGGAACCCTCGGGGGACACGCATCTTCGGGCCGGTGGCCCGGGAGCTCCGCGACAAGCGATACATGAAGATCGTCTCGCTCGCACCGGAGGTGCTCTAGCCATGCCGGGAGTCGACATCAAGAAGGACGACACCGTGCGGGTGATCTCGGGGAAGGACC
The DNA here is from genome assembly GCA_050998695.1 of Actinomycetota bacterium. Classification (GTDB taxonomy): domain Bacteria; phylum Actinomycetota; class UBA4738; order UBA4738; family HRBIN12; genus JAJNBA01. The sequence goes on from JBPCPX010000046.1 coordinate 23,190, forward strand.
GAGGCCGAGAGGGCCGGGTGGTCCGCGTGCTCCCTCGCGAGGGCCGCGTGATGGTGGACGGCGTCGCTCTTGCCAAGAAGCATCAGCGCTCCTCGGGACGCAGAGCGCGCGGCAGCTCACAGCAGCTGCAGCAGGGTGGGATCATCGACGCCGAGATGTTCGTGAACATCTCGAACGTGCAGGTCGTCTGCACTGCCTGTGGGCAGGCCACCCGGGTCGGGCATCGCATCGAAGGCGACCGCAAGGTGCGGTTCTGCCGCAAGTGTGAGACGGAGATGCAATGAGCACGAAGACGAGCGACTACGCTCCGCGCCTCCGCGTGCGCTACCGGGATGAGCTGGTCCCGGCGCTCAAGGAACAGCTTGGGCTCATCAACCAGATGCAGGTGCCTCGCCTCGAGAAGATCGTCGTCAACATGGGGGTCGGCGAGGCCGTCAAGGACGGACGACTCCTCGATGCTGCTCTCGAGGACCTGGCCACGATCACCGGCCAGAAGGCGGTCGTCACGAAGGCCCGCAAGTCCATCGCCGGCTTCAAGCTCCGCGAGGGGATGGCCATCGGCGCCAAGGTGACGCTTCGGGGCGCGTACATGTGGGAGTTCGTGGATCGGCTCGTGTCGCTGGCGTTGCCGCGGATCCGAGACTTCCGGGGTCTCAGCCCGACGGCGTTCGATGGACACGGCAACTACACGCTCGGCGTGACCGAGCAACTGATCTTCCCGGAGATCGACTACGACAAGGTGGTGAAGGTCACGGGTATGGACATCACCATCGTGACCACCGCGAAGACCGACGACGAGGGACGAGCGCTGCTCGCCGCCCTGGGCTTCCCATTCGCCCAGTCCGCGGCGGAAGCGAGCTGAGGGATCGAGAGATGGCGAAGACGGCACTCATCAACAAGCAGAAGAAGCAGCCGAAGTTCCGTGTGCAGGGCTACACCCGGTGCCTGCGATGCGGCCGGGCGAGGGCGGTCTACCGCAAGTTCCTGCTCTGCCGGATCTGTTTCCGTGAGCTCGCGCACCTGGGCGAGCTGCCGGGGGTGACCAAAGCCTCATGGTGACGAAGCTGTCTTCCAAGAAGGTCTCCTCCAACGTGAACGATCCGGTCGCCGATCTGTTGACCAGGATCCGGAACGCCAACCTCGCCTACAAGGACGAGCTGGTGGCTCCGGTGTCGAAGCTGGCCGACTCGGTGCTGAAGATCTTGGACACCGAGGGATACATCGGTGGCTTCTCCAAGGAGGGCGAGGGTGTGAACCAAGCCTTCAGGATCAGGTTGAAGTACGGGGTCCGTCGCCGTCGCACGATCACGGGCCTGCGGCGGATCTCGACGCCCGGGCGACGGGTCTACCGCGGCAGGGACGAGCTCCCGCGGGTGCAGGGAGGTCTCGGCATCGCGATCATCTCGACGTCGAACGGTGTGATGACGGATAAGGACGCGGCTCGGAAAGGCGTCGGCGGCGAAGTGCTGGCGTACGTGTGGTGAGGGAGCTATGAGCAGGATCGGGAAGCAGCCGGTGGAGATCCCGGACGGGGTCGAGGTGAAGGTCGACGAGACCAACCTCGTGACCGTGCGTGGTCCCCGCGGAGAGCTCTCACAGACCATGCATCCCACCATGCGCATCCTCACCGAGGAGGGTGTCGCGCGCGTGGAGCGACCGGACGACATCGGGTTCAGTCGCAGCCTGCACGGGCTCACGAGATCGCTCCTCGCCAACATGGTCGAGGGAGTGACCAAGGGGTTCGAGAAGCGCCTGCAGATCGTCGGCGTCGGCTACCGCGCCATCGCCAAGGGCAACGATATCGAGCTGCAGGTCGGCTACTCGCACCCCGTGCCGGTGTCTCAACCCGACGGGATCGAGTTCGAGGTGCCGGTACCCACCCAGGTCGTGGTGCGAGGCAACGACAAGCAGCAGGTGGGTGAGGTCGCCGCCAACATCCGGAAGATCCGGAAGCCCGAGCCATACAAGGGCAAGGGGATCCGCTACGAGAACGAGTACGTTCGCAAGAAGGCAGGCAAGGCAGCCAAGGGGGCGACCGCGTGATGGATGCGAAGACGAGACGAACCGCGCGCGTCCGCCGTCATCTGAGGGTCCGCAAGAAGGTCACGGGGACGGCGGAACGGCCGCGCCTGGCCGTCTACCGCTCCAACCGCCACATCTACGTCCAGCTGATCGACGACCGCGCGGCCGCGACGCTCGCCGCCGCCTCCGACGCGGAGATCGAAGCTGGCGCTGACGATGGCGCACGGGGCAAGACCCGGCGCGCCAAAGAAGTCGGCAAGCTGATCGCCGACCGCGCCAAGGGCGCGGGGATCGAGCGGGTGGTGTTCGACCGAGGCGGGCGCCAGTTCCACGGCCGCGTCGCCGCGGTCGCCGAAGGTGCGAGAGAGGGAGGACTGCAGATCTGATGTCGCGACGCTACGACTCGAGGGACCAAGAGAAGAACCCGTACGAAGAGCGGGTCATCTTCATCAACCGGGTGGCGAAGGTCGTCAAGGGCGGCCGCCGCTTCTCGTTCGCCGCGTTGATCGTCGTGGGCGACGGCGCAGGCCGCGTGGGCGTCGGCTACGGCAAGGCGAAGGAGGTGCCGGCCGCCATCGCGAAGGGCGTGGAGCTCGCCCGACGCAAGATGTTCGAGGTCCCGATGATGGGGACCACGATCCCGCACGAGATCGTGGGTCAGGCGGGCGCGGGGCGCGTGCTGCTGAAGCCCGCCGCACCGGGAACCGGTGTGATCGCGGGCGGCCCTGTGCGAGCGCTGGTAGAGGCCGCCGGCATCAAGGACATCCTGTCGAAGTCCATGGGCTCGTCGAATCAGATCAACATCGTCAAGGCGGCGATGGCGGGCCTCAAGGGCTTGCGCAAGCCGCACGAGGTCGCGCTCATGCGCGATCGCGAAGACCATCAGGTGGCGCCCAAGCCGATGCTCGAGGCCGTCGCCGCCGCGGAGGCGCACGCACAGGCGGCCCGCGCGGAAGCGCTCACGGAGGCTTACGGTGACCAAGCTTAAGGTGACGCAGGTCCGCAGCGTGATCGACCGGCCCAAGGACCAGAAGGACACGGTCCATCGGCTCGGTCTTCGGCGGATGCACCAGACCGTCATCAAGGAGGATCGTCCCGATATCCGTGGGATGCTCGCGAAGGTCCGTCACCTCGTCACGGTCGAGGAGGTTAAGTAGATGAAGCTCCATCATCTCCGCCCCGCCGAGGGCGCGAAGAAGGAACGCACGCGCGTGGGTCGCGGGCGCGCGGGCGCCCGTGGCAAGACCGCCGGGCGCGGCATGAAGGGCACGGGTGCCCGCGGCACGATCCGCAGCGGGTTCGAGGGTGGGCAGATGCCGCTGATCAGGCGCATCCCCAAGCTGAAGGGGTTCAAGAACCCCAACCGGGTCGAGTACGCGCCGGTGAACGTCGAGATCTTGGCCCAGTACTTCGATGGGGACGTGACGCCGGAGGCGTTGTATCGCCATGGGCTCGCACACAAGGGAGCGAAGATCAAGGTGCTCGCTCGTGGCGACCTCGACAAGAAGCTGACCGTGAAGGCCCACGCATTCTCCAAGGCAGCGCAGCAGAAGATCGAAGCCGCCGGAGGAACGGTCGAGGTCGTTCCGTGACCACGCCGGCCATGAAGACCCTGGGACTCAGGAGCCCGGGGCTGCGCTACCCTTAGACGACCGTGCTCAAGGCGTTCCTCAACGCGTTCAGGGTCCCCGATCTTCGCGCGAAGATCCTCTTCACGCTGTTCATCATCGCCGTCTTCCGGCTGGGCTCGTACATGCCCGTCCCGGTGGTCGATATCGGGATCCTCCAGCGAGAGCTCGAGCGTCAGGGCGCCGGAGGGTTCCTCAGCATCATCAACCTCTTCTCGGGCGGCGCCCTGACCCGGCTGGCGATCTTCTCGCTGGGGATCATGCCCTACATCACGAGCTCGATCATCATGCAGCTGATGACGGTCGTGATCCCCAAACTGCAACAGTGGCAGGAGCAGGGAGAGACCGGGACCAAGAAGATCAACCAGTGGACCCGCTACGTCACCATCGTCCTGGCGCTACTACAATCGACGGGCCTCGTGTTCCTGTTCCACAATCCGGCTGCGTCCGGGCTCCCCGACGTCTTCCCCGCCGGCACGTTCACGGGCTCGAACGTCGCGTTCATCGTTCTCATCATGACGGCCGGCACCGCCTTGATCATGTGGCTGGGCGAGCTGATCACCCAGCGAGGGGTCGGGAACGGCATGTCGATCCTGATCTTCACGAGCGTGATCTCGACGCTGCCGTCCGAGGGCAGTGCCATCCTGCAGCAGGGTGGCACCGGCAAGTTCGCCGCGATCATGCTGTTGGGACTCGCGATCATCGTCGCGGTCGTTTACGTCGACCAGGGGCAGCGTCGCGTTCCGATCCAGTACGCGAAGCGGGTCGTCGGCCGGAAGATGACGTCGGGGGGAAGCACCTACCTGCCACTGAAGGTCAACCAGGCCGGCGTGATCCCGATCATCTTCGCGACCTCGGTCCTGTACTTCCCGGCGCTCCTGAGCAGCGTGTACCACGCCCAGTGGTTCCAGGACTTCGTGAACAACCACCTGCAGAACCCGGCGAGCCCCGTCTACATGGCGATCCTGGCGATGCTGATCATCTTCTTCTCGTACTTCTACACAGCCATCCAGTTCGATCCGACTCGGACCGCCGACAACCTGCGGAAGAACGGCGGGTTCGTCCCGGGCATCAGGCCCGGGCCACCAACCGCCGACTACCTCAACCGGATCCTCCTCCGGATCGGGCTGCCGGGAGCGATCTTCCTCGCGGTGATCGCGCTGGTTCCCTCGATCGTGCTCGCGACGTGGAACATCCAGCAGATCCCCTTCGGCGGCACATCGATCCTGATCGCGGTGGGCGTCGCCCTCGAGACGATGAAGCAGATCGAGTCTCAGCTGCTCATGCGTCACTACGAGGGCTTCCTCGGATAGAGCGATGCGGGTCGTGCTGCTCGGCCCGCCGGGCGCGGGGAAGGGGACGCAGGGGGTGTTCCTCGGCGAGCGCTACGGGATCCCACAGATCTCGACAGGCGAGATCCTGCGGGACCACGTGCAGCGCGGGACCAAGCTCGGGATCCGCGCCCGCTCGTACATGGACCGCGGCGAGTACGTCCCCGACGACGTGGTCGTGTCGATGGTGATGGATCGGCTGGCGGATCCGGATGCAGACAAGGGGTTCATCCTCGACGGGTTCCCACGGACCGTCGCGCAGGCCGAGGCCTTGGAGCGTGACCTCGAGGCGTCGGACGACCCCCTCACCGCGGTGCTGAAGTTCTCGGTCGGCGGCGAGCTCGCCGTCCGGCGGCTGATCGGGAGATACACGTGTCCCAACTGCGGCCGGACCTACCACATGGAATACAAGCCACCTGCGGAAGACGAGCTGTGCGACATCTGCGGTGCCACGCTGGAACGGCGCGCCGACGACGATGAGCTCACGGCCCGAAGGCGACTGGCCGTCTACCGGGAACAAGCTTCTCCCCTGGAGCGGTTCTACGCCGAACGGGACCTGCTCCACCAGGTGGATGCCGAGGCGTCGCCCAACGAAGTGATCGCCCGCACCATCAGGATCCTGGAGGAGCTCGAGTGATCATCCGGAAATCGGCCGATGAGATCGCGAAGATGCGGAAGGCGGGCCGGATCGTGGCCGGCACCATCGACGCGGTGCTGGCGGCGGTGGAGCCAGGGCGGTCCACGCTCGATCTCGACCGCGTGGCGGAGCGCTACATCCGAGCCCAGGGAGCGATCCCCTCGTTCAAAGGGTATCGCGGGACCTACCCGGCTTCGATCTGCACCTCGATCGATGCGGAGATCGTCCATGGGATCCCGTCGGCCACCAAGAAGCTCAAGGAGGGGATGGTGCTTTCCCTGGACTTCGGGGCGATCTGCGACGGCTTCCACGGCGACGCCGCGGTCACGGTGTTCGTGGGAGGGCAGGCGCCGTCGGAGGATGCGGCGAAGCTCGCGAAAGAGACGGAGCACGCGCTCTACGCGGCGATCGACGCGATCCGGGTGGGAGGGAGGCTCTCCGACATCGGGCACACCATCGAGTCCGTGGCCGATGCCGCGGGCTTGAGCGTGGTTCGCGAATACGGCGGGCACGGCATCGGCCGGAGCATGCACGAGGAGCCGTTCATCCAGAACTGGGGGCCGCCGGGTCGGGGTCTGGAGCTCCGGCCCGGCCTCACGATCGCGGTGGAGCCCATGTTCACCCTCGGAGGCGAGGAGAACCGCGTGCTCGCCGACGGGTGGACCGTGGTGACCACCGACGGATCGCTGGCGGCCCATTTCGAGCACACGATCGCCATCACCGAGGACGGTCCGGAGATCCTGACGATCTCAGGATAGCCGGCACAGATGGCGGATACTGCCTGCAGCGCAGCCTTCGTGGACACTTCCGGACAGTCGCCCGTATACTGTGCGTTCGCCCCTGTTGGAGGCCGTGTTCGCATGTCCGGCCAGCAGGGCCGAAAGCAGGGGAAGCCCCGTTCGAAGGAAACAGTGGAGCGTGCCGAAAGACGATGCCATCGAAGCTGAGGGGACGGTCATCGAGCCGTTGCCCAACGCCATGTTCCGGGTGGAGCTCGATGCGCCGTACAGCGGGCACAAGGTCTTGGCTCATATCTCGGGAAAGATGCGGATGCACTACATCCGGATCCTCCCGGGGGACCGGGTCAAGGTGGAGCTCTCGCCGTACGACCTCACACGAGGCCGCGTGGTGTATAGGTTCAAGTAGTCATCCGGGAGAAGAGCAGATGAAGGTCAGGCCGTCCGTGAAGAAGATGTGCGACAAGTGCCGGGTGATCCGGCGTCGCGGCGTCGTGATGGTCATCTGCTCCAACCCCCGACACAAGCAGCGGCAAGGCTAGGAGGCCTCAGGCATGGCACGGATCGCAGGAGTGGACCTTCCCCGCGACAAGCGGCTCGATATCGCCCTCCGCTACATCTACGGCATCGGCTCGACCCGCGCGTACCAGATCGTGGCGGGATCCGGTGTCGAAGGTGGGACCAAGGTCCGTGACCTCTCCGAGGACGAGGTCTTGAAGATCCGCGCTTTCATCGATCAGAACCTGAAGGTCGAGGGGGACCTCCGCCGAGAGGTCGCCCAGGACATCAAGCGCAAGATCGAGATCGGCTGCTACCAGGGGATCCGGCATCGCCGGTCGCTCCCGGTCCGCGGCCAGCGGACGCACACCAACGCACGGACGCGCAAGGGTCCGAAGAAGACGATCGCGGGCAGGAAGAAAGCCCAGGCGAAGAAGTAGCCGATAGGGAGAAGGGGATCGATGGCGAAGCCCAAGGCGAAGAAGGCACGGCGGCGGGAGAAGAAGAACGTCGTCCACGGCCAGGCGCATATCAAGTCGACGTTCAACAACACGATCGTCACGATCACCGACCTGCAGGGCAACACGCTCTCGTGGGCGAGCGCCGGGAACGTGGGGTTCAAGGGCTCTCGCAAGTCGACGCCGTTCGCCGCTCAGCTCGCCGCCGAGAAGGCGGCTCGCCAGGCTCAGGAGCACGGCCTGCAGAAGGTGGACGTGTTCGTGAAGGGCCCCGGCTCCGGTCGCGAGACCGCGATCCGTTCCCTCGCCGCCACCGGCCTCGAGATCTCTGGCATCTCAGACGTCACACCGGTGCCGCACAACGGTTGCCGGCCACGCAAGCGTCGCCGCGTCTAGCGGCCGATGAGCCCGACACCGAGGGGGTGTCCGGGACGCAACACGACGCGGGGTAGGAATGGCTGATCCCCCGCTGGAGGAGGACGCACGTGTTCATCGTCGCAAGACCGCAGATCTCCGAGAACGAGATCTCTCCCATCCGTTCCAAGTTCACGATCGAGCCGCTCGAGCCGGGATTCGGCTACACGGTCGGCAACTCGCTCCGTCGGACGTTGCTGTCGTCGATCCCCGGTGCCGCCATCTCGTCGGTCCGCATCGACGGTGTGCTGCATGAGTTCTCGATGATTCCGAAGGTGAACGAAGACGTCACCGACATCATCTTGAACCTGAAGGAGCTGGTGCTCCGCTCCGACGTCGAGGAACCCGCCACCGTCTACCTGAAGGCCAAGGGCCCTTCGGAGGTCACGGCCGGTGACATCGCGCCTCCGGCCGGGATCGAGATCCTGAATCCCGAGCTGCACGTCGCCACACTGGGCAAGGGCGCATCGCTCGAGATGGAGCTGACCGTCGAGCGCGGAGTGGGCTACCGGATGGCCGACAAGAACAAGAAGCCGCGCGACCCGATCGGTGTGATCCCCGTGGACTCGATCTTCTCGCCGGTCCGCAAGGTCTCCTACGCGGTCGAGGACACGCGCGTGGAGCAGATGACCGACCGTGACCGTCTGATCCTGGACGTCGAGACCGACGGCTCCGTGACGCCGCGCGAGGCTCTCGCCTCGGCCGGCGGGACCCTGCTCGAGCTCGTCCAGCTCTTCTCGGACCTGGCGGAGGCCGCGAGTGTCTCCGTCGGCCCGGCCGATGACGAGGAACAGCCCAGCGACTACGCGATCACGGTCGAGGACCTGAACCTCTCGGTCCGTTCGTACAACTGCTTGAAGCGCGAGGGCATCAACACCGTGGGCGACCTCGTGCAGAAGTCGGAGTCCGAGCTGATGGACATCCGCAACTTCGGCCAGAAGTCGATCGACGAGGTCAAGGCCAAGCTCGAAGAGCTCGGCCTCGGCCTGCGGGAGGAATAGACACCGTGCCCAAGCCGAAGAAGGGCCCCCGTCTGGGCTCGAACCCGGCCCATCACAAGCTCCTACTCTCCACGCTGGCCGCGCAGCTGTTCGTGCACGAGGGCATCGAGACGACCGAGGCCAAGGCCAAGCAGCTCCGCCCCTTCGCGGAGAAGCTGATCACGTTCGCGAAGCGCGGGGACCTGGGGGGGGGGCGGCAGGTCCTCCGCGAAATCCCCGAGCGCGACATGGTGGGAAAAATCTTCCACAAGATCAGGCCCCAGTTCTGGGAGAGTCCGGGAGG
>JBPCPX010000074.1:0-24088 GCA_050998695.1 Actinomycetota bacterium
CTCCCCTCCGGGGGGGCGACCCCTCGCCCCCCCCCCGAGGGCCGGGCCCCGCTGCTGGCGGGGGGGGGCGCCCCCCCCCCCCACCGTCCGGGAGCTCGCGGATCGTGGGGGTGCCGCGACGCCTTCGGGTCTTTCCGACGAGAACTGGGGTTTCGCGGGCTTCGACGACTTCATCGCGCAGTACGTCTCCACCTGTGCGCTCCTGGTCGAACCCGAGGATTTCCGGCGGATCGCCTACGAGCTCTGCGAGGACGAGGCGCGCAACGGCGTCCGGTACGCCGAGGTCGTGTTCTCCCCCAGCAACCACGCCCCGCGCCTCGGTGACGACTGGTTCGGGCCCATCGAAGGCGTGCTGGACGGCCTCGAGGCCGGCCGGCGCGACTTCGGGGTGGCGTGGTGGCGTTGAACGCCGCGGGGAGCGAACGATCTCCGGTCGCCCCCTTCGCCCCACTCTTCCGTCGCGCGAAGGATGCGGGGCTCCGATCGGTACCGCACGCGGGTGAGTGGGCCGGCCCCCGCAACGTCTGGGAGACGCTCGGGCACTGCATGCCCGATCGCATCGGGCACGGCGTGCGATCGGTCGAAGATCCCGTCCTCGTCGCACATCTCGCGGAGAAGGAGATCCCGCTCGAGGTCTCTCCTGTGTCCAACGTGGCCACGGACGTGTATCGGTCGCTGTCGGAACACCCGTTCCGGGTCCTCCGCGACGCCGGCGTCACGGTGACCCTCAACTCGGACGACCCGCCGATGTTCGGAGCATGGCTCGCCGACGTCTACCGGGCGGCCGCGGATGCCTGGGACTACGACGACGACTCACTCGCGGAGATCGCCCGCACCGGCGTTCGAGCTTCCTTCGCCGACGACGACCTCAAGTCGGAGATCCTCGAGGGCATCGATACCTGGCTCGCCGAGCTCGCTGGGAACTGAGCGACGCCGTTACGCGCCTCCGCCGGTCTCCTCGATCGTCACCTTCTCGATGTAGACGGCGAGCGTCGGTCGCTGACCGGACAGATCCGTCGCCTTCGGGTCCAGGATCGGCAGAGCCTGGATCTCCTTGGCGACGCGAAGTCCTTCGACGATCCTCCCGAAGATCGTGTAGTTGGGGTTCCCGTCCAGATTGGCCCCGTCGGGCCCCGTGATGATGAAGAACTGGCTCCCGCCGGTGTTGGCGCCCGCGTTGGCCATCGCGAGCGTGCCGGGCGTGTAGGACTCCTCCCCCGTGAGCTCGTCGGGGATCGCGTATCCGGGACCGTCCTGCCCGGTCCCGGAAGGATCCCCGCCCTGGATCACGTCGATCGACGTGTCCAGGCGATGGAAGTACTGGCCGTCGAAGTAGCCCTCGTTCGCCAAGAAAACGAACGAGTTCACGGTCTGCGGCGTGCGCTTCGCATCGAGCTCGATCACGATCGTCCCGCACGACGTCACCATCGTGGCCGTGTAGGTCGCCTTCCCGTCGATCGTCATCGGCGGGGGGCCGGCGAACTGCGGCTTCGGCTTCCCTGCCTTGGCGGGCACCTCCGCGCCGCACGCCACCTCACCGGAGTCGCTGGCGACGGTGGGTGTGATCGTCCCGGTCTTCGTGCCGGGTGCTGCGGAGGGCGACGCGCTCGGCGAAGGGCTGATCGACGGGGTCGATGATGGCGCCGCGGCGTCGGTGTCATCGCCGAGCAGCACACCCAGGCCGACGATGACGACGGCCACCGCCAGCAGCCCCACCACGATGCCGACGATGAGGTTGCGCCTGCGCATAGCCGCATCTCGCTCCGCCTGCCGTCGGGCGGCGAGCTTGGCGAGCTGGCGATCCCTGCTCCGTTTGGACATCGGCGGTCGAGGTTACCGGACGTCCAGCAGTTCCAGGGCCAAGCCATCCAGGATGTCGGTCTCGCTGACGACCGCCCGCTCGACCCCGAAGCGCCGCATCGCGCTCACCAGGATGATCGCGCCGGCCACGATCACGTCGCCCCGGCCCGTGGGCATCACGGGGATCGCGGCTCGTTCCGCGTTCGTCATCGCCGCCAGATCACGCAGGGTGCGCTCGGCGGCCGCGATCGTGAGGGTGGACCGATGGATCAGGTCCGGGTCGTAGCGTCCGAGCCCCAGCGCACAGGCCTGGAGGGTGGTCGCCGTGCCCGCCACAGCCACGAGCATGCGGGCGTCCCGAAAGGGCACCGTTCGCTCGACCTCGTCGAGGTGCGGCTCGATGAGCGCTTCGAGCGCCCGGAGATCCTCTTCGGACGGTGGGTCGGAGGGCCGGACCCGCTCGGTGAGCCGAACGCTCCCCATCTGCGTGGAGACCGCGTGGTCCACGATCGCCGGCGCTCGTCCGAACACGAACTCCGTGGATCCGCCGCCGATGTCGACCAGGAGGAACGGTCCGTCCGAGGGATCGAGTCCTCGCGTTCCTCCGAGGAACGAGAGTGCAGCTTCCCGATCCCCGTCGATCACCTCGGGATCGACGCCGATCAGCGTTCGGAGTGGCTCGAAGAGCTCGTGCTTGTTGGAGGCGTCGCGAACGGCGCTGGTGGCCCCGAGACGGATGCGCTCCACGTGCAGCGCGCGGGCACGGCGCACGAACCGGGCGATGACGCCCAGGGTCCGTTCGATCGACTCGGGAACGAGCCTGCCGGTGCGATCCACATCTTTCCCGAGACGCGTGATGCGCATGTCTCGCGTGATCTCCAGCGGATCCTCGCCTGGTCCTCGGGGTTCGAGCACCAGGAGCCGGGTCGAGTTCGTCCCCTGATCGATCGCCGCCACCCGGCCGGCCGGCCCGGTCCCGTGGATCGGCTCCGCCCGCTCGGCCGTCCACCGACCCACCGCATCGTCTCCGCCCGCGAGGTGATAGGCGTAATGGGCGTGCAGGCACTTGATGCCTCGACGCGTGCCACCGACGCCGCCCCACTCCTCCGCGTCGGGCACCATCTCCCCGCGCTCGGCCGCGTAGGCGCGATGTGTCTCCTCCAGACGTGATCCGATCGCTGAGTCGTCGCCGAGACGCGCGATCCATCCTTCGGACTCGAGTCGCGAGATGCCTTTCACCGCGGCGGGACACGTCAGCCAGTAGAGAGTAGGGAACGGGCGGCCATCCGCGTCCAGTGGCCTGTTCCGGATCACGAGCGGATGGCCGCCCGTGCAGCGAGCGACAACCGAGAACGGTGTGGTGGGCTCGCGCCCGAGTTGCTGACGGACCGCCTCGAGATCTGCTGCCCGGAGCTCGTTGCTCACGGACTACTTGCGCTTGTGCTCGACCGCGCGCTTGTAGTCGACCAACCGCTCCTCGGACTGACGCATGAACTTCTTCAGCATCTGCTCGAATTCTGGATCGGACCCGCGCCGTGCCCGCGGGGGCGCCGGGTCCTGGAGTGCCTTGATCGAGAGATCGATCTTGCCGTCCTCCTTGATGGCGACGACCTTCGCCTGCACGACGTCTCCTTCGCGGAGATGATCGTGAACATCCTTGACGTAGTTGCGGTCGACCTCCGAGATGTGGACGAGCCCCAGGCGTCCGTCTTCGAGCTGGAGGAACGCCCCGTACGGGGTGATGCGGGCAACGGTGCCGTCGATCACCGCGCCGACTTCGATCTCTGCGATGAGAGCTATCCCTTCATCCAGGCACGGCCAACCCGCGCGACAGGCGCCAGTGTGCGCGAAGCCGTGCGGGCCGTCAATGGGCCCGGTGAGAGAACCCGCAGGTCACCCGCCGTGACTCCCGCCCGCGGCTCGTTACGCTACCGTCGGCGCATGCTCGTCCGGCGCTTCGATGACCCCGTTGCCTTCCAACAGGCGGCGACCACGTATCTCGTGCGTGACGAGGCCCGGCACAACCTGCTCCTCGGGATCTCCACCACGCTGATCCAGCGACCGGATCTCTACGAGGCGTTCGACCTGTGGGTGGTCTCGGAGGGGAACGACGTGGCCGGCGTCGCGCTCCGGACGCATCCGTTCAACCTGGTGCTCGCGCAGCCCTCCGACGACGCGGCGCTCGACGCGCTCGTCGATCGCCTGCTTCAGGAGAGGCAGGCGCTCCCGGGCGTGATCGCGGCGATCCCCGAGCTCGAGGCGTTCGTCGGCGCGTGGACATCGGAGAACGATCTGGTTGCCACGAGGGTGCTTCGCCACGGGGTCTACGAGCTGCGAGATATCCTGCCCCTCCCTGCGGCTCCCGGGAACGCGCGTCCGGTGACTCCCGGGGATCGGGATCAGGTGATCCGATGGATCGTCGCCTTCGCGGAGGAAGCGCTTCCCGAGGACAACGAGGCGGAACGGCAGATCCGCTTCGTGGAGTCTCGACTCGCGGCCACCGAGGATGCGGGCCTGTGGTTCTGGGAGGACGGTGGCCAACCGGTGTCGATCTCCGGCTACGGCGGGGCAACGCCGAACGGGATGCGCATCGGCCCCGTGTATACGCCACCCGAGCTGCGAGGACGGGGCTACGCGACGACGCTCGTCGCGGAGCAGAGTCGTTGGCTGCTCGGGACCGGTCGCTCGCTCTGCTTCCTGTACGCCGACCTCGACAACCCGACATCGAACGCCGTATACCGCCGGATCGGCTACCGCATGATCGCCGAGGCCGGCGAGGTCAGGTTCGATCCACGAGACGCGGCCTAACGCGCCAACTCGCCTCTCGCCTCTCGCCTCGCCCGCCCGTTAGCACTGGGGGGGAGGTACAGGCACACCTTCTTTCGGAACCACGACGAACGCGATCTCGCCGCGTTTCACCATCCCCAGGCACTGGCGCGCGAGTCGCTCGAGGAATGCCCGGTCGCGGAGCTGCTCGGTGCGAGCGGCGAGCGCGCCGTTCTTCCGTTCCAGCGCCGCGGCCTGCTGCTCGAACTGGGCGAGCTCCGCCTTCTGCTCGAAGTACATCTGCGCGGGCGCGACGGAAAGGGCGAGCACACCGACGATGAGCGTCAACAGGACGGTCGCGCGCACCGTGAGGCGGGCGCGACGGCGCCGGCTCGGCGATGTGTCTCGTGTCCGGATGGCACCGGCAGAGACGGCAGGGGAAGTAGCCGTCATCCGCACCTGCTACCCGCCGCCCCCACCGAGCAGTTCGGCGCCCGCGTAGCGTGCGTCGTCGCCGAGATGTTCCTCGATCCGCAGGAGCTGGTTGAACTTCGCTGTACGTTCGCCCCGTGAGGGCGCGCCCGCCTTGACCTGCCCGGCGTTCGTCGCGACCGCGAGATCGGCGATCGTCGTGTCCTCGGTCTCCCCGCTGCGATGAGACACGACTACACCGAAGCGGCTCCGCTGCGCCAAGGCGATCGCGTCCAGCGTCTCCGTCAAGGTGCCGATCTGATTCACCTTGATCAGGATCGCGTTGGCGCCGCGCTCGCGGATGCCGCGCTCCAGCCGTTCCACGTTCGTCACGAACAGGTCGTCCCCGACGATCTGGGTACGGCCGCCGACGGTCGCGACCAGCTTCGCCCATCCCTCCCAGTCGTCCTCTCCGAGCGGGTCCTCGATCGAGACGATGGGGAAGCGGTCGAGGAGACCGGACCAGAAAGCGATCATGTCGTCCGCGGTCAGATCGGCACCTTCCAGGTGGTAGCGACCGTCGCCGGTCGCGAGCTCGGAGGTCGCGGGATCCATCGCCAGGGCGACTTCGCCGCCGGGCTCGAAGCCGGCTGACTCGATCGCCTGTAGGAGCAGCTCGAGTGCCTCCGCACCGGTCGTTAGCTGGGGCGCGAACCCGCCCTCGTCACCGACCGCCGTCGACAGTCCCTTGTCGTGGAGGATCCTCTTCAGCGCGTGGAAGCACTCGGCCCCCCATCGGAGCGCCTCGGAGAACGACGAGGCGCCGACCGGCATCACCATGAATTCCTGCAGCTCGAGCTCGTTGTCCGCGTGCGCCCCGCCGTTGATCACGTTCAACATCGGAGTGGGCAGGACGTGCGCGTTCGGCCCGCCGAGAGATCGCCAGAGGGGCAGCCCCTGCGAGTCGGCGGCGGCCTTCGCGGCGGCGAGGGAGGCGCCGAGGACCGCGTTCGCGCCGAGGTTCGATTTGTCGTCCGAGCCGTCGAGGTCGAGCAGCGCGCGGTCGACCGACCGCTGCTCGTACGCGTCCATCCCCGCCAGGGCCGGCGCGATCGCGTCGTGGACGTTCGCGACGGCCTTCAGAACGCCCTTGCCATCGAACCGGTTCTGTTCCCCATCACGGAGCTCGAGCGCCTCGTGCGCTCCGGTCGAGGCCCCCGACGGGATCGACGCACGGCCGAACGCGCCGTCGTCGAGCCACACGTCCACCTCGATCGTGGGATCCCCACGAGAGTCGAGGATCTCGCGCGCGCGGACGGACTCGATCAGTGACATCGGGCTCCGAATCGTAGACCACGTGGAGCCACCGCCCGGGATTTCGACGAGCTACCGGAGGGACTCACCCCCGGGCGGCTTCGTGAACTGCCAGAACCTACCGACGGGATCGGATCCGAGCTTCCTCCCGCCACCGGATGTACGCCTCGACCCTGTCGCGGTCCTCGCTCACGTCGGCCGACGATATCGGTTGCGGATGCGAGCACGGCGACGCACACTGCCCCCGTGGATCAGGGGGAGCGACCGCAGGCCTGCTGCTTCGACGAGTGGGCATCCGAGAACGCCGCGCGAGCCCGTAAGCGGGGAACGGCCGCCGACATCACACGGTTCCTGCTCGCCGCCCTGGAGGGTCAAGGCCTCCGAGGAAGGACGGTGTTGGATCTCGGCTGCGGCGTCGGCGATCTCGCGCTCGCGACGCTCGCTCGCGGTGCCGCGAGCGCCGACGGCATGGACCTGGGCCGAGGAGCCATCGAGGAGGCTCGGTCGCTCGCCGCGGAGCGCGGGCTGGCGGATCGAGCGACCTTCTCCGTGGGCAACGGCGCCGTCGAACCCCTCCGGCGACACGATGTGATCGCGCTGAACCGGGTGCTCTGCTGCTACCCGAGCGTGGATCAGCTGCTGGAGAACTCGCTGAACGCGGCGGGCGACGTCTTCGCGTACACGGCCCCGATCCACACGGGCCTCATGGGACGGTTCAATCGAGTCTCGGTGGCCATCTCGAACAGGTGGTTCCGTCTGCGGGAGCGGAAGTTCCGAGGGTTCCGCGCCTTCGTCCACGACCTCGACGCGGTCGATCGACGGATCGCGGCCGCGGGCTTCCGGAAGACACTCGCGGCGCATCGCCGCGTGTGGCAGGTCGCCGTGTTCACACGCGCCTGACCCTTGAACCCTACGGATCTCGGGCTTCGCGGAACAGGTCGCGGACCTCGTCGTCGGAAACCAACTCCAGGTCGAGACCCCGCTCCTCGGCCAGCGCCCGATAGCGCTCGTAGCGCTCGGCGAAGGCACGCGTGCTTCGCCGCAGGGCGCTTTCGGCGTCGACGCCGAGCTTCCGGGCAGCTGCCACGGCGGCGAACAAGACCTCGCCGATCTCCCGCTCCGCATCGTCCGATGCTCCCGAGAGCTCGCCGACCTCCTCTCGGAGCGCCGCCACGGCGGCCTCCGGGCTCCCCCACTCGATCCCCCACCCGGCGGCGCGGCGCTGCACCTTGGCCGCCCGGGCGAGGGCGGGCAGCGTGGCCGGGATCTCTTCCTCCACGCCCGGCCGCGGACCCGTCCCTTCCTCCGCCTTGAGCTTCTCCCAGTTCGTGAGGACCTCCTCGGAGCCGGAGACCTCGACGTCCCCGAAGACGTGGGGGTGGCGATGCACGAGCTTCTCGATGAGCCGCTTCGCGACATCGTCGACGTCCCAGCGCCCCTCGTCCGAGGCGATCTCGGCGTGGAACACGACCTGCAGCAACAGATCGCCGAGCTCGTCCCGGATCGCATCGGAGTCGCCCGAATCGATCGCGTCGAGCAGCTCGTGCGTCTCCTCGAGCAAGGGATGCGCGAGCGACTGATGCGTCTGCTCGCTGTCCCACGGACACCCGCCCGGCCCCCGCAAGCGCGCCATCACCTTCACGAGGTCGAGCAGGCGGCGACCCTCCTCGGACGAGGGAACGGGGCCGGCCGGGACGTGCGGCGCCGGATCCGCGCGATCGCCGCTCACGGCGACGGCGACGCGGGTTCACCCTCCGGGTCGGTGCTCCGGACAGCGGCCAGCGAGAAACTATCGGGCTCGAAGCGCCCGTACTTCGGGTTCACCTCGACGCCGAGCTCCTCGGCCCGATCCGACAGCCATCCCTGGAACTCGCGATCGGCGAGCGCTTCGAGCAGCCCCGCCTTCGCCTCCGAGTACGGCGTGACCTCCTTGTCGACCAGGTAGATCACGTGCCACCCGAACTGCGTCTGCACCGGCTGCGAGACCTCCCCCGGTTCGAGGGCGACGGTGGCGCCGGCGAATTCGGGCACATACTGTGTCGCGGGAGCGCTCCCGAGACTCCCACCGCTTTCCTTCGCGTTGGGCTCGGTCGAGACCTTTCGAGCGAGCGCCATGAACTGGGCCTCCGTCGCGTCCTGGACACGTCGGAAGACGCTCTTCGCCTCCGCCTCGGTCTCGACGAGGATGTGGTTCGCGTCCACGGTCGTGAACTCGAGCGCGCGTTCGTCGTATCGCGAGCGGAGCTCCTCGGCCCCGACTCGTTCCTCGGCGATCGCCGCCCGCACCGCACGGATCGTCAGGATCCTTCGTCCGAGCTCGAAGAGATCGTCGCGCGTCACGTCGTGTGCGCCGAGCGCCTGTGCCAGCACGTCGGGGCCGAACTGCCCCTCGAGCTGGGAGATCGCCCCCTCGACCTCGTCGTCGGCGGCGGTGATGTCGTTGGTATCCGCGTACCCGGCGACCGCCAGCCACAGGAGCTCGCCGGAGAGCGCGATCCGGTTGCACGCGGCGCCTTCACCCTCTCCGCCCGCGACGGCCTCGCCTCCGCATGCGGTCCCCTGCAGGTCCGCGAGCGCCTCCTGCAGGCCGACGGCTTCTCGAAGGTCCGCATCCTGGATGTCCTGATCGCCCACACGCGCAACCTCGGGCTTGCTCAGGCCACAGGCACTCAATGCCAGGACGAGAAGGACCACGCGAGCGGAACCGGGAACAGACATCAGAGGGAGAAGTCTACCGGCGAGCCTCGTCAGCGATGGAGATGGCGTCGCCGATCGCCTCTCGCAGCCGAGCCTCCACCCAGCCTGGGAGCTCGGTGCCCGCGATCCGGTCCGGCGCCAAGTTCAGCGTTCGTTTCGCCTCGTGGAACGTCGCACCCGGCACCCGCTCCGTGAGGTCAAGCCGCAGAGCCTCCGGGATCTCCACCGGACGGATGCGCACCTGGTCCCGATAGGTTGACACCTCCTCGATCCCGAGCTGCCGGCTGGTGACCCGGAGGGACGCCACCGCGAACAGGGTCTCCACCTCCGTGGGAAGGGCTCCGTAGCGATCGATCGTCTCCTCGCGGATCCGCTCCAGCGCATCGTGATCCGCGGCGAGCGAGATCCGGCGGTAGAGCTCGAGCCGCAGGGATTCCTGCGCCACCCAGCCGGGCGGCACGAACGCACGCACCGGCAGGTCGATCCTGAGCTCCTTCTCTTCTGCGATGGGCTGACCCTGTAGTTCGGCGACCGACTGCTGGAGGATGCGGCAGTACGCGTCGAACCCCACCGCCGCGATGTGTCCGTGCTGCTCGGCGCCGAGGAGGTTCCCGGCGCCGCGGATCTCGAGGTCGCGCAGGGCGATCCGGAACCCCGACCCGAGCGCCTGGTGACGAGAGATCGTCGCCAGGCGCTCGTGCGCCTCCTCGGTGAGCTCCCGGACAGGTGGGAAGAAGAAGTAGGCGAACGCGCGTTCGCCGCTCCTTCCCACCCGTCCGCGTAGTTGGTAGAGCTGGGCAAGCCCGAGCTTGTCGGCCCGGTCGACGATCAGGGTGTTCGCGTTCGGCACGTCGAGTCCGGACTCGATGATCGTCGTGCAGATGAGGACGTCGGCGTCGCGATCCCAGAAGCGGACCATCTGCCGTTCCAGCGTGTCCTCGTCCATCTGACCGTGCGCCATGACGATCCGCGCCTCGGGCAGCTGCTGCTGCAGCCAGGCGGCCTGTCGGTCGATCGTCGCGACACGGTTGTGGACCCAGAAGACCTGACCTTCGCGTAGCAGCTCTCGACGGACGGCGCCGAGCGCGAGCCCCTCGTCATAGCCACCGACGTAGGTGAGCACGGGTTGCCGGTCCTCCGGCGGCGTGTCAACCGTGGACATCTGGCGGATGCCGGTGAGCGCCATCTCAAGGGTCCGGGGGATCGGCGTCGCCGTCATCGTGAGGACGTCGACATGCGCGCGGAACCGCTTCAGGCGTTCCTTGTGCGCCACGCCGAACCGCTGCTCCTCGTCGACGACCAACAGGCCCAGGTCCCGGAACGAGACATCTGCCCCGAGCAGCCGGTGCGTGCCGATCACCACGTCCACGCGACCCGCCGCCACGTCCGCGACGACGTCCTTCTGCTGCGCCGGCGACAGGAATCGGGAGAGCATCGCCACCTTCACCGGATAAGGCGCGAACCGTTCGCCGAACGTCACGAAGTGCTGTTCCGCGAGCAACGTCGTCGGCACCAGGACCGCGACCTGCTTGCCGTCCATCACGGCCTTGAAGGCGGCGCGGACGGCGATCTCCGTCTTCCCGAACCCGACGTCTCCGCAGATCAGCCGGTCCATCGGGATCGGTTGCTGCATGTCCACCTTGACCTCGTCGATCGCGGTCACCTGGTCGCGCGTCTCCTCGTACGGGAAGGCGTCCTCCAACTCGAGCTGCCACGGTGTGTCCTGACCGAACGCGTGTCCCGGGACGGCCATCCGAGCGCTGTAGAGACGGACCAGCTCCCCGGCCATGTCCTTGACGGCTCGCTTGACCTTCGCCGTCGCGCGCGCCCAGTCCGACCCACCGAGGCGGTGGAGCCGGGGAGCGTCTCCACCCAGGTACTTCGCCACCATGCCGACCTGTTCCGACGGGACGTAGAGCTTGTCGTTGCTGGCGTACTCCAGGATCAGGTAGTCGCGCTCCGCGCCGGCCAGCTCACGGTGGACGACCCCGCCGTATCGGCCCACTCCGTGGATCCGGTGGACGGCGAAGTCGCCGGGTTCCAGCTCATCGGCGACCGACGCGGTGGCTCGGCTCGCGAACCTCGGCGCGCTCCGCGTGTGGCGACGGGAGCCGAAGAGATCCTCCTCGGTGACGACGGCAAGACGCCCCGGCTCGAAAAGGAAGCCGGATGCGAGTGGCGCTTCGATCCGCTCGACGGGAACATCCCCGACGACCTCGGCGGCTCGCTGGAGTGAGCCGTGGCCGCGACCGACGAGCACGATCCTCGTGCCGTCGGCCGCGGCTCGCTCCAGACGGTTCGCGAGCTCGCCGGCGTTCCCCTCGGCGGTCCCCCAGCCCGAGATCGCGAGATCGATCCCGTCCGTGAACTCGGTCAGTCGGAGTTGCACATGACCCTCGATCGCATCTTCGAGCGGCGAGAGCATCCTGGGGCCCGGCCAGTCGATCGCGGCGGCCAGCGCCTCGGCCTCCGCGAACGTCTGCGCGGATCTTTGGAGCGTGCGCTGGGCCTGGGTCAACACGACCCAGGAGCCGGCCGGCAGGAGCTGACCCGGCGTCGGCATGTGGTCGAAGAGGAACGGCGCCAGTGTGTCTGCACCCTCGAAGCGCAGCCCGTCGGCCAGTCGCTGGAGCCCGTCGCGGAACCGATCGGGCATCTCGGGCGAACGGCGCGCCGCGACCGACCGGAGCTCGTCGTCGGGCAGGAGCTCCCGCACGGCCGAGATCTCGATCGCTTCCGCTTCCTTGGTCGAGAGCTGGGTCGAGGGCGAGAACTCGCGGAGCCGCTCGATCTCATCGCCCCAGTACTCCAGCCGGGCCGGACGACGAGCGATGCCGGGGAACACGTCGACGACGCCTCCCCGGACGGCGAACTCACCACGGTGCTCGACGACGTCGACCCGGACGTACCCCAGCTCAGAGAGTCGTTCCGCGAGCGTGTCCGGCGCCAGCTCCACCCCTTCCCGGAGCTGCAGCGGCGCCACCGTCCCGAGGGTCGGCGGCACCGCCTGCATCGCCGCGAGGTAGGGGGCGACGAGCACGAACGGCCCTTCGGCCGCGCGGAGACGCCCGAGGGCGTCGGCCCTCCGGTCCGCGACCTCGGGCGCCGGATCCATCCCCTCGTACGGGAGTGCGTCCCACGCCGGGAGGAGCGCGACGGCCTCCGATCCGAGGTAGGCCCCGATCTCCGAGGCGAGCTCCTCCGCCTCCCGGGGACCGGGCGTGACCACCATCAGCGGGGCATCCAGTGCAACCGCCAGTCCCCCCAGGAGGAAGTCGTGCCCCGCGTCCGCTCTCGCCACGATCGGGCGGGCACGTTCCAGGAGGAGCCGCTCGAACGGCTCTGACGTGACGAGTGCCTGGAGCACCTCCCTGAGCGACATCCCACCTCCCCGAAACGCAACGCAGCAACGCGAACAGCCCCGTCGCGGTCGCGACGGGGTCTCGAGGAAGGAAGTCTAGACGGCGCGGAGCCTTCCGCCGGTCCGCTTCTTCGCGGCGCGGTCGTTCGCGGCGGCGTCGCCGGATGGGGGCGCCGTCTCGTCATCGACGTGGAATTCCGCCTCGCGAGCGGACAACCACTGCCAGAACGCCTCGGGCTCGAGAGGCTTCGCGATGTAGAAGCCCTGCGCCTCGTCGCAGCCGAAGTCGCCGAGCCGATCGAACGTCTCCCGCTCCTCCACGCCCTCCGCGACGACACGGAGGCCGAGGTTGCGACCCAGCTCGACGGTGGCGCGGACGATCGTGAAGTCGTCGGCCCGAACGAGCATGTGCGACACGAACGAGCGGTCGATCTTGAGCTCCTCGATCGGCAGCCTCTTCAGGTAGGAGAGCGAGGAGAACCCTGTCCCGAAGTCGTCGATCGACAAGCCCACCCCCAGCCGAGCCAGCTGATTCAAGACGGCGTCCGACCGGCCCGAGTCGGCGACGAGGAAGCTCTCGGTCAGCTCGAGTTTCAGGAGCGCCGCCGGCACGTCGAACCGCTCGAGAAGGCCCCCCACCAGGTCGGGCAGATCCTGGTCCAGCAGGCTCCGTGGTGACAGGTTGACCGCCACCGGAAGACGGACATCGTAGTCTGCCCACGACCGCAGGGTGCGCACCACATCCTCGATCGCCCAGTACGTCAATGGCTTCAGTAGGACGGTCTTCTCGACCATCGGGATGAAGTCGGCGGGCGAGAGTCGCCCAAGCGTCGGGTGTTCCCAGCGGATCAACGCCTCAGCGCCGGCGACGCGTCCGTCCGACAGGCGGATCTTCGGCTGGAGGTACATCCGGAACTGGTTGTCCTCGATCGCGGGGCGCACCTGCGTCACGAGGGTCAGGAGCTCGGGCTTGTACCGGTCGATGATCTCGTCGTAGACCTCGAAGCCGAGACCCGATTCCTTCGCCGCGTACATCGCGACGTCCGCGTGGCGAAGCAACATGTCGGGATCCTCCGAATGGGCCGGATACAACGCGACGCCGAGGCTGCCGGAGACGTCGAGATCGAGCTCCTCGACACGGATCGGTCGGCGGAGACCTTCGACGATCTGTTCCGCGACGATCGAGGCCGTCTCTTCGTGCGGGAGGTTCGTCAGCAGCACCCCGAACTCGTCGCCACCGAGCCTGGCCATGACATCGCCCTCACGGAGCGACTGGGCGATCCGCGGTCCGATGGCTGCTAGGAGCTTGTCCCCGAAATGGTGCCCGAGCGCGTCGTTGACCTCCTTGAAGTGATCGAGGTCCATCAACATCACGCCGATCTTCCCACCAGCGTCCTCGGCTTCCTCGATCGCCGTTGCGAGGCTCCGGAGGAACAGCAGCCGATTGGGAGGTCGGTGAGGTGGTCGTGAAACGCCTGATACTCGTTCTCGGCCTGCTTCCGGGCGAGCTCTTCGGTCGCGAGCTCCAAGGAATGCGTCCGGTGCAACATCTGCCAGGCGAACGCGAGTGGGGCGATGAACACCGCGATCGCCCAGAGACCGATCTCGCGCGTCGTGATCGCGACCAGGACACTGAACAACGCGAGGCCCAGGTACGACATCAGGAACTCCGCCATCACACCCTCGTGCATCGCGCGCAGGACGTGATCGAGGCGATGTCGGTATCGAAGCGTCTGCCACTCGGCGGTGACCATGGTGCTGATCGCGTAGCCGATGAGCGCCGTCAAGACCACGACGGAGCCGACCACGAACCATCGGTCGTCGAGAGCGGTCAGGCTATGGAAGATCGTTCCTTGCGCCAGTACGAACAGGGCGACCTGCGCATGCCGGAAGACGATCGTAAGTGGGGGATGCTCACCGCGGAGCTCCTCCTGATCGATCGACGCCGCCAACACGATGACTGCCGCCACAGGTGGCGGATACAGGAGAGCGACCGACAACTGCAACGGGAAGCTCAAGCTGAACGGGAAGGGCATCCTGCGCGGTATGGGCATGAGGTGTACGAGGGCGATCGCGCAGGCCCATACCAGGATCCTCCAGTCGAGGAAGTCGGTGGGCGCTCGCAACGACTCCCAGCCCAGATAGGCGATCAATGGGATCGCCACCAAGACCTCGTAGGCCCGCACGACGAGCCGTCTGCGGGCATCCGGGGCAACGACAGGGATGAGTGGTGTGTCAGAAGCGGTGGTCACGGACCACCCCCGCGGCGCCGGGGCGTGCACGCGCCATGAGCAGTCAGTGTGAGGAGACGGCCTCGAAGAAGGCCACGCCTCACGGGACAGGGGCGTTGCACCATGCCTGGGGTATCGACCCAGGTCGATGGACCTGAAGGGGGAAGTCCCCCGTTCGGGCTACGGGTGGCTACGGGCTGGGTGTGGAGCGGTTGAAGCGATCCTGTGTTCGCTCGAGGCCATAGGCGATCAGCGACCGCACGGCATCGGCCGCGTGGCTCACGAGGAGCGCGAGGCCAGCTTCGTCACGCGAGCCCACGGGCTGGAGCACGAAATCCGACGGATCCTGCCGGCCCGGCGGGCGGCCGATTCCGACCCGGACCCGCACGTACTCCGGGGTGCGAAGGGCCTGATCGAGCGAGCGCAGTCCGTTGTGACCGCTGTTGCCGCCGCCGAGCTTGACCCGGATCGTGCCGGCCGGGATGTCCAGCTCGTCGTGGACGGCGATGAGCCGGGACGGCTCGATCCCCTGCTTCTTCGCCAGGGAGGCGTACGAGGGACCCGACTCGTTCATGAACCGGGTCGAGCGGCCGAGCAACACCCGCTCGTCGCCGACACGTATCTCGGCGGTCTCCGCGGGGAGGAAGCGCACCTTCCGGAACCGCTCGCCCGCTTCGTCGGCGAGATCCTGGGCGACCATCCGGCCGACGTTGTGCCGGGTCCTCGCGAATCGATCGCCGGGATTGCCGAGGCCGGCGACGAGCCAGGCCATCGGTTAGCTCTCGCCGTCCCCCTCGGGGGCCTTGGACTCGCCTTCGGCGCCCCCCTCGGATGCGGCGCCTTCGCCACCCTCGCCCTCGGCGGACTCGCCTTCTTCGCCCTCTTCGCCCTCGGGAACCTCGCCCTCGGCGGCAGCCTCCTCCAGCGCCACCTCCGGGGCTTCCTCGCCTGCCACGGCCAGGTCCAGCTCGGTATCCATCACCGCGGGCTCTACGACCGCGAGCACCATCGTGTCCGGGTCGGTCAGGAACTCGACGCCTTCGGGCGGCGTGAGGTCACCCACGCGCAGAGAATCGCCGATCTTCAACGACGTGATGTCGAACTCGATCCGCTGGGGGACGTTGGCCGGGAGACACTCCACCTCGACCTCGCGGAGGTGGTGCTCCACCACGCCGCCGGCATGCACGCCGACCGAATCGCCGATCTCGTGCAGCTCGATGTTCACGGTGATCTTCTCGTCGCGCCGCACCGCCATGAAGTCGATGTGGATGAAGCGGTTGTGGATCAAGTCGCGCTGGATCTCACGGGCGATGGTGAGGTACTCGTCGCCGTCGAGCTTCAGGTCGACCAGAACGCTCGCCTGGCCCATCGCGTGGAAGACGTGAAGCAGGTCGAGGGCGCTCACGTGGATAGACGTGGCATCCACACCGGCACCGTAGAGGGTGGCGGGGACGCGCCCGCTGGCGCGCAGACGTCGCGCGGGGCCCTTGCCCTTCTCGGTGCGAGGTTCGGCGTGGAGGATGGCTTCCATGGCAGGTCAGAGGTCCCTTTTCGGATGGTCGATACGGCCGGTCATCGTACCAGCGGCCGTGCACCGACCGGGACACATGCGGACCTCGATCGCGGCTTCCCGTTAGCATCCCGAGCCGATGCGTTCCGCTCGCGCCGCCTCCGCGTTGCTGGGCATGGTCCTGCTGACGGCGACGTGTCAGGGGCCGCCGCGCGCGAGGGAGACCCCCGATCTGCTTCCACCAGGCCGACCGGAGCGCACGGACGCCTCGGCGTTCGAGACGCGATGGCCCATCAAGCACGTCGTGTTCGTGATCAAGGAGAACCGGACGATGGATCACCTGTTCGGTCGGTTCCCTGGTGTGGAAGGCGTCACCGAGGGGTACGACGGCGACGAGCTGCGCCCGCTCACGCCTCCACCCGACCGCCTGCCCGACGACATCCCCCACTGTTACGACTGCGGGATCGAGTCCTGGAACGAGGGGCGGATGAACAAGTTCGCGAGGAACGACGTCGGCGACCGATTCGCGTACACACAGATGCGGGGACCAGAGGACCTCCCCAATTACTGGCGTTGGGCCGAGGAGTTCGCTCTCTCGGACAACTTCTTCGCATCCGCCCAGGGCCCGTCGTTCCCGAACCACCTCTACACGATCGCAGCGCAGTCAGGGGGGACGCACCACAATCCCCTCCAAGATCAGGCCCGCGCGACGTTGTTCACCCAAGAGACCGGCCTCGCGAAATCGTGGGGATGCGACACGCTCGAAGAGGTCACCATCGAGGTGATCGACAGCGAGGGGCAGGTGGAACGGGTGCCGCCGTGCTTCGACTTCCGGACCGAGGCCGACCTCCTGGACGGCGCGGGGATCCCGTGGGGTTACTACGCCGCGTGGAACGACCAGCGCGGCTACGTCTGGTCCGCGTTCTCCGCGATCGAGCGCGTCCGGATGAACCCCGAGATCTGGCAACGCCACATCTTCCCGGTCGACAACTTCGTCGCCGACGTCGACGACGGACGCCTGGCTCCCGTCACGTGGGTCACCCCGCGCTACGAGCTGAGCGAGCACCCCGAGTGGAGCTTCTGCCACGGAGAGAACTGGACGACGGAGATCGTGAACGCGGTCATGCGGAGCCCGTTCTGGAAGGACACCGCGATCTTCATCACATGGGACGACTACGGGGGGTTCTACGATCACGTCCCGCCGCCGCAGGTGGACGAGTTCGGGTTCGGCTTCCGCGTCCCACTGCTCACGATCAGCCCCTACGCGAAGCCCGGCTACATCGACTCGCAGCTCGGTGAGTTCTCGAGCGTCCTGCGCTTCATCGAGGACAACTGGGGGCTGTCCCAGCTCACCCATCGGGACCGTGATGCGTTCAACCTGAGCTACCTCTTCGACTTCGAGCAGGATCCCCAGGAGCCGTTCGAGCTTCCCCTGCGCGAGGACTGCGTGGGGCCGAGGCTCCACAAGCTGGACACCGCGGACGGAGACTGACAGGGATCCGGCGACACCTTCGGGGCTGCTCGTGCGTCTTGGAGGTATGACGCGGATCCTCGTCGAGTCGCAGGAAGGGACGGCCGTGACCGAGCCGAAGGGCGAGCTGGCGGACCTCTACGTGCGGCACGTCCCCGCGGCGAACCGGCTGGCGTTCCTGCTCACGCAGAACCGCGCACAGGCGGAGGATCTCGTACACGACGCGTTCGTGCGTTGCGTCGGACGGTTCGGACACCTTCGTGCGCACGAGGCGTTCGACGCGTATCTGCGTCGCACCATCGTGAACCTGCACACGTCGCGGCTCCGCCGGGTGCGGGTCGAACGAGAATGGTTTTCGAAGGAGAGCGGGAGGGTCGAGCGGGCCGCGACGTTGGGCTTGCCCGACGTCGCGGGCCGGGAGGACATGTGGCGCCGACTCGCGACGTTGCCGCCTCGGCAGCGGGCGGTGCTCGTCCTCCGCTACTACGACGATCTGTCGGAACGAGAGACGGCGGACGCGCTGCGCTGCTCGGTGGCCGCGGTGAAGTCACTGACGGCGCGAGCGACGGCCGCGCTCCGCGAAGGGATCAGGGGTGAGGACGGATGACCACGGACATCGAACGCGAGCTCCGCGAGCTGTTCCGCGACAAGGCGGGTGAGGCGCCCGTCTCGACGCTCGGCACCTCGGGGGCCCCGCCGCCGCAGGTGCTGCGGCGCGGCCGCCGCCGCCAGGTGGGCACCGTTCTCGGGTCGGCGCTGGTGGCTGTCGGCCTGGCGGTAGGATCGTTCGCGGGGCTCCGTTCGATCCTTCGAAGCGACACGGATCCGTTCCAGACCGGTCAGTACGAGAGGACACCCCCCGCCGAGCCGCGAGCAGACGAGGTCGAGCTCGCCGGCGATGCGTTCGGTCAGCGGTATCGGGTCCGATTCACGGGCGCCTTCGCTGACGACACGGCCTGTATCCACGTCATGCTCGGGGGCGAACGGAGCGAACCGCTCTGCCCGAGGCCGCTCGAGGCCTCGCTGGCTGGAACCCAGCCATCGATGCACGGCCTGACGACGACGGAGCTGAACCTACTCTTCGGGTCCGTGTCTCCCGAGGTGGTCGCGATCCGGTTCGCGAGCGATGACGGAACGGATCCACCCACGCAGTTCCGATGTCAGATGGGCCCGCTCGGTTGGACCGACCCGGACCGGAAGGTATGCGTGATGGCGTTGCCGTCCCAAGGCTCCGGGCTCTTCGAGTACCTCGACTCCGGCGGTGGGGTGCTTTTCGAGGAAGGGATGGGCTGGGGCGTCTCCGAGGCTGAGGCGGTGGCGCCGATGCCGGTGGATCCTGCGCACGGGGGCAGCTACTGGGGGGTGTACGTTTGGCTCGGCTCGGAGGGTAGCGGCGAAGCGAACGATGTGGTCGGACGGCTCTTCAACGAGCACGGAGTACAGGCACAGCAGGGAGATCTCGCCTGCGATCGAGGCGCCGCTGAGGCGCTCGGCACGGATGCCTCGTGGAGAGTCGCGGTGTACTTCGGGACCGAGGAGGAGGCGAACGCGTTCGCCCTCGAGGCCGGTCTCCTCGGACACGAGGCAGATCCGGTGATCGCTCGGGTCACGACGTACTGCCTCGACTGAGCTGTCGTCAGACCTGGTTGTCGCCGCCGAAGATCTCGGAGACCGAGGAGTCTTCGAAGACGGCTCGCAGCCCGTTCGCGATCAACGGAGCGATCGACAGCACCTTCAGCTTCGCGAACGTCCGTTCCTCGGTGATCGGCACCGTGTTGGTCACGACCACCTGCTCGATCGGGGCCTCCTCCAGCAGCTGGCGAGCCTTGCCGCTGAACAGGCCGTGGGTCGCGCCGACGAAGATCGGCCCCGCCCCCATCTCGGCCAGCACCTGAACGCCCTTCGAGATGGTCGCGGCGGTGTCGATCATGTCGTCGACGATCACGCACGGCCGGCCCTCGACCTCACCGACGACCGCCATCTCCTCGATCTTGTGGGCTTCCTTCCGCGACCGCCGCTTGTACAGGAAGGCCAGGTCTGCGTGGAGATACTCGCGCAGCTTCTCGGAGGTCTTGATCCGACCCGCGTCCGGCGCCACCACGACGAGGTGGTCGCCGTGCAGACCCAGCTCGTCCTTGAAGTAGTCGGACAGGATCGGCAGCGCGGTCAGATGGTCGAAGGGGAAGTCGAAGTAACCCTGGATCTGACCGGAATGGAGGTCGACAGAGATCACGCGGTCCGCGCCGGCCGTCGAGAGCAGGTCGGCCACGAGCTTCGCGCTGATCGGCTCCCGGGAGAGTGCCTTGTGGTCCTGCCGGGAGTATCCGTAGTACGGGATCACGGCGTTGATCCGCTTGGCGGAGGCACGCTTCATCGCGTCGATGATGATCAGCTGCTCCATCAACGCCTCGTTGACCGGCTCGTAATGCGACTGCACGACGAAGACGTCGGCGCCGCGCACGCTCTCCTCGGATCGGAAGTAGATCTCTCCCGACGCGAACCTCCGGAGCTCGCTGTGGCTCACCGGGATGCCGAGGTTCTCGGCGATCTCGCTGCCGAGCGCCGGATGGATCGTGCCGGAGAACAGCATCATCCGCTTCTTGGTGATGATCTCCACGGTCGCCCCCTACCGCTTCCCCTTCGAGCCGTGCTTCTCGTCGGCCCGCTTCCGGTAGCCCTTCACCGTCTTCTGGTCGGCCCGCTCGACCGCGAGCGCGCCGGCCGGCACATCCTTCGTGATCACCGAGCCCGCCCCCGTCACGGCGCCCTTGCCGACCTTGACAGGCGCCACCAGCATCGTATCCGACCCGATCCTCGCCCCGTCGGCGATCACGGTCGGGTGCTTCTCGTAGCCGTCGTAGTTCACGACGACCGTCCCGGCGCCGATGTTCACCCCGGCTCCGACCTCCGCGTTGCCGATGTAGGTGAGGTGCTTCGCCTTCGATCGCTTGCCGATCCGGGATGCCTTGACCTCGACGAAGTTCCCCACGAGCGAGTCGTCGTCGAGGACTGCCCCCGGCCGCAAGCGCGCGAACGGCCCGACCTCGCAGTTCCGACCGACATTCGCTTCCTCGAGGACGGAGAACCAGACGAGAGAACCGTCACCCACGCGTGAGCGGGCTATCGTGGTCGAGGGCCCGATCGTGCAGCCCACGCCGATCCGTGAGCCGGTCTCCACGAAGGTGTTCGGGTAGATCACGCTATCGCGTCCTATCTTCACCTCGACGTCGATGTAGGTCGCCCCCGGGTCGATCATGCGCACCCCGGCGACCATATGGGCATCGTTCACGCGCCGGCGGAGCAGCGCCTCCAGCGCGGCGACGTCGGCGCGTGTGTTCGCGCCGAGGATCCCACCGGTGTCGCAGACCAGGGCATCGACCCGCTCGCCCTTCTCGAGGAGGATCGAGGTCACGCGGTTCAGGTAGTACTCGCGCTGGCGGTTCTCGCGATCCAGGAGCGGCAGCGTCGCGAAGAGGAGGTCGCGTCGGAAGGCGATCCAGTTCGTCGCGACCTCGTTGAGGTTGCGAACGTCGGCCGGCGCATCCCGGCCCTCGACGACATCGGCAACGCGGGAGCCCTCGCGGACCACCCGGCCGTACCCTCCCGGCTCGTCCAGGACGGCGGATCCGAGTGTCACCGCCGCCCCCGTCCGGCGGTGAGAGGCCAGGAGCTTGCGGAGTTCGACGGTCGTGATCGGGTCGAAGTCGCCGTTGGCAACCAGCACATCGTCCACCTTCCCCACCGCGCTCTCCGCGATCTGAACCGCGTGGCCGGTCCCGAGCTGCTCGGCCTGCTCGACGAAGACGGGGGCCGGCTTCAGCTCCCACGACCCGACGGCGTCGCGCACGTCGTCGGCGCCGTGACCGATCACGACGACGATCCGCTCGGGCTTGGCGGCGCGCACGACTTGGAGCGTGTGCCACAGGATGGGCCGGCCGCACACCTGGTGGAGGACCTTCGGGGTGTCGGACCGTAGCCGCTTCCCCTTGCCGGCCGCAAGGACTACTGCGGCGAGCGAGCGAGGCGTGCGCTTGGGTGTCGTGCCCACGTCCAGTCCTTAGACCTCATCGTTCATCGCGGCCATCGGGGAAGGCGGGCTCATGCTCCCACATGGCTGCGACGCGTGGCCGGTTGCCACCCTCCTATCATCGACCACGTCACCGCGTCAAAGGAGAGACCATGGATGGAGTCGCCGGCGAGGCGTACGTGCTCCAACCGGGCGAAGGAGGCCGATCGACCTCGGCACGTTCTCGATGTCCGTCAAGGCTTCCGCGGACGAGACGGATGGCACGTTCACACTCCTCGAAGCAGACGAACCACCCGATTTCGGACCGCCGCTGCACGTCCATCACGGGATCGCGGAGGCCTTCTACATCCTCGAAGGCGAGTACGTCATCTTCTTAGATGAGAAGGAGTTCAGCTGCCCGGCCGGGTCGTTCATCTTCATCCCGGCCGAAACCCCTCACGGGTTCAGGGTAGGGAAGGTCGCGAGCCGCAAGCTCAACATCTACCTGCCGGCGTCCATGGTCGGCTACTTCGACGACCTGAGCGACGCGATGAAGAAGGGCACGGCCGATGAGGGAGTTGTCCCAGATCGCCACGCGATACTCCCTCGAGGTGATCGGGCCCGTGCCGGAAGGCTACCTGTGAGGATCTGATGCATCCGAAAGGACACGAGAGATGAGGAAGCTGATCGTGAGCACCTTCTTGCGGCTTCTGAAATGCTTACCGACGCTTACCGCTTGACGACGCGTTCGCCACGATGACGGTCAGCCGGGCCGTATCCAAGATCCAAGCGACGCGCCTACCGCCTGCACCTGTTGACGTTCTGGAACGCGGGAGTCAACCGTTCCGGGGGGAGGAGTCGAACCTCCATACCAGGCTCCAAAGGCCCGTGTCTTGCCGTTAGACCACCCCGGAGGGTTCATCGTCGATTCTGGCAGGCATGGGAGGCCTCGGAGGCGCGTCCACGACGAACGAACCCGGGACGGCGTCCGCGACATCCTGCGCCGATGCGAACGAGCACAGGGCGACCACCGTCGGGCCCGAGCCGCTCATCACGGCACCGCGGGCACCGGCCTCGATGAACGTAACGATCGTCTCCGAGATCTCCGGATGGTCCACGGCGACAGGGCCTTGGAGGTCGTTGAAGAGTGCACTTCCGAGGAGCTCGTCGTTCCCGGCCTCAGCCGCCGCGATCAGGGCTCCCGGATCAGGCCCCGTCGCCGCGGCGTCGTCCCACCTCGCGTAGGCGTCCGCGGAGGACACACCGAAAGCGAAGGGCTTCACGACCCATGTCGTCGTCTGCAGGAGCACCGGCTCCACGACCTCGCCACGACCACCGCAGTAGGCGGGCTCCCCCAGGAGCAACGCCGGGACGTCCGAACCGATCCGGGCTGCCAACCGGACGAGCCCGTCGCGACCCAGTCCCGTTCCCCAGAGCGAGTCGAGCAACAGGAAGGCCGCGGCGGCATCGGCCGAGCCGCCGCCGAGGCCGGCGGCGGTCGGGATCCGCTTGTCGATCGTGATGCGTGCGCCGGGCGGACTCCCTCCACCGGCCTCGGCCGCCAACGCTCGAGCCGCGCGGATGGCCAGGTTCGTCTCGTCCTGCGGGACGCCTGCGGCGGCAGGCCCGTCGAGGGACAGGGTCAACTCGCTCGCGGGCTCCACGATCACGTGGTCGGCGAACGAGATCGGGAGGAGGAGCGTCTCGATGTCGTGGTAACCGTCGTCGCGGCGCCCGAGGACGCGCAGGAACACGTTCAGCTTCGCGTGCGCCGGCATCCCAAGCGCCGTCATGTCGCGGCCTCCGCAGGTGGGGGCGCCAAGGAGGGGAGAGCCTCCGCGATCCGTGCGAAGTCCTCCAGCGACAGGGTCTCTGCCCGCGCCGATGGGTCGACGGCGGCGCCCACGAGGAGGCCGTCGGCATCGTCGCCGTCGATGCCTAGCCGTCGGAGCGCGTTCCGCATCGTCTTCCTCCGCTCGGCGAACCCAGCGTCCACGACGGCCCAGAGGCGTCCCTCGTCGACGCCGACCGGCGCCTCGTCCCTGCGAACGAGCCGGACCACCACCGACTCGACCTTGGGGCGGGGCCAGAACACCGACGGCGGGACGCGGCGGACGAGCGCTCCTTCCGCCCGATAGGCAACCCGGACACTGGGGATCCCGTACGGATCCTCGCCGGGGCCCGCGACGAGGCGCTCCCCCACCTCCCGTTGCACCATCACGACCAGCCGGCGCACCTGAGGCACGTCCCGGAGGGTGTCCAGCACCAGGCGTGTCGCGACGTTGTACGGGAGGTTGGCCACGAGCACCCAGTCGCCATCGCCGAGCTCGTCCTGCCACTCGCGATCGGTCGCGTCCGCGTGCAGCACGCGGATGCGATCCAGTCCGGCGGTCGATTCCCGGAGCGCGGCGATGAGTGACCGGTCCACCTCGACCGCCAGCACGTCGGAGCGCACCCCGGCAGGAGCCCCAGTGCACGCGCCCGAGTAGCGGCGGACCCCCCCCCCACGGTTCCCCAAGGC
>JBPCPX010000127.1:0-4487 GCA_050998695.1 Actinomycetota bacterium
CGTTCGATCAGGCGATCGAGCTCGCCAACGCCCACGGCTACGGCCTCTCGAGCAGCATCTACACCAACGACCCGCTCAGCGTCTTCCACTTCCGCGACCGGATCTCCGCAGGGATGGTGAGTGTGAACAATTCGACATCGGGCGCGGAAGCACACTTGCCGTTCGGCGGGAACGGCCGCTCCGGCAACGGGAGCCGGCAGTCGGGGCTCTGGGTCCTCGACCAGTTCACGCGGTGGCAGGCGATGAACTGGGACTACTCGGGGCACCTCCAGAAGGCCCAGATGGACACCGCGGAGCTCCACGCAGATCCGGGATTCCGCCTAGCGGACTAGGGGCTCGCGGAAGGCGACGGCGTGGGCTTCCCCGATGATCCGGCCACGAGATCGTTCGCGCGCTCGACGAGTGCTTGTGCTTGCTCCAGCTCGGCTTGGTAGGTCGCGAGGTCACCGTCGCGCAGGGCTGCCTCCGCCGCGACGAAGTGTTCCACCGCCTGTCTGAGCAACTGCTGCACCTGCTGGTCCACGGTGCCCGTGCCGCCGTCGGGCGGCGGCTCGCCTCCGGGCTCGCCTCCTGTAATCGCACCGGTGGCCTCCTCGATCGCCTCGGAGAGCGAGGTCGCGACCGAGACGCTCGATCCGTTCACGACCATCACGAGCTTCAGCTCGGGTACCGCCGCCTCCTGGTTGGCGCGGACGTACATCGGCAGCACGTACAGGATCGAGTCCTCGATCGGGATCGTCAGCAGGTCGCCGAATTGCACCTCGGACCCACCCGTACCCAGGAGTGTCCGGGCCTCGGAGAACTCCTGATCGGAGTTGATGCGCGAGAAGATCAGGCCGGGCCCGTCGACATCTCGGCCCGACGGGAACGTGAAAGCAACAAGCTCTCCGTAGTCCTCGGGATCGGAGTTCACGGCCATCCACCCCACCATGTTCAAGCGGTTCTCGGGCTGGAATGGGATGACCAGGTGGAAACGCTCCTCCGTATCGTCCGGGAGCTTCATCAAGAGGTAGCTCGGCAGGAGCTTCCTACCCGATGCATCCGGATCCGGTGTGGACGAGCCATTGAGCGTGCTCACCGGCTGGAGCGTGGGGTCCGGTGGGATCTCCCAGAAATCTTGTTTCCGGTAGAACCCGGCGGGATCCTCGACGTGGTAGTTCGCGAAGTGGAAGGCCTGCGCCTGGAAGAGGTTCTCCGGATACCGGAAATGGCTCTGCAGCTCGTCGGGCGCTTCGTCGATGGTCGTGAAGACGCCGGGGAACGCCCGGTCCCAGACCTGCATCATGGGCTCGTCCAGATCAGCGTAGTAGGTGATGCTGCCGTCGTACGCGTCGACCACGGCCTTCACCGAGTTGCGCAGGTAATTCACCTCCTGCGATCCGAGGAGGCCGGCCGTCGCCTCCGCTAGATCCACCGACTGGGAGTAGGGATAGCCATCGGACGCCGTGTAGGCGTCCCAGATCCAGACGTACCCCTCGTCCGTCACCGCCAGGTAGGGGTCGGCGTCGAACGTCAGGAACGGCAGGGGGTCGGCGGCGCGCTCCCCGATGGTTCGATTGATGAGGATCCGGCTGTCCGCCGTGACCTGGCCCGAGATCAGGAGGTTCGTGTCCCGGAAGCGCCAGGCGAACAGGGCTCGCCGGAAGAGGCCGCCCAGCTCGATCCCTCCGTCCCCGTCGTAGGTGAACGGGGTCTCCCCCGCTGCCCCCTCGTAGTCCAGCTCGTCGGTCAAGGAGTTCACGACCACGAATGCCGCATCCTCCGGATCCCTCACCTCGCCGTAGTAGATGCGCGGTTGCTCGGTCGCAGGCTCACCTTCCGGCGGGATGTCCTCCAGCGTCAGCACCGGAGCTCCGTCGGCCGTGATGGAGTTCACCTGCGCCGCCACGGCGCCGAACCCGTGCGTGTACACGAGGTGGCGGTTCTGCCAGGTCTGGGCGTCGGCGCTGATCCCCTCCTGGCTCACCTCCCGACCGGAGACCATCAGGACCCGTCGTTGCCCGTCGCTCATGTCATAGCGGTCCACATCGACGTCTTCGAACTCGTAGTACTGGCGGATCCGCTGCACGGACTGGAAGTTCTCCTTGAGCACCGCGGGTCGCCAGAGGCGGATGTTGCTCACGGTCGTCCCGTTGGCTTCGATGTCCTCGGCCGAGATGCGGCTCTCGAACGGTCTCTCCTCGAGGCGGACCTCTTCGAGGCCGAAGGCGCGCCGTGTCCCCGCGATGTTCTGTCGGATGTAGGGCCGCTCGTACTGTTGCTCGTTGGGCGCCACGCGGAACTGCTGGATGAACGCCGGGTACGCAGCCCCGAGCAGTATCGAGACGACCAGCAGCAACCCGACGGCGATGATAGGCAGGCTCCAGACTCGGTACCGCGCGTTCACGAAGAAGAGCACGGCGCAGATCACCGCGACGATCGTCAGGAACGTGAGCGCCGGTAGTTGTGCGTTGACGTCGGTATAGGACGCGCCGTGGACCACGCCGCGCTCCGAGGTGAGCAGGTCGAACCGTCCGAGCCAGTAGCCCCATGCCCTAGCCAGGAGCACGAGACCGAGGAGCACCGAGAGGTGCGCGCGCACCTGAGGATCCACCTTGTCGCTCAGGCCCACCGCCTGTGGCCGGATCCCTCCCTGGAGGAAGTGACCGATCCCCACGATCAACGTGACCCCTACCAGCGCTCCGAACAGCCAACCCTGCAGGTACTTCAGCCACGGAAGGGTGAAGACGTAGAAGGCGGGGTCCCGGCCGAAGACCGCCTCTGGGTCGCCGAACGCGATCCCACCGGAGGAGCGCCAGAGCAGGAACTCCTGCCAGTGTCCCGACGCGGCGAGGCCGACGAAGAGGGCGAGGATCGCGGCGCCGAGCGGAAGGGCCCACCGGAGGTACGGCTCGATGTTCTCCCGGAAGCGCTCGACGATCTCCTGCTCGGGCGTCAGGGCGACGATCGTCGGGGCCAACCGGCGTGTCACGTAGAGGTTGACCAGGAGGAGCGCGAAGAACGTGATGAAGAAGGCGGCGCCCAGCCCCGCCTGCGCCCAGATGCGGGTCCAGAAGACCTGGGAGAGGCCGACCTCCCGGTACCAGAGGATGTCCACGTAGAAGTTCGAGAGGAACGAGAGAAGGATGAACCCCGCCACGACGACGGCGATCGCGACCACGGGCCAGCGGCGCCGCGCATAGGAGGGGAGCCGAACGGTGGTGGCCATCGCGTGCAGCCTAGCTCAGGTCGCCGGTTCCGATAGGGAGAGCGCCTCGAGGGCGTCGTCGAACGTCGACACCGAGATCAAGGTGAGATCACCGGCGTCGACCCCCCGGACCTCGTCGAAGTTGTCCTGGGGCACGAGCAAGATGTCGGCGTCCGCCTCGCGCGCAGCCACCACCTTGTCGATGATCCCGCCGATCGGTCCCACCTTGCCCTCGAGATCGATCGAGCCCGTCCCGGCGATCGTTCGACCTCCCGTGAGATCGCCGGGGGTCAGGAGGTCGTAGAGCCCGACGGCCCACATGAGTCCGGCGGACGGTCCGCCCACGTCGCCACTCTCGATCGTGATCTCGAACGGGAACGGCTCGACCAGGAGGATGCCGATCAACGGTTCCTCCACTCCGGGGCAACGTCCTCGGGTCACACCCACGTCGTGTGAGTCGCCATCGGCCTCGACGCGGAACCGGATCGAGCCGCCGACCGGGACAGCGTCGATGAGGCGGGATGCTTCGCGCCTCGATCCGACCTGCTGGCCGTCGATGCGCACGATCAGATCTCCCGGGAACAAGCGACCCGCCGCCGGGCAGC
Source organism: Actinomycetota bacterium (assembly GCA_050998695.1). GTDB lineage: Bacteria > Actinomycetota > UBA4738 > UBA4738 > HRBIN12 > JAJNBA01. Next base: position 3,793 of record JBPCPX010000127.1, read on the forward strand.
CCTCGCCTACGAACTCCACCAGGGCGCCCGGGCCATGCTCCCGGGGATAGTCGGTGACCTCGGCGAGGACGACCGCGGCCGCGTCGATCTTGCTCTGGTCCATCTGGGATGTCGCCCGATCGAGCTCCTCCGACGGCGAGAGCCCGGGTGGGTACACCCGCTCCTCATCCACGACCGCTCGGTCCGGGTCGATCCATGCGGCCAGGGCGCCGAGCGCGGTCACCTGCGTGAACCGGATCGTCGTCATCACCAGATGTCCCGAGGACCCGTAGGTCCGCGCACCATCCACATGGATCAGCGGTACGACGTCGCGCGCCGGCCCGGGACCGAAAGAGAAGTACGGAAGAGGCACCCACCCGGCGGCGAACGCGACCACGACGAGGAGGACGTAGCCGCCGAACCGCAGGGGTCGTCGCATCGGTCGATGGTAGCGGCGGACCGCTCGAGAACCGGTCGTCGCCATGGCCCGGATGCGGCGGTACGCTCGATGGTGGAGGTCGGAATCGTGGGATACGTGCTGATCATCGCCATCTCGGTGGGAGTGGGCATCGGGGTGTATCGCCTCACGGCGAACCTCCCCGTCGTGGAGGAGGGCCCGGAGTCGTGGGGGGGGGGGGGGGGGGGGGGGGGGGGGGGGGGGGGGGGGGGGAAGGGACAGAGAAGGAACAAGAAACCCCAATACCTCCCCCGGGACC
>JBPCPX010000007.1:0-8994 GCA_050998695.1 Actinomycetota bacterium
GGATCTGCCCATCGACCTGTACGTCGAGGCTGCCCTCTGGCCGGAGTGTCGGTCGTTGTCCGACGTCCGGAAGGGGGAGTTCGAGGAGCTCCGGGAGGCGGTCGCCTCCGGCGACCGCCTCCCGGACTTCGGTCCGCACGAGATCGGGCGGGCCGGTGCGACCGCCGTGGGGGCGCGCAAGCCGCTCGTGGCCTTCAACATCTATCTGTCCGGCACCGACGAGGCCGCGGCGAAGGATATCGCTCGCTCCGTCCGTGAGTCCTCGGGCGGCCTGCCCGCCGTCCGCGCGATCGGCTTCGCGGTCCCCGAACGCCGAGCGGTGACGGTGTCGATGAACCTCGTGGACTTCGAGGTGACCGGGGTCCGGGACGCGTTCGACGCGGTGGCGAAGGAGGCGGCTGCGAAGGGCATGGATGTCCTGGAGTCCGAGATCGTCGGGCTCGCGCCCGAGGCCGCACTTCCGCCCCGGGACGAGCAGCACGTCCGGCTCGCGGGGTTCTCTTCGGCGAGGCAGATCCTGGAACGTCTGGTGGATGTCGGTTGAAGACACCCGGTGTCGGGAAAGGAGAACGTTCGTGAGCACCCCTGACCAACCGATCGGATCGTGGCTCCGTGACCTCGGATCCGAGTCCCCCACGCCGGGCGGCGGCGCCGCCGCAGGTGTCGCCGCGGCCACGGGCGCCGCGCTCATCGCCATGGTGGGCCACCTCACGATCGGCAAGAAGGGGTTCGAGGATCTGGACGCGCGGATCCGATCCATGGTGGAGACGGCCGACGCCGAGCGCGAGTCGTTCCTGACGCTCGCCGACGAGGATGCGCGCGCCTTCGAGTCGGTGATGGCCACCTTCCGACTCCCCAAGGAGACCGACGAGGAGAAGCAGTCGAGGACCCTCAAGATCCAGGAGGCCTACGAGGCCGCGGCCGCGGTCCCGCTCGAACTCGCGAAGCGGGCGGTGCAACTGATGGATCGGGCCGAAGACGCCACCGCCATGGGCAATCCCCACGCCGCATCCGACGGGTACTCGGCGGGCGCCCTGTTGTTCGCGGCCGCACTGTCGGCGATGGCGAACGTGCGGATCAACGCCGCCGGTCTCAAGGACGAGGCGAAGGGACAGGGCCTCGTCGACGAGTGCGACGTTCTGCGAGAGCGGGCCGACGTCCTCCTGCACCAGATCGAAGAAGCGTTCCTCCTGCGTCTGGCGACCTGAGCGCGGCGGCCTCCCATGGCCTACGCTTCCCTCAGGTGAGGATCGATTCGATCGTCTTCGATTGTCTGGACGCGGCGCCTCTCGCGCGGTTCTGGGCAGCCGCCCTCGGATGGATCGTGGCGCCCTACGACGAAGAGGAGCTCGAGCGGCTCGCCTCGAAGGGCATCTATGACCCCGAGGAGGATCCCTCGGTGATGGTCGAGGCTCCGAACGGCAAGGATCTTCCTGTCCTGTTCTTCACGGAGGTGCCGGAGGAGAAGCTGGCCAAGAACCGCGTGCATCTCGATCTCTCTGCCGACGGCGCCATCGAGGACGAGGTGCAGCGACTGGAGGGTCTGGGCGCCACCGTCCGCAACTGGGCGGAGGAGGGCGGCAGCATGTGGTGCGTGATGCTCGATCCCCAGGGCAACGAGTTCTGCGTCGTGTCTCCGTCCGGGGACGATGACGCCGATGAGGACTGATCCGAGCCGCTAGAGGATCGTCGCGACGCCGTCGACGTAGTCCGCGCCTGCGAGGGCGAGCACGATGACGAGCACGCCGGTCGCTGCGAGGCGTAGGAGTCGCGCGGCGCCCTGAAGTCCTTGCCGGGCGAGCGCGCCGGAGGCCACCATCGCGGCCCACGCGCCCACGAGCGCCACCCCGCGCCAAGCGGCGAACCCGAGGGTCACGGCGGCCAACCCCGGAACGATCGGGAGGGCGCAGACCACGACGAGCACCCACGCCCGAGGTGACCGCTCGATGGCGCGGGGGACCCGCCCTTCGAGGAACGCGATCGCTCCGGATGCGACGAGACCGAACGCGATGAAGAGCGCCGAGAACATCGCGACGTTCAGGACACGGTCGCCGAGGATCACGAAGTCTGCGTTGTTGGGATCAACCACGCTGCTCCCCAGGAGGGCGAGCACGAAGCTTCCGAAGACGAGCCCTCGTGTCACGGTCGAACCGGGGAGCCAGGGTCCGACCACCGTGTAGGCGCCGGCCCCGAAGATCGCGGAGGCCACGCCCGCGAAAAGCATCAGCCCGATCGTGCCGAAGAACGTGATGTCGCCGACCACGTTGCCGTTCTCGGTCAGCGAGCCGCGGACCTCGGGAGCAGCGAGGGCCGAGAGACGCATCACCAGCCGGCTGCCGATCCCACCCACCAGCGCGCCCGCGATCCCGCACCCGACGACCACGATCGCGGTCTGCCGCAGCGCCGCGGCCACCGTGTTCGTCAACCACCGGGGGGAAGCTGCGGCGGTGACGGCGATGTTCATACGCAGATGCTCCGCCGCGGACCCGTTCCGATGCCATGTGGCGGATACCCGAACGTCGAGGGGTACAGGCACCCGCTCGGATGGTCGCGCCTAGAAGAGGCCTACCGTCCGACCGTCCTCGTCGAGGTCGACCTTCGTGAACGCGGGCGTCTTCCCGAGCCCCGGCATCCGCTGCATGTCGCCGCAGAGGACGACCACGAACCCGGCGCCGGCGCTCGGGACGACCCCGCGGACGGGCAGCCGGTAGCCGGTCGGTCGGTTCAGCATCGATGGGTCGTGGCTGAGCGACAGGTGGGTCTTCGCCATGCAGACCGGCACCTCGCCGAACCCGAGCTGCTCCATCCGAGCGATGTCCTTCTCGGCCTGCGGTTGGTAGTCCACGCCCTCCGCACCGTAGATCTTGGTGGCGATCGCCTCGATCTGCTCCTTGAGCGGCGTGCCGTCAGGCGTGAGGAAGTCGAACGAGCTCGGCTGTTCGCACGCCGTGACGACGGCCTCGGCCAGCTCGACGGCGCCGGCGCCGCCCTCGGCGAACGCCCGGTTCACGACGACCGTCTCGGCGCCGGCACCGCTCGCGAGCTCTCGGATCGTCTCGATCTCCTTCTCCGTATCCGTCGGGAAGGCGTTGATCGAGACGACGCACGGCAGCCCGTAGGTCTTGACGATGCCGATGTGTGCCCCGAGGTTGTCGATCCCCCTGCGAAGCGCGTCCACGTCCTCGTTCGCGAGCTGATCGAACGGCATCCCGCCGTGGGACTTCGTCGCCCGCACGGTGGTGACGAGCACGCCTGCGGAGGGAGCGAAGCCGCCCATCCGGCATACGATGTCGCAGAACTTCTGGAAACCGAGGTCGGACGCGAACCCGGCCTCCGTCACGACGTAGTCCGCCAGCTTCAAGGCGATCCGATCCTCGATGATCGAGTTGTTCGCGTGTGCGATGTTGCCGAACGGGCCGGCGTGGATCAGCGTGGGCTGCCCTTCGAGCGTCTGCACAAGGTTGGGCTTGATGGCCTCCTTCATGATCACGGCCATCGCGCCGGCGACCTTCAGCTCTTCGGCCGTCACCGGGGTCCCGTCGAACGTGGAAGCGACGACGACGCGGCCGAGCTTCGCTCGAAGGTCCGCGACGTCGTTCGCGAGCGCCAGGACGGCCATGATCTCCGACGCCGCGACGATCACGAACTGGTTCTCGCGGGGGACGCCGTGTGCCTTCCCGCCGAGGCCGACGACGCCGTACCGGAGCTCGCGATCGTTCACGTCGAGCGTCCGCGGCCAGCTCACCGAGACCGGGTCGATGCCGAGCGGGTTGCCGTGATAGATCGAGGCGTCCAGTGCTGCCGCCAGAAGGTTGTGCGCCGCCTGCACGGCATGGAAGTCCCCGTTGAAATGAAGGTTGATCTCCTCCATCGGGACGACCTGGGCGTACCCGCCGCCGTTGCCGCCGCCCTTGATGCCGAAGACCGGGCCCATCGAGGGCTCGCGGAGGCAGAGCATCACGTCCTTGCCGATCCGCCCCATGCCCTGCGCGAGGGAGATCGAGGTGGTGGTCTTTCCCTCGCCGGCTTTCGTCGGCGTGATCGCGGTCGTGATGACGAGCTTGCCGTCAGGGCGGTCGGCCAGCCGATCGAGGATCGAGAGCGAGATCTTCCCCTTGAAGCGACCGTACTGCTCGAGCTCGTCTTCGAGGATCCCGGCGTCCTGCGCGATCTCCGTGATGGGGCGAAGGACGGCCTCCTGCGCGATCTCCAACCCGCTCTTCACGGCCTCGCCTCCCGTTGTCTCGTGTCGGCGCTTCTCGGCTCCTTGGGGTCGCGTGAGGATACCCGTTCGGTTCTCGGTGACGCGCCAGTCGGCCGGGCGGCGCGATGGGAGACATCCGCCGGGGGCCGCGAGCTCCGTAGCGCGCGCCGCGGCGCTCGGCGTAGGATGCGCCCAGCCGGCCCGCTGGAGGGCCGCTCGAAGGGAGGCGCGAGTTGGCCACCGACACCGACATCGAGCAGTTCGTGGAGCGGTCCGGGCGCGAGGACGCGATCAAGGAGGTCCGCAGGCAGATCGACGCCGAAGGCGTGACCTACATGTACTACCAGTTCGTCTCCGTCACCGGGCGCATCATGGGCAAGGGGATCCCCGCCAAGCACTGGGAGACGATCGCTCGGAAGGGATTCCAGCTCGTGTACGGATCCACCGCCAACCTGTTCGTCGACCGCGACGGGAACTACATCGGCTACGGCCCGGAGGCCCGCGAGCTCGTCGGGATCCCCGACGTCGAGACGTTCTGCGTGCTTCCCTGGGATCGGAAGACCGCGAGGGTCTTCTGCACGCTCTTCCGAGGACGCGAGGAGGAGATCGACGGCGGAGCGTTCCTGACGTCGGACTGCCGAGGCAACCTCAAGCGGATCCACGACGAGTTCATCGAGGAGACCGGACTGCACCTGCGGGCAGGAACCGAGCCCGAGATGATGTGGCTGAAGACCAACCCTGACGGCACGCCGTCGGTCGAGGGCAAGACCAAGCCGTACTGCTACCACATCGACCAGTTCTCGGAGCTCCAGCCCATCATCCACAAGGTGATGGAGTACGGCACCGCGATGGGCCTCGACATGATCCAGGGGGACCACGAGGACGCTCCCGGACAGCTCGAGCTGAACTTCATGTTCGACAGGGCGGAGGCGACCGCCGACCGACTCACGACGTATCGGCAGATCTGCCGGCAGGTGGGCCGGGAGATGGGCGCGTTCGCGTGCTTCATGCCGAAGCCCTTCATGGGCGTCTCCGCGAACGGCTGCCACCACAACATCTCGCTCTGGCAGGGCGAGGAGAACATGTTCATGCCCGACGGCGACGATCCGCGGGTGCCGGGCAAGATCGGCCTCCATGCGATCGGCGGGGTGCTCGAGCACCTCCGGGCGCTCACGTGCATCACCTCGCCGACGGTCAACTCGTATCGTCGTTTCGCCGATGCCGGGTTCTGGGCCCCGATCTTCGCCGACTGGGGGTTCCAGAACCGGACCACCGCGCTGCGGATCTCGGCTCCAGGTCGGTACGAGTACCGGTCGGTGGACTCGGCGGTGAACCCCTACCTGTCCTTCGCGGCCCTCCTGATGGCCATGAAGGACGGTCTGTCTCGGAACCTCGACCCCGGTCCCCCGGAGGAGCGGAACATCTACGAAGCCATCGCCGAGGGGAAGGACGTGCAGAGGATCCCCGAGACTCTGGGCGAGGCGCTCGAGGCTCTCGAGGCGGACGATGTGGTCAAGGCCGCCCTCCCGGGGGACATGTATCGCGTGTTCATGCACTACAAGACGGACGAATGGAAGCGATTCATCGGCACGGTCAGCGACTGGGACGTCAACGAGTACCTGGACATCCTTCCGTAGGCTCTCTGTCCCGTAGGATTTCCGCCGTAGGAGTCCGGCCCGAGGATCCGGCCCGAGGAAAGGAGCGCCCCCTTCCCATGTGCGGCATCGCAGGCATCATCCACCGCGACGGCTCGGCCGACGTCGGGACCGAGATGACCCAGATGCTCCAGGCGATGAAGCATCGGGGACCGGACTCGTCCGGCTATGCGCTCTTCGGAGAGCCGTCCGACCTGGTCGTCATCCGGTTCAAGCTGGCCGATGCCAACGACCCTCGGGACTTCGATTTCAAAGAGCGGCTGGACCGGAACCGCCAGGAGGTGGAATCTCGCCTCCACAAGATCGGAGCCTCGGTCGACCGTGTCGAGAGCGAGACCGAGTATGCCTACCGTGCCACCGTGCGATACGACGGGGACATGAAGGCCCTCGCCGACTACCTCGAAGATGTCCCTGGATGCGAGGTCCTGTCGCTCGGGCATTCCCTCGAGATCGTGAAAGACCTTGGGGATGCGCAGGAGGTGTCGGACCTCTACCGGCTGGGTGGGTTCACCGGCACCCACGCGATCGGCCACGTCCGGATGGCGACCGAGTCCGACGTGGACATCTCGGGAGCGCATCCGTACTGGGCGTACCCTTTCTCGGACGTGGCCGTGGTGCACAACGGACAGCTGACGAACTACTTCCAGTGGAAACGACGCCTGGAGTCCAACGGTGAGCGGTTCCAATCGGAGTGCGACTCCGAGATCATCGCGGTGTACCTGGCCGAGAAGATGTCGGAAGGCGATTCCCTCGAGGACGCGATGCACAAGAGTCTCGAGGACCTCGACGGCGTTTTCACGTACATGGCGGTCACGAAGGACGCCCTCGGCGTCGCGAAGGACGAGATGGCCGCGAAACCTCTGGTCCTCTACGAGTCCGACGGACTGGTCGCGATGGCGTCGGAGGAGATCGCGATCCGGGCGGTGCTCAACCGTGAGATCGACACCTCCGATCCGTACGAAGGGCAGGTGCTCGTATGGACACGATGAGCGGGTCGAGGCGCACCACCTACGACGCCCGGGGTCTCGCGGAGCCGCATGCCGAGGTCCCCAAGGTCTCGGACATCGACGGCGCCACGGCCGGCTTCGACGCGATGGATCTGACCACCCGGCAGATCAACCTCGAGTTGCGCTGGCTCATCTACGAGCAGGGGATCCGCGACGTCACGGTCCGCAACCCCGGCGCGAAGCACTCGATCGGTGTAGGGATCCTCCAGCGCTGCCGGATCCGCTTCGAAGGCTCCCTCGGGTATTTCGGACTGGGATTGAACGACGGCCCGGAGATCGCCGTGACAGGGCGTGTCGGCTGGTCTTCCTGCGAGAACATGATGTCCGGGGTCGTGGTGATCGAGAAGAACGCCGGCTCCCTGACCGGAGCGGCCATGCGAGGGGGAGACCTCATCGTCAAGGGCAGCGTCGGCGCTCGAACCGGAATCGACCAGAAGGGCGGGACGATCATCGTAGGGGGCGACGCCGGAACGATGACCGCCTTCATGATGCAGCGGGGCCGGCAGATCATCCTCGGCGACGTGGGTCCCGGCCTCGGCGATTCGATGTACGAGGGTTCGCTCTACGTGGCCGGGAAGGTCAAGTCGCTCGGGATCGACTGCGTCGAAGGCGACTGGACCGACGCGGACACCGAGATGATCGACCGGAAGTTCCGGATCTACGGGCTCGGGGACCCGCCCACGTTCCAGAAGTTCGTCTGCGGCAAGATGCTCTACAACTACGACAACCTCGAGCCGAGCGAGAAGAAGTACGTCATCTGAACGGCCGGGGATCGAAGGAGACGTGATGGCAGAGGTTTCGTCCCGCAAGGACGTGCTCGGACGCAGCCCGATCTTCACGGAGGAGGTCATCAACGACATCCACGTGAAGTCGGAGCTCGGCCGATACCGCATGCGCGGGTTCTCGATGTTCAAGCCGATCCCACACTGGGACCAGCTGATGTTCCTGCCCGGCACGCTGACGCGCTTCGTCATCGAGGGCTACCGCGAGAAGTGCGAGACCAAGACGGTGCTCGGCGCCCGCTTCGCCAAGGACCCGATCGAGCTGGAGATCCCGATCTACATCACGGGGATGTCGTTCGGGGCGCTCTCGCTCGAGGCGAAGATGGCGCTGGCGAAGGGTGCGTCGATGGCGGGGACGGCGACCTGCTCGGGTGAGGGAGGCATGATACCGCCGGAGCGTGATCTCTCGACGAAGTGGTACTACCAGAACATCCAGTCGCGCTACGGGTTCAACCCGCATCACCTGATGCTGGCCGACGCTTGCGAGTTCTTCATCGGCCAGGGGTGCAAGGTCGGCCTCGGCGGGCACCTGATGGGTCAGAAGGTGACCGAGCAGGTCGCGGAGATGCGCTCCCTCCCTGCCGGGATCGATCAGCGGTCGCCGGCGCGGCATCCCGACTGGCTGGGACCCGACGACCTGTCGCTGAAGGTGCAGGAGGTCCGCGAGGCCACGGACTACCGGATCCCGATCCAGCTGAAGCTGGGAGCTGCGCGCGTCTACGACGACATCCGCATGGCCGCCAAGTGCGGGCCGGACATCATCTATCTGGACGGTGCCGAGGGTTCGACCGGAGCCGGTCCGCACATCGCCACCGAGGAGACCGGCATCCCGCTGATGGCGGCGATCCCCGAAGCCCGCCGGGCGCTGGAGGACGTCGGGCTCGCGGACGACGTCGACCTGGTCGTGGCGGGGGGCATCCGAAACGGCGCCGACGTCGCGAAGTGCATCGCGCTCGGCGCAGACGCCGTCGCGATCGGCACGGCCGCGCTGATGGCGCTGAACTGCAACAAGGAGATCCCCGGCGTCACCGACTACGAGGGGACGGTCGGGGTGCCCGCGGGCCAGTGCTACCACTGCCACACGGGCCGTTGCCCGGTGGGGATCACCACGCAGGACCCGGAGCTCCGGAAGCGTCTGGAGGTGGACTCGGCCGCGACCCGCGTCTACAACCTGCTCACGGCGATGACCATGGAGCTCCAGATGCTCGCGCGGGCGTGCGGGAAGACCGACGTGCACTCGCTTGAGCCCGAAGACCTCTGTGCGCTCACGGTCGAGGCTGCCGCGATGGCCAAGGTGCCGCTCGCGGGCACGAACTACGTCCCCGGTGTCACCGAGCAGGGGACGT
>JBPCPX010000091.1:0-9521 GCA_050998695.1 Actinomycetota bacterium
GCCTCGAGGAACGTGCCGGCGTCCCCGAGGCTCGCCTCCGCCACCGTCTGGTCGAGAAGGGCGGGGTTCGGGATCGTCAGCGTCCCTCCGGGCGCACCCTTCACCGGGCGACCGTCGAGGACAGATGTCACGGTTCGTGTCGCGCTCATCCTCGAGAGCGATGCTACCGGACCGTCCGCGGCGGGTAGTGTTTGCGCGTGGAGGTGCCGGGTATGTGCCCGGGCGACGAAAGGGTGAAGACATGGCATATGTGATCGCGGAACCCTGCATCGACGTCAAGGACAAGGCCTGCGTGGACGAGTGTCCCGTCGATTGCATCTACGAGGGTCCCCGGATGCTCTACATCCATCCCGACGAGTGCGTGGACTGCGACGCGTGCGTGCCCGTGTGCCCCGTAACCGCGATCTTCCCCGAAGACGACCTCCCGGGAGAGTGGAAGCAGTTCACCAAGGTGAACGCGGAGTGGTTCGAGATCACCGGCCTTGGTTCGCCCGGCGGGGCCGCCCAGGCCGGACCGCAAGCCAAGGATCATCAGGTCGTCGAGGCCTGGGAAGCCGTCTAGTCACGCGCACCAAGCGCTGCCGCATCCTCTCCCGGTCCTTTCCGTAAGAGAGGATGGGTGCCGGATGCGCCTCCCACAGGACTCCGAGATCACGCTGGCCCGTCGCCTGGTCCTCCTCGTCGGTCTGGCGAATCTGGCAGCCCAGCTGCTCGCATTCTCGTTCGATCGGCCGCCGAGCTGGGACGAGGCGATCTATCTCTCGCAGGTGACGCCGGGGGCCGAGCCGTTGCCGTTCGTCCCGTCCCGTGCGCGGGGCATCACGTTCCTGGCGCTTCCTGTCCTCCAGCTCGGGGGCTCCCTCTCACACCTTCGGCTGTTCCTCGCGGTCGCTTCCGCCGTCGCTCTCGTCGGTGCGTTCCGCATGTGGGTCCCGGTCGTCGGCTTCGGCGCCGTGGCTGCCGCGCTCCTCTTCGCGGGAGCCTGGCCGGTCCTGTTCTATGGGTCGGAGCTCATGCCGAACCTCTGGATGGCGCTCACCGCAGTGGCCGTGACCGCCGTACTCGCTCGCCGACTCGCAGGTCGTGAAGGCCGCCACGACGAGCTGCTCGCCGGCGGGCTCGTCGCGGTCGCGGCCCTGATCCGCCCGCTCGACGCCGTGGTGTTGACCGCTGCTCTCGTCCTGCTGCCTATCGCGGTTCGCCGGGCAACGGTCTCGTGGGCCCTCCATCTCGCCCTGGGGCTCGTCGCTGGGTGGGCGCCCTGGCTGGTGGAGATGACCGCGAGGTTCGGGTCACCGTGGGCGGCGTTCGCCGCAGCCGCTCGCACCGGTCACGCGGGGCGATTGTCCTTCTTCGAGAACGCCCGTCAGTACCTCGCGCTCAGCGACGGGCCGTCGATCGGTCCGGTCGCAGATCCCGACGTTCCCCTCTCCGGACTCCTCTGGTTCATCGGGTTCGGGGTCCTCGTGGTCCTCGGGGTTCGAGCCTCGAGCCGGCGAGGGCTCCTCCCCTCTGTCGTCGCGACGGCGGCAGGGATCGCCCTCGCGACGGAGTACGTCGTGCTGACCGACGCGCAGGCTCCCCGGTTCCTGTTGCCCGCGCTGGCGCTCCTCACGGTTCCTGCCGGCTTCGGCTTGGCCACGATCGTCTCCGGGAGAACGGCACGCGATACATCCGAACCGGCGCGGGTCGCCGGGCGGGCCATTGCGTCGATCCTCGTCATCGCCTGGGCTGCCGTTCAGATCGGGGTTGCAGCGAGGGTCGAAGCCGATGTGGCGAACCAACGCACCTCAGCTCAACGCGCCGGCCTCGAGGTCCGCAGGCTGGCGTCCGGTGAGTCGTGTCAGGTCTATAGCGAGGGAAGCTTCCCCATCGTCGGGTTCACGTCCGGGTGCCGCGCGGCCCCGCTCGGGAAGGTCCTCGCGGCTTGGACGCGTCGGCCGGAGGGCCTCGAAGGCGACGGCGTTCGAGTGTTCCTGGTGTTCCACCGGACGAAGGAGGTCGCCCCGCCCCAAGGGACCGACCTCCTGGTGGATGTCCCCTCGGAGAGCGAGCTCACGTGGTTCATCTACGGAAGCCGCTGAGCGCCCATCTGTCATCTCGGGCGCTCCTCGCTATCCTGAGTGTGCGGGGTGGAGCAGTCCGGTAGCTCGCTGGGCTCATAACCCAGAGGTCGCAGGTTCAAATCCTGCCCCCGCGACGAGGTCTACCAGCGGAAACGGAAGGGGCCGGTGATTCCGGCCCCTCCGCATTCTCCCAGCGTTCTCCCAAAGCCTGTCAGGCACCACCCGTCCGCAGCGTCCGCCCGATCACCTCGGCCGCCGCCGCGTCGTTGTCGTGGGCGTACTGGTCCGCGGTGAACGCGGCGCTCGCATGTCCGAGCGTCCGCCGACCGAAGTAGTTGAAGTACCCGCGGGCCCCCGGGACGTGGTAGTCGTGGTTGCCCGGCGTCGGGTGGGTCCGGCGCTTGAACCGCCCCCACGTCGGCCGGTATGAGTCCATGAAGTCGGTGAACCGACCGTCCTCGTACTGGTTGTCGCCGAGCGTCAGGACAGCTCTCGGCTTCAACAGCCGGATCAGACGCGTTGTCCAACGCTGCGCGCGACACGGATCCGGACAAGCGATGTCGCCGGCGGCCACGATGACGGGATCGGCCGCCGCCACCTCGCCCGGGAGCGCCGGCACGGCGAGCCCGAGGACCAGGCTGAACGCGGCGAGACGGCGTCGGAATGCTCTGGGGGCGGGCATCTAATGGCAGCCTAATGTCCATCTGATGCGATCTCCCCGGACACAACCTGGCCTAAAGTGGCACGCCGCTCGTTTCAAATGGGAGTGTTCGGGGAAGCCACTCGACTATGACGGCACAGGATAGGGCGGTGGAGATCGGAAGTGCGTCGCTCACGGGGGTGCGCGGTCGCGTAGCCAAGTCGGTGGCGAAGCCGATCGCGCGCCGAACCGGCCTCACGCGCGAACAGGTGGAGGCGATCATCGGATTCCTAATTCTCGCGTACGGGATCTATCAAGTTGTCCGGCCCCTGGTGCGCGCCTCTCGCCGCAGGACTTGAGCACCGACTCACGTATGACCGAAGGGCCTAAGGAAGCGGAAGGGACGGCGGCTGGTCGGTCGGACAGGCTGCGTGGCGGCTCGGCGTGACCATCCGCGAGTACCGGGAGGCCCCCCTCGAGGGCGGCGAGCGGTGGCAAGCCACGAAGTTTGGGCTCCCGCTCAGGATGGCGGATAGCTCCGGAGTGTGAACCACCCGACACGCACGGCCACGTTTGCTGCTCGGGTGAGGCGAATCGTCGCGGTGTCCACGTCAGGACGCAGTGTGACGTTGAGGATCGAGGTTCCGACGTTGCCCTGCACCGTTGCGAGCATGAGCGTGTCGGCTTGGACGGGGTTCTCAGAGTCGGATTCCGGGCCTGTGCGCGGCACGAAGGTGATCCTCGTCTGACCTGCGGGGATCACCACCACGCCTGCGCGGTCGGTCTCTATGGCACCGTCAAGCTTGAGACCGTCTTCGTAGCCCCTGACGTAGGCGGCGAATTGTGTTTCGTCGCCAGCCACCGCCGCGAACGGGATCTGGGTGCCGTTCGCCGTGACGGTCAACGTCGGCTCCCCAAGCTCGGTGCCCGAGCTGAGGGATGTGCCTTTCCCGGCTTCATTGACCGCACCGAGGATCAGCGGGTCCCCGGTGCTCCCGACGCCAAGCCTGCAGTTCCGAGGACGATGAGCGCCATCACGGCTAGCGCGAACCGATACTTCTTGTTCACCGGGGGGCCTCCTTGATAGGTGGTCACCCAGAGTAGTCCACCAATCGACCAGGCGGCGTCGCTAGGTCGGAACCTCGTTCGGCCATGACGATGTTCAGCGACCTGCTGCGGCGGGACCGGAAGCAGGCCGGCTGGTCGGTCGGGCAGGCGGCGTGGCACCTCGGCGTGAGCCCGCGTGAGTACCGGGAGCTCGAGGCCGGCACGCGCTCTCCAAACTTCGAGACGTGGGACAGGATCTGCAAGGTGTTTGGCTAGCCTCAGTACAACCCTGAGGTCGTCCTGGGTACATTCGCGAACGCTGGTGCACGCGAGCGTCCGTTCTCCCAACCATTCTCCCGAGAAGCCATGAAGCCAGGTCCACTAGGCTCCGTGAGCGCCCCTGGGTCGCCCGTCTCATCTCCTTCCCTCGGTGCCGATGACATGCGGCATGAGCACCCTTGCTCCCGTCGAGCTGCCTGATGACATCCAGCGCCGCCCTGAACGTCTACAAAGCGGTGGGCGCACTGATCCTGATCGCCGTCTCGGATCGGTTCGCACTCGTGAAGAACGAGGACCGCGGACCCCACCCCCAGATCGACCGCGAAGCCGAGCTCGCCTCTTCCCGCCGTCGAGGTCGAGCAGATGTGGCGGTAGCTGGGGTCGCACCAGGTCGCTCCGCGAGTTGGAGTACGATGCTCCGGCGTCGGAACCAAGGGAGCGACCGATGGCTGGAAGCACCGTCTTGACCGAATGGCTGAAGCGAGTGCCACTGTTCTCCGCATGCTCGACGCGCGAGCTGCGCGCGATCGCGGGGGTGGTGAAGGACGTCAGACATCCGAAGGGTACCGTCATCGCCACCGAAGGGGACCCGGGCGTCGGGCTCTTCGTGATCGTCGACGGGGAGGCGGAGGTCACGATCGGCGGCAAGCGGATGGCGATCTTGCGCCGCGGCGACTTCTTCGGTGAGATCGCGCTCCTCGACGGCGGACCTCGGTCGGCGACGGTGACGGCCCGCACCGACATGCGGCTCCTCGGCCTGACCGAATGGGTGTTCCGAGGGCTGCTCCAGGAGCATCCCTCGATCGCGGTGAAGACGCTCGAGACGATGGCCGGTCGGCTCCGCGACGCCACGCAGGCCGCGACGGCGTAGGGCGCCCCACCGGCCGATGCCGGTCCTCACGCGCCCGGATGGCGTTCGGCTCTTCCACGAGCTTCACGGACCCGGAGACGCCTCGCCGCTGATCCTCCTCGAAGGCATGGGCGGCGACATCCCGGGCTGGCGGAGGAACATCCCGGTGCTCGCCCGCGAGCTCCGAGTCCTCGCCTACGACTTCCGCGGCAACGGGAAGAGCGACGAGCCGCAGGGCCCGGCGACGATGGCCACTTTCATGGACGACACCATCGCGCTCCTCGACTCACTCGGCATCGACCGCGCGCACGTCTACGGCCAGTCCTTCGGCGGGATGGTGGCGCAGGAGCTGGCGCTCACGAGCCCGGAGCGCGTTCGCTCGATGATCCTCGGATGCACCCATGCGGGACCGCGGCACGCCGTGCGAGTGAGGGGCTCGAAGGTGCCGAAGGGGGAGTCCTGGCGAGCGATGTACTCGCCGAGTTTCCCCGATCGCCACCCGGAGCACGTTGCGGAGGATCTCCGGATCGGAGCGGCGCAACCGAAACATCCGCTAGGCGGGCGGAGACAATGGGAGGCGATGCAGGGATTCGACAGCTTCGACCGGCTCCCGTCCCTACGGGTGCCGACGCTGGTCCTTCACGGGATGGACGATCAGGCGATCCCGGTCCAGAACGCGAGACTGCTCGCGGCACGGATCCCGGACGCCGAGCTCGTGCTCCTCGAGGACGCCGGGCACCTCTATCACTCGGAACGAGCCGCTGAAGCTGATGCCGCCGTCTTGGACTTCGTCAAGAGGCACGACGATGCCTAACGCACCCGAAGACGTGGTCCGACAGGCGGAAGCGCGCGCCGCCGCGCGCGCCTCCCAGGACTTCGCGGAGGCCGACACGCTCCGCGACCGGATCGCCGAGGCGGGCTGGACCGTGGTCGACGAACCCGGCGGCTACCGACTGGAGTCCGCGACCGCGGAGGCGGAGCCGGTCGCGCGTCGGCGCGCGAGCGACGTCTCATCCGTCCTCGACAACGAGCCCGACATGGATGCGAGCGTCCACTGGGTCTGCGAGGGCTGGAGCGAAGACATCGAACGGGCGATCATCGCGTTCCGCGCGAACGAAGGCGGTCGTTCGGTGCAGTACGTGGTCGCCGACGTCACCGACCGTGAGCCTGCGTCGTGGGGCGACGGGATCGAAGTCGTGTGGCTCGAGGGACGAACCGGGTGGGGTGCCGCGCGGAACGCGGGGCTCAAGCGCACCCGCGGTCGCACCGTGCTGATGATGGACGGCTCGGTGGAACCGACCGGCGACGTCTTCGGGCCGCTCGAGTCGGCGCTCGCGGACCAAACGGTGGGCATCTGCGGTCCGTACGGCATCGTGACCCACGACCTGCGGCGATTCGACGAGGCCCGCGCCGGCGACGTCGACGCGATCGAGGGCTACCTGATGGCACTGAGGCGGGAGACGTTGGTCGCCGCGGGTCTCTTCGATGAGAAGTTCAAGTGGTACCGCACCGCCGACATCGAATACTCGTTCCGGGTGAGGGACCTCGATCGGCGAGCCACGGTGGTCGACGTACCCGTCGCCAAGCACGAGCACCGTATGTGGTTCCACACCGACCCTGAAGTCCGAGCGAGATGGTCGAAGAAGAACTTCTACCGGTTCCTCGACAGGTTCCGCGACCGCTGGGACTTGCTCGTGGACCCGCTACCCGAAGACGAGCGCCCGCACCACCACGATCACGAGCACCACGACGACTGAGCAGCCGCTAGTCGGTGGCGGGCATCGGGGGTGCCGGCGGGATCGACACGGTGCGCGCTGCCACGGTCGGTTCGGCCGGCACCGTATCGCGGTCGCTCGCGGGCTCGGGCTTCGGCGTCGGTCTGATGGTCGCCGGATCCGGGATCTCCTTGCGTCCCTCGAAGTAGGCCTTCAGCTCGTCGCCGTCGATCACCTCGGTGGCGATCAGCAGGGCCGAGAGACGGTTCAGCAGCCCCCGGTGCTCGGTGAGGATCTTCTCGGCGCGGATGTGCGCCTCATCCAGCAACCGCCGGACCTCTTTGTCGATCAGCTCCGACGTGTGCGCGCTCACCTTGGGAAGGGCGCCGGGCATCCATGCGTTCGGGTCGGCCCGGCCGAGCGAGATGGGGCCCACCGCGTCGCTCATCCCGAACTGCGAGACCATCGCCCGCGCGAGGTCGGTCGCCTTTTCGAGGTCGTTCTGCGCGCCCGTGGAGATCACCCCGTCGAAATAGATCTCTTCCGCGGCCTGTCCTCCCATCGCGAAGGCCATCTGGTCCTTGAGCTGAGGCTCCGTCACGACGTAGCGGTCCTCCAGAGGCCGGGTCATCGTGATGCCGAGGGCCGCGGCACCCCGCGGGATGATCGTCACCCGGTGGAGGGGATCGATCTCCTTGCAGTTGAGCGCGACCAGCGCGTGTCCCATCTCGTGCACGGCCACGCGCTCCTTCTGGCTGTCGGAGACCACGCGTGACTTCCGTTCGAGGCCCGCCGTCGCGCGGTCGATCGCCTCCTCGAGCTCCTCCATCGTCACCGAGTTCCTCTCGCGGCGCGCAGCGAGCAGCGCAGCCTCGTTCACGACGTTCTCGAGATCCGCGCCCGTGAAGCCGGGGGTCCTCGCCGCGATCGTCTTCAGATCGACGCTGGGATCGAGCGCCACACCGCGCGCGTGGACACGGAGGATCTCCTCGCGGCCGTTCAGGTCCGGCAGGTCGACGACCACCTGGCGGTCGAACCGCCCCGGGCGGATCAGCGCCGGGTCCAGGACGTCCGGACGGTTGGTCGCCGCCATGATGATGACGCCCTTGGAGGCGTCGAAGCCGTCCATCTCGACGAGGAGCTGATTCAGCGTCTGCTCGCGCTCGTCGTGCCCACCGAAGCTCCCACTCATCGGACCCGCGCGGCCCTTGCCGATCGTGTCGATCTCGTCGAGGAAGACGAGCGCCGGAGCCTTCTCTTTGGCCTGCTGGAAGAGCTCCCGGACGCGGGCCGCGCCCAGCCCGACGAACATCTCGACGAACTCGGACCCCGACATGAAGAAGAACGGGACGTTCGCTTCACCGGCGACGGCGCGTGCGAGCAGCGTCTTCCCGCATCCGGGGGGTCCGAGCAGTAACACGCCCTTGGGGATGCGGCCGCCGAGCCGCTGGTACTTCTTCGGATTCTTCAGGAAGTCGACGATCTCGCGGAGCTCCTCCTTCGCCTCGTCGACTCCGGCGACGTCGGCGAAGCTCGTCTTCATCTCCTTGCGGTCGTAGATCTTCACCTTGTTGCGTCCGAGGTTCAGCGCAGAGCTCGCGCCGCCGCCGATCCTCCTGAAGAGGAAGTAGTAGAGGCCACCGAACAGCGCGATGAACAGAACGGTCTGGACGATGAAGCCCATGAGCGCGTTGGGTTGCTGCCCACCCACCTCGTAGCCCTGGTCGGTGAGCTGATCGATGAGCGCGGTGGGGTCGTACCCGGGGGGGATGGTTGCCACGAACGTCTGTTCGCCCTCGCCGGTGCGTACCACGCCGGTCACGGTCGTGGCGTTGATCGTGACCGGCTCAGACTTCAGCACGTCGCCGTTGTTCACCGCCGCCTTGAAGCGCGAGAACCTCACCTCCGTCACGGAGGCTTGGGTGAGGAAGCCGTTGAACAGGAACAATGCCCCGGCCACCACAAGCACCACCAGCAACGCCGATCGCGGCCGTGGCTGGGGCGCACCCGGTGCGGCGCGTCGTCCGAAGGGATTCCTGTCCTGCTCGGGCATAGCCCAATCTTCCCACCGCCCTGTAGTTGTGACGACCGTCAAGGCGACGGGGTGCCGACCAGGGATACTGGCTCGTATGGCGAACGCGAGCAGCGCGGCGGCGCCCGCCGACCAGGATCTCCTGGATCGGTTCGATCGCGACGTCCTGCCGCTGCTTCCCGGCTTGTACGGTGCGGCCCTTCGGATGACGAGGAACCCCGCCGACGCAGAGGATCTCCTGCAGGAAGCGACGCTTCGCGCCTACCGCGGATTCGCGTCATTCCAGGAGGGGACCAACCTGAAGGCGTGGCTCTACCGGATCCTCACGAACTCGTTCATCAACACCTACCGCAAGAAGCAGCGGGAGCCGAAGACGGTCGATGGTCCCGACGATCTGGACGAGTGGTTCCTGTTCGACCGGCTGGGCTCGCAGAGCGTCGCGCGCTCCGCTGAGGAGGACGTGCTCGAGAATATCCCGGACGCCGACGTCAAGGCGGCGCTCGAGTCGATCCCCGAGAACTTCAGGATGGCGGTGCTGCTGGCGGATGTGGAAGGCTTCTCGTACAAGGAGATCGCGGAGATCACCGATGTGCCGATCGGGACCGTGATGTCGCGCCTGCACCGGGGAAGGAAAGCCCTGGAGAAGGCGTTGTACGGCGTGGCCAAGGAGCGAGGACTCGTCGATGGGTGACATGGGGTGTCGAGAGACGAAGCGGGAGCTCGAGCGTTACGTCGACGGCGAGTGCCTGCAGGAGCTCACCGTCGAGGTGGAGGCTCATCTCGCGGGCTGCACCGACTGTAATGACCACGCCGAGTTCAAGCGGCACATGAAGCTCTTGATCGCCGCGAAGTGTGGCGGCGAGGCGCTCCCGGAGGGGCTGGCGGGGGGGGG
>JBPCPX010000123.1:0-8543 GCA_050998695.1 Actinomycetota bacterium
CCGCTCCCCCGGTGAGGATTCCTTTGTCGACCGCGCGGTACACGACCCGGAATCTGTGGTCCGCCACCTCGGCGCCCCGCGCCGGGGAGGGCGCGTGGATGCCCGGTTGGATGCCGTGGCGGCTCGCTGTGTCGACGATCACGTCGAGCGTCTCCCGCAGAGCCGGGTCGGTGAGATCGGCGAACGATTCGAGGTCCATGGCCAGGCTCAGGTCGGACGGCCCGACGAACAGGCCGTCGAGGCCGGGCGTCGCCGCGATCTCGTCGATGTTCGCGAGGCCGTCGGCCGTCTCGATCATCGCGAACAGCAGGACCGCGGCGTCGGCAGACTCGGTCTGCTCTCGGCCCTGCCCGAAGGCAGCATGGAGGGGACCGTAGCTCCGGGTGCCGACCGGCGGGTAGCGACAGGCGGCGACGAACGCCTCGGCCTCCGTTCGGGAGCCGACCATCGGGCAGATCACACCGCGAACGCCGAGGTCGAGGGCGCGCATCAGCTCGGCGGGGCTGTTCCAGGACGCGCGGATGAACGGGACGGCAGGGGTCCGTTCGATCGCGGCGATGAGAGAGGGGAGGTCCTCGAGCGTGGAGTGGCCGTGCTGAAGATCGATAACGACGGCGTCGAAGCCCGCAGAGGCCGTGATCTCCGCCGCGGCGGGACTCTCGAGGGATAGCCATGCGGCGAATGCCGTTCCGCCGGAAGACCAGCGGGCGCGGACGGGATCGGTAGTCACGGGGCCGAATCGTAGACGTGAACGCGGGTGCGGGTCCGGTAGCATCGGTGGCCGACCCTTCCGGGGTAGCTCAATTGGCAGAGCGGCGGACTGTTAATCCGTAGGTTGTGGGTTCGAGTCCCACCCCCGGAGCTAGATCTACCTGCGACGATGCGCTCTCGACGCTCCTAGTGGGGGAGCGAGCGGGCAAATCCCGGGCAAATCGGGGCCCGGCCTACTAGTTCAGCGGGAGCGCCGAGCGGAAGCGGCGAAGTTTATGCGCTGTGGGAACGACGTCGCGTGGCGGGCGGTTCTCCCTCGAAAGCCACGACGTAGTGCTGCCGTGGCGCGCTCTCCAGGATGTCCGCATTGGGGTTGTGCTCAAGGCGCACCTCGGGATCTCCCCACAGGTTCCAGCCTCGCGACACGAGCGTTCGTCGCGACGACTCCAATGCCACGTCTCGCGTGATCTCAGGGCCGTACTGGGGACAGAGCACCAGAACCCGCATGAGGGTTCCAAGCATAGACCCGGTGCCCAACCGGGTCGGCCGCCACGGTCCCCGCGAGCACGACCACGTCGACTTGGTGCTACTACGCCGCTCGCTTGCCCTGCCCTGCCCAGAGGCGCGTTCTAGCGTCCATGCGTCCATACCGATGGCTGAGTTCTCGAGTCAGCTGGCGCTCGGGCGCGACATCTACACCGTGCCGGAGATCTGCCGCATCCTACGCCCGCGGCTTCCCAGGGACGATCACGACGCCGCCGCAGTCCGTTTTCTTCAGGGAACAGCACGCCGGCCTGCGCGAAGGTTAGCTCGTGGCCCGGAACAAGCCGCCGGGGGCTTCCAACACTCTGAACGACAGTCTTCTCAGGGCGGTTTGATTTGCCCCGTCCGAGGGCATGGTGTCAGCACCAGTCGACCGAAAGGACTCGAAAGATGTGCGCGAACTGCGGATGCGGCGTCCCCGAGGACAAGCACGGCGACGATCGGAACATCGCATGGAGCGAGATCGTGGCGGCCGCCAAGGCCAACGACAAAACTCCATCCGAGGCCATCCAGAACATGGAGACGATGGCACAGCAGCAGTCCTAGCTCGGAACGATGCCGGGACGATTGACCGAAAGGGACCCACCATGGCAGACGAACTGATGATGGACGGCGCCGCCGCGGTCATCGCCGAGGCGCGCAAGACGAAGGAGACAGCGGAGCGGATGGCGAACGGCGAGGGCCCGCCTAGTGAGGCCGACGACATCCGCGTCCTCGCAGGGATGGTGCATCAGGTCGCGGAGCAGGTCGAGCGTCTGGCCGTCGTCGTGAGCGGCGGTGAAGCGCCCCTCGCCCACTCGGGCGAGGGCGACACCGACTAGTAGCGTCAGTGCCCGCGGATCGTCGAGAGAAAGAGGTCGCCGGCATCGAGCTGGCCGGTAAGCGCCGAGCGGGACGCCGACAACCGGGGGAACAGCACGCCGGCCTGGGCCCGAAGTGTTCGGGAATGTCCCTCGAAGGACTGTCGTCCTAGTGGGCTATCTCCCAGATGTGCCCTGCCGGATCCCTGAAGCTGGCCGTACGAGGTCCCCAAGGCCGATCCATAGGCCCGTTGAGGAGCTCGACGCCACGTTGCGACAGCTCGGCGCACATTTCGTCTACGTCGTCCACCTCGATCGTGAACATGGTGCGGCTTCCGTTCCCCGGCTCTGCCACCGTGGCGGGAGCGAAGGTGGCGCCTGCAGACGAAGACGCAAGCAGGTTGACGAGAGTGCCCCCGAACTTGAATACGGCTGAATCGGCGGTCTGGAAAACAACCGGCAGTCCGAAAACCTCTTCGTAGAAGCGCCTTGTAGCCTCAAGATCCTCCACCACAAGCGTCACGGCGGCGATGCCTCCGGGCCAAGACGTCATCTCGAACTCCCTTGGTCGACTCAGCGGGTGCGAGGTTAACGCATGAGACAAGCATGCCGGCGTCGGACCGTTCGAGCACCTCGAGGAGCTCGCGGGCTGCCGGTTCGCCGAGGGCGGTCACTACGCGGGCGCCGACGGGCTCGCTCACGGCGAACCCACGAACGTCTGAGGCCAGCCGAACAGCTTGCAGATCCGGTCCCACGTTTCGAACGTCGGCGAGCGAGCGCCGGCCTCGAGCTCCCGGTACTCCCGCGGGCTCACACCGAGTCGCCACGCCGCCTGTCCGACCGACCAGCCAGCTTGCTTCCGATCGGCCTCGAGCATCTTCGGGAGCATCGCCACGGGACGAGATTAGGCCGCGGCGGTGACCGCCGGCGCGCCTCGCCTTGTCAGAGTCGGCGCGTAGCTTGAGTGATTCCCCACCCTGCTGGGCGTTCGCCGCGTACGACGAGGAAGCGGAGGACTAAAGGACCCACCGAGCGGTCCCCCGAAATCTCATTTCCCCACAGGGGAGCCACCCCAGAGCCGGGACGACCTCACCGCGGGGGGAGAGGACTCCTGAGCCATCTTCGCCCCCAGCCTGAGCAGCGCCTCGAGTGCGTCGGGCCCGGTGCCGAGCTCATCGACCAACTTCCGTCGATCATCGGCGCGGACCCCACACCAGATCCCGAACGGTTCATGGTCGAGCGGATCGCGCAGCGGCGGCAGCTCAGGGTGCCGCGGTGGCGGGGTGAGAGATGCTCGAGCGCAGGATCGGCGGACCGGGCAATCGGCGCAGATGGCGAAGGCCCTCCGCTCGCCGGCGGTAGGCGGCCGGAATCCGGTCGTGCGCGCTTCCTTCTTGTCGCGGCTCGTGGGCTCCTGTATGAAGCCGTCGAGACCGGCGCAAGCCGCCCTCTCGCGCCACGGGCCTCCGAGGTGAGATTCGATGGCCGAGAGCCTGGCTTCGGTCTCGAGACGGTGTCGATCGAACATGTGCGAGATGCGCTCACGGGCGGTCTCTAGCTCGTCGCTGCAGCCTTCATAAGGGCAGGGGAAGCGACCGTCGGGATCGGGATGGAGGTCGTGGGCCCGCACCGATCGCGACGCGTCCACGTCCTTGATCGTCCTGGACGTGCTAAGGGCGAATCACACCCGTGTAGTTCGGCTGAGATGGGCTTCCTGGCCTGAGAGAGCGCTCCTAAGGCGATCAGGACGAGGGGCTGGGTAGGGTTAGTGGGTCAGTTTGATTAGGGCTGTCGCCAGTTAGCACTGGCCTAGCTCGGGGGGATGCCTCGGCGTATAATCTGACCCGAGACCGGGTGTATGACCTCGCCTGGGGATTCACCCCCGTCGATCACGTGTACGCCGTGTACAGGTCACGGGGCGGGGGGTTCAACTCCCTCACGAGGAAGCCTACACTCGGTCTCAACCTGTTCGTTTATATCGTTCCCGAAAAGGGCGAAAAGTTACACTTGTCTCAGCGCTCTAGATGCCGATATACTCACCACACGGCGTACACGTGATCCAGGGCTACGGCCCTGCCATAAGACCTGTGGGATTCCCCGAGGGGTGGTAGTGCCCTCGGGGAATCTTCTATTTGGGGTCGAGTTGGACGATGACGAAGGCTCTGGGGGAGGCTGGGAACTCCGCGAGCGGCACAGGCCGGACGCCCCGGCCCGAAGGAAGAACCAGGACGCCCGGCCCGGCGCCAACGCGCACTAGGAGGCCTGTGCGCGAAGTCGTGGTGAGACGGGTCGTGGAACTCCGCGGGCGGGCACGAGCCCGGCCGGGCGGCGAAGTCCGCCCGCCGAGCTCGCGCCGCCGCGCTCACGCGCCCCGGGCAAGGAGTACCGGGGTGGCGGAGCTTCGATCAACCCAGCGCCAGGGCGAGGTGCAACGGTCGGAAGCATTCCGGCGCCAAGTTGATGCGAGGGTCGTTCGCGAACACGATCGCCCCCTTGCCACACGGCCCGGCCGCCGACGAGACGATCTGCGTGGTGCACATCATGAAAGCTCCGATCGGCGTCGCCGCGTCGATCGTCGAGGGCTTCGCAACCGCAGCCTCGGCCTCCCGCTTTTCCGCATCCTGCGTCGCGAGGGCGGCGATCGACTCGTCCCACGGTGTCGGCTGGTCAGCGACCGAGACGGAGTCCTCTACGAAGACTTCGCCGCCGAGACGCCGAACGAGGGGGTCGTCGCCCTTCAGCTTGTCCCCGGTCCGGACCGCATGGGGAACGCCGTCGATGGTGGTCGACGCCGACTGCCATGCCCGGTAGACCTTGGTCGGGCTGATCTTCAGCTGCTTCTTGCGTGTAGCGGTCTTCATGGTCACACTCCCTTTCCGTCTCGTGCTTCTTTCAGGATCGTTCTCGCTGCCCTGGCGCCGATCACCTCTCGGTCTAGCAGGGCTGCTGCCAATGCTCGGACCATCCGTCCCATGTGAGCCGTCTTGAGGAGCTCACCCGTCTCAGCACGGAGCCACTCGAGGAAGACAGGCCCCGTTCCGACAGGACTCAAGAAGGTGGCCAGCTCCTGCGCCTTCTCCTCGTCGTACACGGGCATTCGCTCTTCACTCTCACTAGCGGCAAGCCTCGCCACTTCTCGATCGGTTGCGGGCATCTCCGTCAAGATGCTGGCCAGTCGTTCTGCTTCGAGCGAGTCGTCGGTCTTCGTGGCGACGTAGCCGGTTTCGATCGGACCGTAATACCGCGCAGCGAGGTCGCCGCCGAGGGCGACCATGATCGAAGTCTCCACGTACCGGCGAAGCGACGCTGGCTGTAGGACGGGACTGGTCCATTTGAAGGTGTCTGCCTTGCGAACCCGAGTCGAGCCATGGAACGCGACGCCCGCGAAGTGCGCGCCGGGCCGGATCGAGACCAGCCCCAGGGGAACGCCCAGCTCGAGGGCGACTGCTTCATGGCCGCTTTCATGGATCGCGACGTCCTCCTTCCACCTCTCTTCCTCGTTCCTGCTCATCGATCCCTCCTTCCGTCACCATTTCTCCTCAGAAACGTCCACATTTGTGGACGTTTTTGCAGGTCCATCACGCCTCCAGCTCCTGCCGCGCAACGGTTTTCCTTCCGGGGTGCCGTACTTTTTCTCCCCACCGGGCGGGACTCCAGTCTTGGTGTGGGAAGTGTTCCGTGCGCGACCCACCCCCCCTGTTTTTTTTCTTGATAGGCGCGCGCCGCTGCGCGGGACTCCAGTCCTGCTCCGGGAGTGGCCCGTGTCGACGCCACCCCCTGATATCGCCGCGAGTCTCAACCCATGTAACCCCTGCGCTACCCATGCGCGTGAGGGAGTAGGGGTTGGGATGGGAACGGTACCTACGGTAGGTGCACCCACTTTCCGTAAAGTCCTCACGCGAGCGCGTATAGGAAAAGTTCCGGAACCCGGGTGCACCTACCGCACCTACCGCATCAGCCATCGTCGCGCCTCAGCCGCAGCCCCCACCGGGTGGCCTGCCGCTTGCCATCAGACTCGAAGCCCCGATCCGTGAGCCTGCTCGCTAACTCCTGCTTCGTCAGGTGAAGTCGCTTCTCGCTGACGTTCTCCTGCGCCCACCCCGAGTAGGAGGTCCAGATCGCCGCGAACCGTTCCGAGTGGTCCTGGTGCATCTCGCAGCACTCCTCGAGGAACCCTGTGACCGGGTCCATGGAGTCTCGGTAGGCCTGCGTCGCCACGCGTACCGAATCGGGCGGGTCGAGTCGCCGCTCCCGGTAGTCGCGGAGCCCGACGACCATCCAGGCGAGGATCGCCGACCCGGAGAGCTCCGGCGTGCGGAGCCGCTGCTTCAACGACTCATCACGCTCCTCCTCGGGGATCGAGACCGTGAAGGGGACCGTCAGGATCCGCCGCCAGAGCGCGTCGTCATCGTCTCGTGCTCGCGGCCGGTCGTTAGCGGCGAGCCAGAGCGTGAACTGCGGAGCGAACTCGAACTCCTCCGAGTAGAGGCGTCGCGCGGTCACCGTGTCGCCGCCGGTCAGCCATTTCACCGTACCCTCGGCGAGGGATTGACCGTCTTGGACCTCGACAGACCCGACGAAGCGGGCGCCCGCGAGGCGGGCCACATCTCCCCGCGCGGCCGAGCCGTCACGCGGTCGAGCACGGAGGAAGGTCGAGAAGTCCGCTGTCATCGCGTAGTCGCCGAGCGTCTTCCTGATCGCCTCGATGTAGGTCGACTTCCCACTCGCGGTCGGACCGAACAGGAAGAAGAGAACCTCCTCGAGCGGGAGTCCGGAGAGCGTGTAGCCGGCCGCTCGCGCGAGGAAGGCGCGATCTTCGGATGCCGGCAGGACCCGGAGCAGGAAGCTCTCCCACAGATCGCTCCGCGCATCCTCGACGTAGTCGACCGGTGCGAGCTTCGTCAGCAGGTCGGTGCGATCGTGAGGCCGGAGCCGCCCGGTCCTCAGGTCCAACGTCCCGTTGCGCACGTTCAGCAACTCCGGGTCTGCGTCCAGGTCGGTCGTGTTCACCACGACCTCGTCCTCGGTGGAGGCCAGCTCGATCATCGCCCTGATCTTGTTGTCCGACTCGGACGCCGCCGCCCACTTCGCGAGCGCCTGACGTGCGGAGCTATCGGTGGTCGCGGCCGCTTCCGTGTACATCGCCAGGACGGTGTCCTTCGCTCGGCGATGCACCTCCCGGGTCGCATCCGGACGCCAGCGCGTGCCATCCCAGGCGAACCACCTGCGAAGCGGCGGGCAGTAGCGCAGGTCCTCGCCGTGGCGGCTGACCAACCGTCTCGCGTTGCCGAGATCCGTGAGGTGCTCCGGCTCGATGGTGTCGTCCGCCACGACGCCGAGCCGCGAGGTCGGCTCATCGTCCTCGAACTCGACCGCGCGTAGCGTTCCATCCTCGAGCTCCTGCCACCGCTCCGTGAACGAGCGCATCACCGGCCTCCCCGCGCGAGTGCGACCGGCACGGGCGCCCAGGACAGCGACCCATCAGGTTCCTGAACGTGGAGCCGACGGACGGGTTCGGGTCTCCCGCAGATGTGGCAGCGCCGAACAGCCGATCGGCGAGGCCGGTAGAAGACGCCGCCGCATCGGCAGAAGTCGGTCTCGTTGGGGGTCTTCAGACGAAGTCGTCCACGTGAAAGCGGCCGGTTCATGGCTCATCCCCACCGTTCCCATCGGAGACGGCCGAGGCTCGGTGTCGCTCGCGGTATTCCACCCACGCGAGCCACGTTCGGAACATCTGTACGGCTAGCGCTGCCGAAGCCACGCCGATCAGGTATGCGTCCCTCATCACCGGCCGAGCTCCTCGACGAACCTGATCAAGGCGGCTCCCGGGATGAGCCACCGCCGGCCACGCCGGATCGCCTCGATCTCGTGGGCCTCGAGTGCGTCGTAGACCATCGCTCTCGGGATGCCCGTCAACTCGATGGCCTCGGGCGCTGAGTAGCAGCGGTGGGGGTCGATCATTCGTCCGGCTCACCGCTGTACGGGGTGGAAGTCCTCGATCTCGGGGTACTTGCCGGCTCGAGCACTCGTTCGATCGCCGCGACGGTGTCTCTCAGTCCCAAGGCACGGCAGATGGCAACGAGCTTCGCAGTGGAGGGACGCTGGAGTCCTCGCTCGACACGACTGAGATAGCCGGGGTCTATCCCGGCCTCCTGGGCGACTTCTGCGAGGGACCTGCCCATGGCCTCGCGCACCGCTCTTAGTCTCGGTATCTCTGGCATAGCTCTCATTTCCCGACAGTCTAGCTGGTCCGTCCGACACGGAAGCACGGAGACCGCGCCCGTTATCTGGGATGAGTCTTGACTCCCTGGCAAGGGCGGGATTAGGATGTGGTCATGGATATGCACAAGCTGGTCGGCAGACGGGTGAAAGAGATCCGCGATCGCAGGGGGCTCTCCCAGAAAGAGTTCGGGATCGCCGTGGGGCGTCACCTGGGAGAGGACAAGACGTGGTCGAACAAGGTGGTCTCCTTCGTGGAGACCGGGGAGC
>JBPCPX010000131.1:0-36969 GCA_050998695.1 Actinomycetota bacterium
GAACTGCCCCCGCAGGACCTCGCGCCGATCGCGGCGATCGCCTCGGAGCGAAGCTACGCCGACGCCGACACGATCGCCGAGCAAGACGAGCCGGGCGAAGAGATGCACATCATCGTCTCGGGCTACGTGATGGTGATCCTGCGACAGCCGGGCGGACACCAACAGGTGCTGGCCGTCCGATCGACCGGAGATGTCATCGGCGAGATGGCGGTGATCACCAGCGCTCCGAGGATGGCGTCACTCGCCGCGAAGGGACCGGTCCGGCTCCTCTCGATCGGGCGACAGGAGTTCGAGTCGATGCTCCGCGACCGCCCCGAGACGGCGCTGGCCCTGATGCGGGTCCTCTGTCAGCGACTGGCCGACCGCGACGCGGTGGTCGCCGAGTGAGCCTCTCGTTCACACCTATCCGAGTCATCGACCGCCGGCGGCGAAAGACGGATACGAGTCCCGTGGAAGTGCACACAACCTGTACGATCCGCTGCCACAGCCGGGCGAGGCCATGTGGACACCGGAAAAGAGGACACTTGAAGCCCGCCCGCCCCACCCGTCTCCTACGGATCGAGCTGCCCGGCAAGGACGATCCCCAGCGGGGGCCTGCGCCTTGACCATCGGTGGAGTCGCGTCTCGGGGCCGTCGCGAGCACGTGCGAGGGCTCGTCGTGTGCGCCACGGGCGTGATCGTGATCAGCCCCGATGCCCTGATCATCCGTGCCGTGCACACGGACGCGTGGACTACCGTGTGCTGGCGAGGGGTCTTCACCGCGGTCGGGACCCTCGTGGTTCTCGCCATCCTCGCGCCGGGCCAAGTACCCCGCGCGTGGCGACCGAGCGGCTCCCACCTCTTCGCGGGAGCGCTCTTCGCGGCCACGAGCATCTCGTTCGTCTTCGCTTTGCATCGTACGGACGCGGCGAGCGTGCTCGTGATCATCGCCGCCGGACCGTTGATCGCCTCCGTGATCGGCCGAGTGTTCCTTCACGAGCCGGCGCCCGCTCGGACCTGGCTCACGGGCGGCGCGATGGTAGCCGGTCTGATCGTGATCTTCGGCGGAAGCTTGGGACGCGGCGAGATCGACGGCGATCTGCTCGCCCTTGCAGGTGCGTCGTGCTTCGCCGGCTATCTCACGGTGTCCCGGGCAGCCCGCCCCGCCGACATGACGCCGGCGATCGCGATCGGCGGCGTGGGGTCGGCGCTCGCCGGGCTGGTCGCTGGCGCCGATCTCACGATCGGCGCCGGGGACCTTCTCCTCCTCGCGCTCCTCGGGATAGTGGTTTTGCCGGTGTCGCTCACGCTCATCACGCGAGCGACGCACTATCTCCCAGCGCCCGAGGTGAATCTGATCGCGCTCCTCGAAACCCTCCTCGGGCCTCTCTGGGTGTGGCTCGCGATCGGTGAGGATCCGTCACCCGAGGTTTTCGCCGGAGGGGTCCTCGTCGTCGGCGCCGTGATGGTTCACTCGGCAATCTCCACGCGAGCGGGGTTGGAACAGGATGAGAACCCCGCCGTGATCGTCTAGCGAGACCCGCCAGCTCGACCGAGCACCCAACTTCCCAACTTCTCGCCGTGGCCGATCGCTCGCTCGACCCTCCTCAGGCCGCTCCACGTCACCCGGAGGTCCGTGCCGCGACGAAGTCGACCTCGATCCGCCAGTCCGCGTGTGCCAGCCCGGCGACGAACAGCAGGGTGGACGCCGGGCGGTGGCCGCTCAGGAATTCCTCTCGGACGGCACGGGCGGTCGGGAGGTCGTTGCGCTCGACGAGCAGCATGTTGAGCTGCACGATGTCGGAGATCTCCATCCCCGCGCCGGCGAGCACGCCTTCGATGTTCCGCCACATGAGCCGGGACTGCTCCTCGATGTCCTCGCCGATCCTGCCGTCGGTATCCACACCCGTCTGCCCCGCGCCGAAGACGAGCCGCATCGGGCTCTCGACCTCGATGCCGTGCGAGTAGCTGCCGAACGGGCCGGGGACCCCTGCCGGGTTGAACGCGCGCATCTCCCTCCTCTCACGTCGTGCCGTCCGGCACCATAGCGGTTCGGCATCGCTCCCTCGCCCGCGGCCCGCCCCGGGGCCCTAGCATGCGGAGCGTGCGGATCCTCATGTGGCATGGATGGCTGCTGGAGGGCTCGGGGTCCAACGTCGCCACCGCGAGGATCGCCGAGGTCTGGCGAGCGGCGGGGCACGACGTGCTCCTGCTCTGCCAGGAGCGCCATCCCGAGCGATATGTCTGGATCGACGCGCACGGCACGGTCGATCGGGAGGGCCCCTCCGAGCTCGAGCCGAACACGGATATCTCGAGCGCCTCCGGGCGATGCGTGCTGCTCCGTCCGGAGATCGGCACGACGCTCCCGGTCTTCGTCGTCGATCACTACGAGGGGTTCGACACCGTTCGCTCCTTCGTCGACCTGTCCGGAGAGGAGCTCGGTACCTACCTCAGCGCGAACGTCGAGGCGCTCCGCGCGGCCGCCGGGTTCCACGACTCCCAGATCGCGTTCGTCGGCCACGGGATCCCGGGCGCCGCGATCGGTGGCCGCGCACTCGGCCCGCGGCGATACGTCGCGAAGATCCACGGCAGCGACCTCGAGTACGCCATCAGGCCGCAGGAGCGCTACCGGGAGCTCGCGCGCGAGGGGCTCGAAGCGGCTCGCGCCGTCGTCGGCCCGAGCATCGAGGCGTTGGAGCGATGCGCCGAGCTCGTGCCTGGGATGAGGGACCTCGCGCGCGTCGTCCCGCCGGGGGTCGACGTGGCCGCGTTCCGCCCCCGGCCTCGCGTCGAGGCGCTGCGCGAGGTCGCCGATCGATTGGACGGCGACCCGGGCCGAGCCACGGGCCGTCCCTCATCGCTCGACGTGGAGGTGGAGCGCGCGCTCGACGCCAGGGACGCGAAGGCGCTCGATTCGTTGTTCGACACCTACGAGGAGGACGTCCCCGAACCGGACGCGCCGTCCCGGCTCCGCACGCTGGCCGAGAAGGACGGGCCGATCGTGGGATATCTCGGGAAGCTGATCCCGCAGAAGGGTGCCGAGCTCCTCCTCGGAGCGCAGCCGATCCTCCGCCATGAGACCGCCGCGCTCGTCGTGGGATTCGGTTCCGACAGGGACTGGCTCGCCGCCCTCACGATCGCGCTCCGCCGAGGCGACCGGGCCGCCCTCGAGTGGTTGCGTGACGCGGGAGGGCTCCCGGTCGACCCCTCCGCGGCGTCCGGTGCCGCCACGGACCGCGTGGACGTCACCTTCACCGGGCTGCTCGACCACCGGTACGCGCCGGGCACGCTGTCGGCCATGGACGTCCAGGTCGTCCCCTCGATCCTCAAGGAAGCGTTCGGGATGGTCGCCGCCGAAGGGGCCGCCTCCGGCTCGCTCCCGATGGTCGCCCGGCATTCGGGCCTCGCAGAGGTTGCCGGCGCTCTGGAGACCGACGTCGGTCGCCCGGGGTTGTTCTCCTTCGAGCCGGGCGATGGCGCCGTGCGACGGTTGGCCGAGGGCGTCGACCGGCTGCTGTCATTGCCGGACGACGAGCGAGATGAGCTACGGCGAGGCGTGAGCTCGTTCGTCGCGACGCACTGGACGTGGGAACGGACAGCGGCGGGCCTGCTCGCGGCGGGCGAACCGCGATAACGGCCCACCTGTTCAACTCCTCGGAACGAAGCGTACGCCGATCGGAGCCCGTCCTAGGAAGTCTCCACGTCCACGGCTCCGGTCCCGGATATGGTCGATCCGCTCGTTCCCAGCCTCGGTGAAGTGCATCTGCGTCTGCGGCATCACGATCAGTTGGACGCAATGGGTTGTTCGAACCATTCCCTTCGACGGCGACCTGTGATCGCCCGGGCGACGACCGTCCGTCAGGAGCTCTCGGGGTCCTGCGAGCTCGCGAGCGGGGCCGTGTCTCCGCTGACGATGCTCGCGAGGCGCTCCACCTGCTCCGCGACCTGATGGATCATCCCGGCGAGCACCCGGATGTCATCGGCCTCCCCCGGCGGACCTTCACCGTTCGCCATGCGCTCCGCCGTCTCCTTCGTCTTCCGCGCCTCCACGAGGATCGCGTCGGCACCGTCGAGTCGTCGTTCGGCCATCGTCCTGTCCTCCCGGTCCGGTTGCCTTCGGGACTTTCCCTGGGCGTCGGAGGCGCAAACGCTCTCGCCTCCGGTCCGGCTCCTGTGCGCGTCGGGCGCCGTTCGGGTATACCGGAGGCCGAGAGGAGGTCTGGACATGGACGAGACCGCAACGCAGGAGCTCACCGACGAAGACATCCGGACCGTGATGCCGGGGACGGCCGCCTCGCCGAAGGCCGAGACGGATCCCCACAAGGATCCCCACAAGAAGGACGGCGACGGGACGGACGGCGACGGGACGGACGGCGACACGACGGACGAGAAGGACGGCGACGCCACCGACCAGGACGGGACCGACGGTAAGGACGCCGACGGCACCGACACGGGCGACATGGACGGGACCGACAGCACGTCGTGAGCCTGGACACGCTCGACCGCGTCCGTGCCGGGCGCCGGCCGCTCGAGCGCTGCACCAGCGACCCACGGTCGTTCCTCGCGGACGACTGGGGGAAGCGGGCGACGGTTCGCCTCGGCGGACCGCCGTCCGCCGGCTTCGAGGACCTGCTCTCGCTCGACGACGTCGACCGGTTCCTCACGACGACGGCGCTCCGCACGCCGTTCTTCCGGCTGGTGAAGGTGGGCGAGCAGATCCCGGAGTCCGCCTACACCCGGTCGGGTCGCACCGGCTCCCGAGACGTCTCCGGCCTCGCGGATCCCGCTCGCGTCGCGGCGCTCTTCGAAGACGGCGCGACGATCGTGCTCCAGGGCTTGCACCGTTGGTCCGAACCGGTCGCGCGCTTCTGCCGTGACCTCGAGCTGGAGCTCGGGCACCCGAGCCAGGTCAACGCCTATATCACGCCCCCCGGCGCCCAGGGGCTCGACCTGCACGAGGACGCGCACGATGTATTCGTCCTGCAGGCGTTCGGCCGCAAGCACTGGGAGGTGCACGCCGCTCCGAGCGAGGGGATGCGCGATCCCCTCCAGGTCGAGGTCACCTCGGGAGCGACGATCTACATGCCGGCCGGCACGCCGCACGCAGCACGCGCACAGGACGTGCTGTCGGGCCACCTCACCGTCGGCGTCCACGTGACCCCCTGGCGAGAGGTCCTCACCGGCGTGGTCAGACGAGCCCTGGAAAGGATCGAGGACCCGGTGGCGGCCGGCTGGCCGGAGGACCTCGAAGGCTTCGCCGACGAGCTCGCGGGGCGGCTCGCGGCGCTCGCCTCCGCGCTCGGCGAGGTCGACGTCCGGACGGAGGCCGGCGAGCGCCGCGAGCGGTTCCTCTCGAACAGGGCACAGCTGGCGCGGGGGACGATCGCGGAGCGCGCGGCGTCGATCTCGGTGGACGACGCCACCGTGGTCGCCCGGCGTCCGAGCTCCGTCTGCGAGCTGGCGGTGCGGACGGATCGTCTCGTCGTGCTCCTCGGAGACCGGCGTCTCGAGATGCCGGCCTGGCTGAAGCCAGCGATGCGGCGGTTCGCCGACCTGGAGGAGGACGCCGAGCTCACGGTCGGCGACCTGGCGTCCGATCTCCCCGATCCGGGCGGCCGTGCCGTGTTGGTACGACGGCTGATCCGCGAGGGACTGCTCACGATCCGCGGCGGTCGCTGAGCCCGCCGGTGCCCTCGTTCGACGATCGCTGTTCGCTGCGGAGCCTGGCCGCCGACGAGCCTCTCGCGGGCACGGCCTCCACGATCAGGCACTGGCTGTTGATCGAGCATCCCGGTCCGTGGGGACGTGACGGACTCCTCGACGCCCGGCTCCCGGACGGGCTCGGGAATGACCTCCGGGCCCTCGAACGCCGAACCGGCGCGCGGGTCCTGCTGATACGCAAGCCGGGCCGGGTGCCCGAGTACGACGACGGCACCGTGCTCTGCTTCGCGGTCGACACGCGAGACGCCTGGATGGGCTTCGCAGCCCTCGACCGCATCGAGGACTCGCTCCGCTTCGATCCTCGGGATGCGCGCTCGTTCCCCGGCGATCCCGAGGGGGAGTCGCTGTTCGTGGTCTGCACCCACGGACGGCGGGATCCGTGTTGTGCCGAGCGGGGGCGCCCGCTGGCGAAGGGTCTCGCCGCTTCGTTCCCCGACGTCACGTGGGCGAGCACCCACGTCGGCGGCGACCGGTTCGCCGCCAACCTCGTGGCCTTCCCTCACGGGCTGTACTTCGGGCGCGTCGAACCGGACGACGGCCCGGAGATCGTGCAGGGGTACGCCCAGGGACGGATCGCCCGACTGGACCGCTACCGGGGCCGGGCGAGCGATCCGGTCCACGTCCAGGCGGCGGAGGGAGCGCTCCGCATGCAGCTGGGTCTCGACAAGATCGACGCCGTGACGCCGGAGCGAGCCGGCCGTCGCGGAGACCGGGCCGAGGTCGTCTTCGCGACCGAAAGCGGACCCCACCTCGTCCGGCTCGAGCGCATGCTCGGGGCCCCGATGAGACTCACCTGTCACGCCTCGAGCGAGGAGACTCCTCCGACGTGGAGGACGCTCGAGATCCGTCGCGCCGGCGGCTGAGGTACCCGCGGGCGGTCAGATCACGATCCAGCGGTCGATCGCGACGCCGTTCCCCGAGCTCGCGGCCCGATGCGTCCCGAGCACCACGATCCGCACCGTGTGTGACCCATCCGCCAGACCATCCGCCAGCCGGAGGGTGGAGAACGTCGGCGACGGCGCGTACAGATCCAGGACGCGAGCGAGCGCTCCGTCCACCCAGACCTCCGCGCGACCCATCGCCTGACCCCGCAGGGTACGGAGCGACACCCCCGTGCCCTGGAACCGAAGCCTTGCGATGGCGTCGCGCGCGTCACCGATCGCGTAGCTGCCGCCGCTCGCCGTCGCGTGGGAGACCGATGCCCATGCCGCCTGCGCCGCCGGAGGGTTGACGCGGGTCTGGCCGCCCCACCGGAGCGCGTCGACCGCGACGCGGGTCCCCGTGGCAGCGGACCGCTTCGTCCCGAGCACGTGAACCGTGAGGCGGTGCGGACCCGCCCCGAGCTGCGTGAAGCGATGTCTCACACCGGTCGCGATCGCGCGCGCGTAGCCGTCGAACGTGTCGACCGTGGTCCCGTCGATGGAGACCCGCCCTCGGCCCATGCCGGGTCCCGACACCGTCAACAGCGTCACCGTGCCACCCGAGAAGTCGTATGCCGCGGAAGCTCCTGCTCGCCGCTCCCACCGGTAGGAGCCGCCGATCGCCTCAGGAGCGACCACTCGGCCCCAGCCGAAGGCGGTCCCGGAGCCGTCCTGCTCCACGCTCACCACCGAGTCGAAGGTCGCGAGGACCTCGATGGGCTGGGAGACGGTCACCTCGCACCCGGGGTTGGTGCCGGCGCATGCGCCACTCCACCCCACGAAGGCCGAAGCGGAATCGGCGGCGGCGCTGAGATCGACGGCCGAGCCGACGGGGAACGAGGCCGTGCACGTGGGCCCGCAGTCCACTCCTGCCGGAGCCGAGGAGACGGTTCCCGCTCCGCTCCCCTGCATCTCGACGTGGACCGGATAGGTGAAGACCGCCGAGACCGTCTTGGCGCCGAGCGCGGTGACGTGGCACGTCGGGGAGTACCCCGCGCCGGCGCAGGCCCCCGTCCATCGCAGGTGGGACGCGTCCGGATCGGGGGTAGCGGCGAGCGTCAGCACCGTGTCCGGGTTCGCGAGCCTGCTGCATCTGGTGGCCGTCCCGCCGCACGCGATCCGGGCGCCGGTGATGACCCCGCCGGCCGCAGGCGTCACCGTGAGCGAGGCGATCTTGCCCCGGAGCAGGCCGGAGCCGTTGAAGCGGTCGCGATCGACGTTGGTCGAGATCCCGGAGACGCTCCCCGTCGAGGTCCATTGCCAGAACGTCCATCCGTGACCGCCCCAGTTCGCGGCCGGGACGGTGGGAGACGCGACACCCCAGTGCGCGATCCACAGCGGGTACCCGTTGTCCGCGACCCACGTCGTGTCGCCCAGGTACGTTCGCCAGAAGTGGGGGCTCGCGTAGATCATCGCGCGCACGCCGGTGCGGGTGAACACGCGGGCGAGCCACGTGCGCACCCACTGGGTCAGCTGCGAGACCGTGAGGCCCCCATGCTCCTCGATGTCCAAGACCGGGAGCACATCGCCCGCGTCGATCTGTGCGACGTCGACGAAGTGGTCGGCCTCCGCTCTCGCATCCCCCTCGGCCATGCTGACCTTCGCGCGGTGATACGCCCCGACGACGATCCCGTTCGCGGACGCTTCGGCCAGGTACTCGGCGTACCGGGGATCGACGTAGTCGTGCCCGCGTGTCGCCCGCATGATCGCGAATCGTGTCGATGTAGTGGCGACCGCACCCCAATCGACGTCACCCTGCCACATCGAGACGTCGATCCCGGGCACCTTCGCCGGGGCAGCCGAAGCGGGAGCACCCGGGACGGCGACGTAGATCGCGGCCATGAAGGTGACCGCGCAAGCGACGGCGACGCGTGCGCGCCGAACGCCCGTCGACGCGCGACGTCCACCCACCCCCACTGCCCTCATCCAACAAACCATAGCGGGGTCGGTTGCGACGAGGAGCGCATTAGGCTAGGTCCGTGCTGGGAGAGGAAGAGGCCGTCGTCCTCGAGGTGAAGCCGTTCGAACTCCACGGCGTGCGCTACTACGACCTCGCCGTCGGGTTCCCCGATCGCTCCGTCCAGCAGGCTCGTCTCGGGGCCGAGAGCGTTCCGGACGACCTCGAGAAGGGGGACCGCGTCCTCGCCACACGGGTGGCGAACATGGTCATCTCGGTTCGCCGCCCGTAACGGGTCAGCGCTTCAGCGTGAGGGCCGCACCGGCCGCCACCAAAAGCAGACCGGCGGCCCTCGCGGCCGTCACCGGGATGCGCGGCGAGCCGAACCATCCGAAGGCGTCGATCAGTGCGCCGGCGGCCAGTTGGCCCGCGATGAGCAGGGCGACGGTCGCGAACGTGCCGATCCGGGGAGGCGAATACGCGATCGCTAAGACGATCACCGCGCCGAAGAGCCCGCCCAGCCACAACCACGCCGGTTGGTGGATCGCGGCGGTGATCGAGCCACCTCGTCCGACCGCGAGCGCGAGCGCGACGACGAGGATCGCGGCCAGCACGACGCCGAACCCGGCCGAGCCGATCGTGCCCACTTTGCGGCCGAGCACTCCCGAGATGGCCGCTTGCGCGGCGCCGGCGATGCCCGCCGCCAAGGAGAAGACGATCGCGATCCTGGTGCCCGTCACGGCGGCGAGGCTATCGGAACGCCGCTCCTATTCGCGTTCGATGTGCAGGGCTGCTTCCTCGGCGGTCTCCGCCGGATCGGCAGACAGCTCCCCGACCTCCTCGCCCGTGCGGTCGAGATCCGCGTCCTCCGCCACCACGTCGGGATCCTCCGCCACGAGGTCTTCCGTGGCGACGTCGTCGTCGATGATCGGCCCGACGGACGTCCTCGGGTCTCTCGACCCACTCCGGGAGGAGGTATCCGGCTCCTCCATCGCGAGGCGCCGCTCGAGAGATCGCTCGCGTTGCTCCTCCGCGGTGGTCCCCGGCCCGTCCACGGCGACGGGCTCGTCGGGCGGCATCTCGAACGGCTCGCCCGGCGAGTCCCCCACGTACTCCGCTCCGTCCCTGTCCATCCCAGGGCCTGCGCTAGCGTGCCCTGCGAGAACTTGTCTTCCGCGCCTTGGCTGTCTTGCGCTTGCGTGAGGCGGCGGCCTTCTTCCCGGCGGCGGCGCGCTTGGGCGACTTCCGGGTCGTGGCCTTGCGAGCCGTCGTGCGCTTCCGGGTGGTCGCGGCCTTCTTGCGCGCCGGTGCCGTCTTGCGCTTGCGTGAGGCGGCGGCCTTCTTCCCGGCGGCGACGCGCTTCGGCGACTTCCGGGTCGTGGCCTTGCGTGAGGCGGGCCTCGTCGAGGTCGTCCTCCTCGCGGCCGTCCGCTTCCGCGTGCCGGCCTTCGTGCTCGCGGCCGTCGCGGCCTTCCGGGCCGCGGTCGACCTCCGAGTCCGGGTGGTCACCGGATCGGTCGCCGCTCCATCCATCGGCCCGCCCAGAGGCATCGCCGTGGTCTCGGATCGAGGCGTGGGTCGATCCCATGCGGGGGTCTCGGGCTGCCAGGAGGGTTCGGGTGCACTGGGCGCATCGAGCGCGCCGCGCTCCTCCGCCTTCTTCTGCGCCGAACCGTCTGTCACCGGCTCCTCGGGGTCGTTCTCGCTTCGGTCCCACGTCGTGCGCTCGTCAGATGACGGCATGAACAACCTCCTCCGCTCGAGGGTCTCTGATGGCCGTACCCGAACCTACGCGAAAAGATGCATGTGGAACCCGTTCATCCTCGTTGTGTCTCGGGTAAGGCGCGGATACCGAGACTAGGAGAGGTGTGGAATGAAGACGATAGAAGAGTCCATCGAGGTCGACGTGCCCGTGAGCGTCGCGTACAACCAGTGGACGCAGTTCGAGGAGTTCCCTCGCTTCATGGAAGGCGTGGAGAAGGTCGAGCAGATCGACGACCGTCGCCTCCACTGGGTCGCCGAGGTCGCCGGCAAGCGCAACGAGTGGGACGCCGAGATCAGCGAGCAGCGACCTGATGAGCGCGTCGCTTGGCACAGCACCAGCGGCACTCCGAACGCCGGCGCCGTGACGTTCCACCGCTTGGACGACAACCGGACGAAGGTGATGGTCCAGGTGGAGTACGAGCCGGAGGGCGCCGTCGAGACGGTCGGTGACGCGCTCGGCATGGTGGAGCGCCGCACCAAGGGCGACCTCGAGAAATTCAAGGAATTCATCGAGAGCCGCGGGACCGAGACCGGTGCGTGGCGCGGCGAGGTCGATCGCCCGGGATCCGGGAACTAGTCCGGAGAAGGCGAGCCTGGCCGGTCCACATCGGAACCGGCGGTGGGCCATGGTCGGCTGGGAGAGAGTCATCGCGCTCCCGTCGCCATGGCAACCCGCTTCCCGTCTGCGTCGTCCACACGGCACGTCGTGACCGCGATCGTGCGACCCCTTTGCTCGACGCTCGCGCGCGCGACGAACTCTCGCGCATCAGGGACGATGGGCCGCAGGAAGTTGACCTTCAGATCGAGCATGCCGAACGAGGTTCCGGGCGGCAAGGTGGTCGTCACCGCCGAGTTGATCGCGGTGTCGGCGACGTCGACGAACCGCAGGCCGAGGAGCGAGCAGTTCGGCGCGGGAGGCCGCTCGCCCTTGTGCCAGAGCTGCGCGAGGTCCAGTCCGCTCGTCTCGTCCCACACGGCCTGCGGGACGATCTCTCCCTCCGCGGGACGCAGGTAGGGGTCGGGCGTGTCGAACGGCTTCGGATGGACGGCCCGGAGCTCCTCGGGTGGATCCGGCGGACGAACGGGAGCGGCTGCAGCACGCACCGTGAGGTGGCGTGCGCGAGGAGGGTGCCTCGGGCGTCTTCGACCCGAGCCTCCGACAACCCCTGGCGCCTTCCCGCGTGGATCACCGTGCCGCGTGCCACCAATCGCTCGCTGGACGTCGAGGCGGGTTCGAGGAAGTTGATCGAGAGATCCGAGGACAGCAGCGCGATTCCCTTCGGCAGCGTGGTGAAGACCGCGCCGGCGAGCGCCGCGTCCGCGACGAAGCCGAGCGTTCCTCCGGCGAACACGCCGGCGGCCGTCTGCCACCACGGGCTCGCGGGGATCGACCAGGTGGAGGCGCCGACGGTGGCCTCCTCGACGACCAGCCCGCTCAGGTGCGTGAGCGGCGGCGCAGGCAGCTTCCCGTCGATGAAGAGCCGGAGCTGATCGACGCCGGACATCCCGAACAGCGCGGGCTGCTCGAGGTAGGCGAAGGACCCTCGGACCAGCTCATGGGCGATCACGAGGCGAGGATATCGGCCTTCCGGTCGGCTATCGTCCGCGCCTCGCGGGCCGCGGTCGCGAGCGTGGCTGCGGTCGGCGGACGTCGCTGCGAGGCTTGGACGCGTCGGCGCGCAGCCCCGCGTCACCGAACTCGGTGTGCAGTTTCAGGACCCTGGCGATCCTCCCGACGTCACGTGTCTTCTCGGGAGTGACGAACGTGATGCCCGTGCCGCTGCGGCCGGCGCGTGCGGTGCGGCCCACCCGATGGAGGTAGTCCTTCTCGTCGGCCGGCGGGTCGAAGTTGATGACGTGGGTGATGTGTTCGAGGTCGAGCCCGCGCGCGGCGACATCGGTCGCCACCAGCACGTCGTTGGCGCCCGCGGCGAACCGTCCGAGCGCGCGCTCCCGGGCCGGCTGCGTCATGCCGCCGTGCAGCGCCCCCGCATGGAAGCCCTCGGCCTTCAGGTTCCGCGCCAACCGGTCGACGCCCCGCTTGGTTCGAACGAAGACCAGCGTGAGGCCGCGGTCGGCGGCGAGCTCGCGAACGAGCGCGCGCAGCCTCCCGGCCTGATCCACCGCGACGAAGCGGTGGTGCGCCTCCGTCACGAGTGGGCCGCCATCGCCGGCCACCTCGTGACGAACGGGGTTGTCGATGAAGCGTGTCGCGAGCCGGCCGATCGCCCCTTCGAGCGTGGCGGAGAAGAGCATCGTCTGCCGGTCGGGCCGCAGCATCTCGAGGATGCGCGTGACGTCGGGCAGGAAGCCCATGTCGAGCATCCGGTCGGCCTCGTCCAGCACGCAGATGCGCACCCGGTCGAGACGTAGCATCTTCCGCTGCACCAGGTCGAGCAGTCGGCCGGGCGTGGCGATCACGATGTCAGCGTGGCGCGCGCGCTTGGCTTGCGGTCCGAGCCCCACACCGCCGTAGACGGCGGCGACGTTCAGCCGCTTCACGTCGGCGATCGCGCGGAACTCCTCGGTGACCTGGCTCGCGAGCTCCCGGGTCGGGGCCAGGATCAGCGCGTTCGGGCTCCCGCCGCCGGGCGTGACTCGCTCGACGATGGGCACCGCGAAGGCGAGGGTCTTCCCCGAGCCGGTTCGCGATCGCGCCAGCACGTCGCGACCCGCGAGCGCGTCCCGCAGGACGAGCGTCTGGATCGGGAAGGGCTCGCTGATCCCGCGCATGCGGAGGGTCTCGGCAACCTGACGAGAGACGCCGAGGTCGGCGAAGCTGGGCGGTCGGGTCGGTGCGGATCGGATGGGGAAGACGGCAGCATGCCGCCTGTCGGCTTGTTGTGACATCTACGATTCCTCTCGGAGTGTGTGGGGACGATCGACTGCTCCGAGAAGAACGGGAGGGAAGACGGCCTTCACCACGTTGGCGTCCATGCGTGCTCGCATGTACGCGTAGAAGTTCAGTGTACCTGATAGTCAGCCGCGCAGGTCGGATCCGCCGCGTGGAAGACCTTGTCAGTTACAGGAGACCGGTCCCCCGCTGTCGAGCACGGTGCCGTTCAAGGCCACGAACTCCCACGAATACGAGGTTTCAGCCAGACGGAGCCTCAGCACGCCGAAGTCCGTTGCGTTTCCGACCTCGTAGTTGGCGTCTTTCACGTCGAGGAGTGTGTAGAGGGCCTTGCCCCCCGTGCCGACGACGAACTCACGGATCCCGTTGCCCGTCGCCTGCCCCAACGGGTCCTGCTTGGCGTAGCGCTGGTAGTTGTGCTCGTGGCCGTTCAGGACGATGTCCGCGCCGGCCGCATAGAGGTCGTCCAAGAACGCTCTAGCTCCCGCGTGCATCTGTGCACCGTGCACGGTTCCCGAGTTGAAGTACGGATGATGCCAGTAACCCAAGATGCAGGACTTCGTCGTGCTCGCCAGATCCTGTTCAAGGAAGTTGTTCTGGGGCGATCCCTCTTTGCAAGGCACGTCGGAGCACGTCGAGTTGAGCGCGATCACGTGCCACGAGCCGAGGTCGAAGCTGTAGTAGCCGTCGCCTGTGACGCCCGTCGGTCGCCCCTTCGAGGTCCAGTAATCGAAGTAGCCCTGCGCGCCGGGGAGGTGGTACTCGTGGTTGCCGGGCACTGGATACGTCGTGGCGGCGTCCAGGCCCCATGACGGGTCGTATCCGGCCATGAACTGGTCGAGCGTTCCATCGGAGTACTGGAGGTCCCCGAGCGGGAGGACGACGTCCGCCCCGGCCAGCAAAGAGGCTGTCGCCCGATGTTGGCAGACGGCGGGGTTCGTCCCGCCGAAGCCGCTCGCGGTCGGATCGCACACGATATCTCCGGCGGCTGCGACTACCCTCTCACCCCCGGGCGGCGCGTCCGTCTCGTCGGTGTCCGACACGGAGGTGCAGCCCGGATCAGCGACGGCGACGAGGAACGCCGTAACGATCTTGCCCGTCGTCTTCACTCGGCCGGGCCTTCCCCTCGTTCGGCGTACGGCATCTGCGGGGCGCGAAGAGTCTACTTGATCGGATGCGTCGGCGCTCCTTCGCCGGTGAGGTCCTCGATCTGGGCGCGGACGCGAGCCGCGGCGACGACGTTCCCCTTGCGCTCGTAGCGGCTGAGCGCCTCCTGGTATGCCGCGCGCGCGTCCTCGCCGCGGCCGGCCGCCTCCAGCACCGTTCCCTTGACCTCGAACCCGTCGGCCTGCCAGTCGAGGTAGTCCGTCCGTACGTTGATCGCGACGGCCTCGTCGGCGAGGCGGAGCGCCTCCTCGAACTCCGCCCGGCTCGTCAGCACCCTCGCCCGGGCCATCCGCCACGATGCCTGTGAGGCGAAGTCGTCCTCCGCCGCAAGCTCTGCGCTCTTGCCGATGAAGATCTCCGCCTCGTCGAAGCCACCTCGATCGCAGAGCGTGTGGGCGAGCAACCCGCAGACCGTCGAGTTGAAGCCCGTCTCCCCCATCGTCTCGTACGCGTCGTGCATCTCGCGGAAGAGCGCTTCGGCTCGCTCCGTCCGACCCGCGAGCCGGTAGAACTCGCCCACGATCTGGCTGGCCACGACCCTCCGCCCTGGGATGCCGAGCTCGTCGAACATCCGGTCGGAACGCTCGACCGCTTCGTCAGCCTCCTCGAAGCGCCCTGCCATCGCCAGGAGGCCCGCTCGCACCCGGAGGTCGTGTCCCTCGCCGCTCAGGCTATCCCGCCTGATGTGGGCTGCCCGGTCGACCGCCTGCAGCGCCTCTCTGATCGGGAGCGCACCGAAGTAGGCCGACGCCGCGATCTGCCCCGCGATGTTCTCTCGATCGCGGCGCGACATCGTGTGCGCTCGCTCGACCAGGTCTTCGAGGATCTCGAGGGCGTGGGTCACCTTGCCCTCGAAGAACGACACGCGAGCGAGCATCAGGCGGGCGCGGTCCGCGATCACCTGTTCGCCCATGGCCAGTGCCTCCTCGCGGACGGCCTCCAGCCCCGACCGGGCGAGCGCCATGGTGTGGCTCGGGTCGACGTTGCCTTGCATCATCGCGTGAGCGAGTCGGGCTCGCAGTGTGAGTCGCGGGTC
Source organism: Actinomycetota bacterium (assembly GCA_050998695.1). Classification (GTDB taxonomy): domain Bacteria; phylum Actinomycetota; class UBA4738; order UBA4738; family HRBIN12; genus JAJNBA01. The sequence goes on from JBPCPX010000131.1 coordinate 15,339, forward strand.
ACCCACCGGCTCGGCGATAGCCACCGCACGCGAGGATGCCTCGGCAGCCCCCGCGAAGTCACCGACATCCTCGAGGACCTCCGCCAGGAAGATCTGGGCGCGGAGCAGACGGTCATCCTCGGCCAGCTTCACGCAGCGCTTGAGGAATCCCGTCGCCGCGACCACGTCTCCCCGCTCGTCCGCGAGCGCGGCCGATGCATGGAGGTGCTCGGCCGCCGCGCTCGCCAGCGCATGGGCTCGGTCGTCGTTGACGCCGAGCTCCCCTCGATAGTGGTACGCCTGCTCGAGGTGATAGGCCAAGATCTCCTCGTACTCGGCGAGGCGGTCGCTCGCCGCTCCCTCGAGCCACTCGGCGAACCGCTCGTGCAGGTCGGCGCGTTGCTCCTTCGGCATCGCCTGGTAGGCGGCGTCGCGGATCAGCAGGTGGCGGAAACGGAACGCGTCCTCGCCGGCGAACTCGGCGCGATCGGGCCGGATCAGCTCCTTGCGTGCGAGCGCGAGGAGTCGGGAGGCGACTTTCGGCCTCGCCGAATCCCGGCTGAGCGTCCTGACGGCGCCTGTGTGGAAGACCTTGCCCTCGACCGCGCCCCGCTCGATCACGGCTCGCTCCTCGGCGTCCAGCCGGTCCAGCCGTGCCGCCAGGAGCAGATGGATGGTGGGCGGCACGGTGACGTTCGCCAGGTCCTCGACCGACCGCCACGCCCCGTCGTCGAATCGGAGCAGTCCGTCATCGATCAGCATCGCGAGCATCTCCTCGACGAACAAAGGGTTGCCCTCGGCCGCCTCCAGGATGCGATCGCGCGCCACCTGGGGGATGTCGGCCTGCCCGAGGAGGTTGTCGACGAGTCGCGAGGCCTCGTCGCCGGGGAGCGACTCGAGCAGGATCGAGGTCGCGTTCATCTTGCCACCGCCCCAGCCGGGGCGAACCTCTAGGAGCTCGGGCCGAGCGATACACAGCAGGAGTACCGAGGCGTCGCGCGTCCAGTCCGCGAGGTGCTCGATCAGGTCGAGGAACGTAGGCTCGCCCCAGTGGATGTCGTCGAACACGACCACCACCGGCCGCTCGTGCGCGAGATGTTCGAACAGCTTCCGGACGGCCCAGAACGCGTCCTCGGTCGGGCCTCCCTCGGCCCAGCCGAATAACCCCGCCACGAGTCCCGCGACCCGGTCGCGATCCGGCGCGTCGCCGAGCACCGAGTCGACCTTGGATCGGGCGACCGTTGGTGGATCGCTTTCGAGGATGCCGGCCGCCTGATGGATCACATCCGCCAGCGGGAAGAAGGTGATGCCCTCCCCGTAGGAGAGGCACCGACCACGCAGGAACGTGGCCTCGGCAGCCGATCCGGCCAGGAACTCGGCGACGAGTCGCGACTTCCCGACGCCTGCGGGCCCCATCACCGTGAACAGCTGGGACGTCCGGTCGGTGACCGCGCGCTCGAGCGCGTGCTCGAGGAGCGAGAGCTCCTTCGCGCGTCCCACCATCGGGGAATCAAGGTGGCGTTCGTGCCCGGCTGCGCCGGCCGAGACGTCGAGCAACCGGAACGCGGGCACACGTTCTTCCTTGCCCTTCAGGGCGAGCGCATCGACCGGCTCGACCTCGACGGCGTCCTTCACTAGGCGGAAGGTAGGTTCGCCGAGGAGGATCTCCCCTGGCGCGGCGGCCTGCTCTAGCCGGGCAGCGACGTTCACGGCGTCGCCCGTTACGAGTCGTTGCCCGGCTGAGGGGTCGCCGGCCACGACCTCGCCGGTGTTCACGCCGATCCGTGCGGCCAGGCCCTCACCGTGCTCACGCTCCAGATCGGTGTTCAGGGAAGCGAGGGCCTCGCGCATACCGACCGCGGCGCGCACCGCGCGCACGGCGTCGTCCTCGTGGAGCCGCGGGATCCCGAAGACCGCCATCACCGCGTCGCCGATGAACTTCTCGACCGTGCCCCCGTGGCGCTCGATCACGGTGGCCATCTCGTCGAAGTACCGGCCCATCACGCGGCGGAGCGCCTCGGGGTCGAGTCGCTCCCCGAGTGCCGTGGACCCGGTCACGTCGGCGAAGACGATCGTGACGACCTTCCGGACGTCGGCGGTGGGGGCTTCGGCCTCCCCCAGCGGCGTCGCGCAGTTCTGGCAGAAGCGAGCCTTGTCGGCGTTCTCGTCTCCGCAAGACGGGCATCGCTTCACGAGCGAATCCTAGAGGGTGCCCGGGATGCCCCGGAGCGACACAGGGAGGCTATCCGGTTGCCAAGGGGGGCACATCCTCGACGAGATGTGGCCGAACTTCTGTCTCCGACGACGTGTCGGCGCCCTCACTTTCGTGTGGAGGGAGGGAGCCCACGGAGGTGGACTCCCTCCTCGTACGGACACGCTCGTGAGCGGCACGGCGCGGCCGTGAAGAACCGATCCCTAGACCTTCGCGGGCGTGCCCTCGAAGAAGGCCATGTCCCCGATCTGGGTCGTACGGAGGTCGACGCGGTTGGCGTATCGGTCGATGTGTCCGGGTGTTTCGGACCCGCGACCGTCAGGCCAGCGTGAGCCGGATCGAGAGCGAGATCGCTCGGGATATCGAGCCCTCGCTGAGACCAGCGATGGGACGGGATGGTCGGATGCGACCTCCGCAACTCCTGCTTCTCCCCTCCTGCGGATGGGGATCGCGTCTCTTCGAGTGTACGTCTCGCTCCGACGGCACGACGGAGGAGCGCGGCCTGGCGTTTGATAGAACTGCTCCGTGGGAGAAGTCACCTCGAAGGACGGCACCACGATCGCGTTCGACCGGTCGGGCGAGGGCCCGCCGATCGTCATCGTCGGTGGTGCCCTGGGCGATCGTTCGGCTGCGGCGGAGGTGGCCTCGCACCTGACGAGGCGTTTCACCGTGATCGCGTTCGACCGTCGGGGGCGAGGCGACAGCGGCGACACGGCGCCGTACGCGGTCGATCGCGAGATCGAGGACGTCGAGGCGTTGATCGTCGACATCGGCGGGCAATCCTCTGTATTCGGACATTCCTCCGGCGCCGTCCTTGCCCTCGAGGCCACTCGCTCGCTCCCCGACCGGATCACGAAGCTCGCCTTGTACGAGCCACCCTTCATCGTCGACGACAGCCGTGCTCCGCTCCCGGAGGATTTCGTGACGCGGCTCGATGCTCTGATCTCGGAGGACCGCCCGGGCGACGCGGTCGAGTACTTCCTGACGACGGGACCCGGCGTGCCCGCCGAAGTGGTGGCCGGGATGCGCCAAGAACCCTTCTGGGCGTCGTTCGAGTCGATCGCGCACACGTTGGCCTATGACGGAACCATCATGAGAGATGTCACGGGCGGCAGTCCGGCGCCGCTCCGGCATTGGGCTTCCGTCGGCGTCCCCACGCTCGTCATGGACGGCGGCGCGAGCCCCGACTGGATCCGGAACGCTGCGCTGGCGCTCATAGAGGTCCTTCCCGACGCGCGGCGGCGGACCCTCGAAGGTCAAGATCACGGGCCCGATCCGAAGCTCCTCGCTCCTGCAGTGGAGGCGTCTTCGCCAACTGAACGGCGCCTTGGTTACTCGAGCGGCGAGCATCCGGCCGGGACTTGCGTTCATCGCGTAGACTGGTCGTGTGGAAGGTGAGCGGAACGTCTACAAGACCGAGAACGGCGTCATCTTCCGGGTCTCGGAGACGCAGGAAGGCCACATCTCCGTCGAAACGCTCGCCGACGCCGCGTGGGTATCCGGAAGGATCGGGATGGTCGGTTTGCGTGTCCTCCCCACCACCACTCGCCTCACGGCTCGCCAGGTCCTCGCGCTCCCGATCTAGGACGCCGGCCCGATCTCGGGGCTGCTTCCGGGTTCGCGGTCAGGCGTAGCGACCGCACTTGATGCACGCGTACCAACCTCCCGCGGGGTCGTCGAGCACGAACATGGTGTGCTCCCCGCAACGGTTGCACGTGCGATTCTGATACGGCGCCAGCGTGGGTCGTTGGCCGAGCGACGTCGCGATGCCGCGCATGTCCTCTCCCTTGTGCTCTCCCGCCACGATCGTGGGCCTGATCATCTCGAACTCCCTTCCACCCGGGCATCGGACCTCCGATGCCGGAACGAAAGACGGTCAGCTACGGTGCGGCCTTCCGTCTGCTCCGCGAGCACGCACGACGGACCAACAGGAAGGTCGTCGACGTCGCGGGATCCATCCTGGAAAGTCACCAGCTGCTGTCGAAGGGCGAGGAGTCCGCGGCACCCGAAGGAGACCTCCTCACGCGAACGGACGAAGAGGGCTGACGAACCCCGATGCGAGGTCATGGGAGGTACTGGCTGCCCTCGTCGCCAGGAAGGACGAGGTGATCGACCCTTAAGTCACGGGGACAGCCGTGCGAACGGGCTGAGCTTGCCGCAGCTCGAAACGTTCGTTGATCTCGCCGAGCACCTGGCACAGTTGCTCGATCTGCTCGTCGTCGTTCGCGGCGGTGATCTGGATCCGGAACCCCAGTTCGTCCATCGGGACGAGCGGGTCGGCATCCATCGCCACGTAGATCCCACTGTCGAAGAGGTAGCGACCAACCGCGTCGTTGTCCTCGCGATCCGCCACCCGAACCTGGATCGATGGGTATCCGGATCGGTTGGGCGTGTAGATATCGAGCTCGTGGAGCCGATCGAGGACCCGTTCGGTCATCCGATACAAGTCGAGGCGGCTGAGATCGCCACGTCGCTCGTTCACGTCCAGCCCGGCGATCGTCGTCGCAAGCGAGGCGATAGGCGACGGGTCGGAGTGGCGGTAGGGATGCGCCGCGACCTTGAGCACGTCCTTCAGACGCGTAGGCAGGGTGAGGAACGCGAGCAGGGATGAGTACGCCTTCGAGAAGCAGGCGACGAGGATCACGTTCTCGTAGGTCTCGCCCTGGTGGCGGATGACCCCGTTCCCGCGCGTCCCCAACGGACAGAGCTCGTTCGAAGTGCGCTCGCCGACGACCCCGAACCCGTGGGTGTCGTCCACATACAGTAGCGCGTCGTTCTCGCGCGCCAAGCGGGCGAACACACCGAGATCGGGCGCGCTCCCGAGCATCGAGCAGACGCCGTCGAGCGCGATCACGCGAGGTGTGATCGCACTCGATCGAAGCAGCTCCTCGAGATGCGCCGGATCGTCATGGCGGAAGTGGTGGACGGTCGCGCCTTGGCCGCGCGCGACCATCGCGCCATCGTGGATCGCCCTGTGCGCCCGTGCGTCGAGGAAGACCGCGCCCGTACCCGCCAGGAGCGGGATGACCGACGTGTGGATGTGGGTGACCGTCGGGAACAGCAGCGTGTCCTCGCCCCCGACGAGCTCCGTCACCTTCTCCTCGATCTCCTCGTAGAGCGCCGGGCCTCCACCGAGACGAGGCCACGACGGTTGCGTGCCCCATCGATCCAGGTAGGCGGGCACGGCGTCGATGATCTCGCGGTCCTGGTCGAAGCCGAGGTAGTTGCTCGACGCGAAGTCGAAGAGCCACCGGTCGCCGGTCCGGATCCGCCGGCCGTATCGCTCGTCGACCACCGCATCGAGCATCCGACGAGAGTCCTTCAGTCGGGCCAGGTCGGTGACGGTCTCCATCCTGCGGCCGAGCCACGCGTCACTCTGATGCAGGGGGACGCGTTCAGCCATGGGATCCGTATCGGCCGAATGGGTGACGGGCTTTACACCTACAAGGGGGTATCTCCGGCACAGCGTGAGCACGGATGAAGCACGTGGCTCGCCGGCGGCTCCAACACGATCTCGGGCACGTCGATGGCGTCGCCGCACATCGCGGGGACGGTCGCGCTCTGCCTCTCGAGCGCCACGTGCTCGGGGGGTCCCGGCCCAGATCATCACGAAGCTGCGGGCCGACGGGCAGGCCGGGCCGGTACTACGGCTACCTCGCGCACACAGGCGGTGACTGAGTCGCGTCCGGACTGGATCCGGGGCCGAACGGGTACGGTCGAAAGATGCCGACGGTCGGGTTCCATGCCTCCCATGAGCAGCTGTCCCCGGCCCGCCTCATCGAGGCGGTCCGCGCCGCCGAAGCCGCCGGCTTCCAAGCGGCGATGTGCTCGGATCACCTGGCTCCCTGGAGCGAGCGACAGGGTCACTCCGGACACTCCTGGTCGTGGCTGGGCGCCCGCGATGCAGGCGACGTCGCTGCCCTTCGGCGTGGTGACCGCGCCGGGGCAGCGCTACCACCCCACGGTGATCGCGCAGGCGATCGCGACGCTCGGCGACCTGTTCCCCGGCCGCTTCTGGGCGGCCCTGGGCTCCGGTGAGGCCCTCAACGAGCACGTGACGGGGGAGGCATGGCCGCCGAAACCGGAGCGAGACGCGAGGCTCCTCGAGTGCGTCGAGGTGATCCGCGCGCTCCTCCGTGGAGAAGAGGTGAGCCACGAAGGGCGCATCCGCGTGGATCGCGGCCGCGTGTGGAGCCTGCCGTCCGAGCTCCCGCAGCTCTTCGGCGCCGCGGTCACGGAGGCGACCGCGCGGACGGTGGGCGGCTGGGCCGACGGCCTGATCACGGTGAATCAGCCGGTCGAGGTGCTCCGGCGTGTGATCGACGCCTTCCGCCAGGGAGGCGGCGATCGCAAGCCTGTCGCCGTGCAGGTCCACGTCTCCTGGGCCGACGACGAGGACACGGCCCTGAAGATCGCACACGACCAGTGGCGCACGAACGTATTCGGACCGGAGATCGCGTGGAACCTGGAGCTCCCGGCGCAGTTCGACGAAGCTGCCGAGCACGTACCCGCCGAAGAGGTCTCCGGACCCGTGTTGGTCTCGGCCGATACGGGTCAGCACGTGAAGTGGCTGATGGAACTGGCCGAGCTCGAGATCGACGCTCTCTACATCCATCACGTGGGCCAGGAGCAGGAGCGGTTCATCCAGGTGTTCGCCGAACGAGTGCTCCCGGAGGTGACGTCGTGACGACCGCGCGTACGAGCGATCTCTGGTGGAAGAACGCGGTGATCTACTGCTTGGACGTGGAGACGTTCCTCGATTGGGACGGCGACGGCATCGGGGACCTCACGGGGCTCACCGACGACTCGACTACCTCGACGGCATCGGTGTCAGCTGCATCTGGCTGATGCCGTTCCAGCCCTCGCCCAACCGCGACGACGGCTACGACATCACCGACTACTACGGCGTGGACGAGCGGCTGGGCACGCTCGGGGACTTCGTGGCGATGATCCGGACGGCCAAGGACCGCGGGATGCGGGTGATCATCGACCTGGTCGTCAACCACACGTCGGACAAGCACCCCTGGTTCCGAGCCGCCCGATCTTCACCCGACTCGGAGTTCCGCGACTTCTACGTCTGGGCCGACGAGCCACCGGCCGAGCCGAAGAACGAGGTCGTGTTCCCAGACGCGGAAGAGAGCATCTGGGCGTTCGACGAGAAGGCGGGGCAGTACTACCTGCACCACTTCTACTCCCACCAACCTGACCTGAACATCTCCAACCCGCGGGTCCGTGAGGAGATCGCCAAGATCGCCGGCTTCTGGTTGGAGCTGGGCGTGGACGGCTTCCGCGTGGACGCGGTGCCGTTCCTCCTGGAGACCGGCGGGATCGCGGGCGACGTGAACCTCGATCCGCACGAGGAGCTGCGGGACCTGCGGTCGTTCATGGCGCGCCGCCGCGGCGACAGCCTCCTGCTCGGCGAGGTCAACCTCCCTCCGAAGGATCTCCGGACCTTCTTCGGTGGCAAGGACGGCGACGAGGTCCAGCTGCTGTTCAACTTCAACCTGATGCAGGCGATGTACCTGGCGCTCGCCCGGCAGGACGCGGCACCGCTGGCGAAGGCTCTTCGGGAGACCGTGCGCGAGACGGACGACCAGCAGTTCGCGAACTTCGTGCGGAACCACGACGAGCTCACGCTGGACAAGCTGACGGATGCCCAGCGCCAGGAGGTCTTCGACGCGTTCGGGCCCGAGGAGGAGATGCAGCTCTTCGGCCGCGGGCTCCGCCGCAGGCTTCCGTCGATGCTGGACGGCGATCCACGTCGGATCCGCATGGTGTACAGCCTGCTGTTCTCGATGCCCGGGACGCCCGTCCTCTTCTACGGGGAGGAGATCGGGATGGCCGAGAACCTGGCGATCGAGGGCCGGATGAGCGTCCGCTCACCGATGCAGTGGAACGACGAGAAGAACGGCGGATTCTCGAAGGCCCGTCCGTCCCGCCTGCGCCGGCCGGTCGTCGAGGGGCGGTTCGGGCCGATGGCCGTCAACGCGGCCGCACAGCGGCGCGACCCCGACTCCCTGTTGAGCTGGATGGAACGGGTGATCCGGCGCCGGCGGGAGACGCCCGAGCTGGCCTGGGGAACCTGGCAGGTCCTGGGGTCGGACGTCGGCGGCGTGCTCGGTCACCGGTGCGACTGGGAGGGGCGGAGCGTCGTGGCCGTCCACAACCTGGCTTCCGAGCCGTGCGTGGTTCGCGTGGAGCTGGGCGACGTCCCCGAGGACGCGCACGTCGACGATCTCCTCGACGAACGCCCGGCGATCGACGAGATCGAGGGGACCTCGCTCGAGCTGAAGCTCGAAGGCTTCGGGTTCCGCTGGTTCCGTATCGGGACGTCCGACCAGCAGACCCCACCGTAGCGTCCGTCACTCGAGCGACGCCGCGGCCTGGACCGTGAGCTGGTCCTCGAGCCCCGCCACCTTCTCGACCTCGAAGCCGGTCCGTCGGCGTTCCCGGATCTCGAGGCGACGGGAGAGCCGTGACAACGCGAGATTCACGATCACGAACATCACGCCGACGGTCAGAAACACCTGCAGGAGCGGGGCGTCCACCCCTGTGCCCACGAACGGGCTGCCGCTCGTGGAGGTCACGATCCGGGCGTGCCGCATCACCTCCTGGATGCCGAGGATGCTGACCAGCGTGGTGTCCTTGTTCAGGGTGATGAGCTGCGACACGGTGGCCGGCACCATCCGGCGGAGCCCCTGCGGCAGGATCACCAGCCGCATCGACTGCCAGTAGCGGAGCCCGATGGACGCGGCCGCCTCCCCCTGCCCCTTCTCCAGCGACGACACGCCCGCCCGCATGATCTCGGCGAGCACCGCCGAGTTGTAGAGCGTCAAGCCTGCCACGGCGGCGAGGAAGAACGGCGACTGGAAGGCGGTGGGGAACCACTCGGGTACCGCCCGCTGATACGCATCCCGCCACGGTTCCGGGATCGCGAGGGCGAGGTACAGGATGATGAAGATCAGCGGAAGGTTCCGCCAGACGTCGATCCACACACCCGCCGTCGCGCTGACGATCCTCTGCTTGCTCAAGCGGAGCAAGGCGAGCAGGAGGCCGAAGCAGAGCGACAGCGTCATCGCCACCAACGCGATCTGGATGTTGATCCAGAAGCCGGAGAGCAGGAACTGGAAGTTGTTCCCCGAGAAGAGCCAGCGCCAGTTCTCCGGGTCGAACAGGTAGCTCATCTCAACTCACCGCCCTCACGTCACCGCCTGACGATCAGCCGTCGCTCGAGGAAGCGGACCGCGAAGGTCGCCGTCACCGTGAGCATCAGGTAGCCCACAGCGGCCCAGAAGAACACCTCGTTGGTCTGGAACGTTCGGGAGTTGATCAGCCGCGCCTGCTTCAACAGGTCGTCGGCGAGCCCGAGCGCGACGCCGATGATCGCCGAGTTCTTGATCATGGCGATCACCAGGCTCCCCAGTGGCGGGATGACGCTTCGCACGGCCTGGGGGATCACGATCTGGGACAGCACCTTGCGATAGGGGAACCCCAGCGACAGGCCGGCCTCGATCTGGCCCTTCCCTACCGCGAACACCCCGGATCGAACGGTCTCCGCCACGTAGGCCGCCGTGTAGAGACCGAGGCTGGCCGTCCCCGCCACCCAGGGGCCGATCTCGATCCCCGCCCGGCGGAGCCCGAGGTAGGAGATGAACAGCAGCACCAGGAGAGGGATGTTGCGGAAGAACTCGACGTATAGCCCTCCCAGCAACCGCACCCAGCGGACGGGCATCACCCGGAGGGCGCCGATCACCAGCCCCACCACGACCGCGATGACGAATGACACCGCCACCAGCTGGACGGTGACCAGGAACCCCGAGCGGAACTCTGGGAAGTGCCTGATCAGCACTTCCCAGAGATCGCTCATCGACGTGCGATCGTCCCGATCAGCACGTCTCCTCGCACGGACGGAGCTCCAGAGCCTCCTCGAGAGTCATCGTCGGAGGATCCTGCGGCTCTCCCGTGTACTGCCCGATCCACTTCTCGTAGGCGGTCGCCCATCGCCCGTCGGAGATGTAGTCCGAGACCACGCCGTCGACGAACTCCTTGAACTCCGCGTCGCCGTCGGCGATCCCCGCTCCGTACGGCTCGGTCGTGTACCCGTCGCCGACGAGCTTCAGCGTGTCATCCGAGATGATCATCCCGGTGAGGATGACGTCGTCGGTGGACACGGCGTCGACCGAGTCGGTCTGGATCAGCTCCAGGCACTCCGAGTAGGTGTCGACCAGGCGCAGCTCGGCTTCCGGTGCGTTCGTCGCCAGGTTCTCCTCATACGTCGAGCCGGTCGCCGTGCACACCGTCGTCCCGGCGAGGTCCTCGACGCCGGCGATGTCCGAGTCCTCAGGGACCAGGACCCGCCCCTCCGCGATGTAGTAGGGGATCGAGAAGTCGATCTCCGCGTCACGGTCGGTCGTGATCGTCATCGTCGAGAGGATCAGGTCGGCCGTCCCGTCGGTGAGGAACGGGATCCGGTTGTCCGAGATCGCCTCGATGAACTCCGGCTCCACGCCGAGCGCGTCGGCGATCGCCTGCCCCAGGTCGACGTCGAAGCCCTCGACCTCATCCGTCTCCGGGTTCTTGAAGCCGAACGGCGGGACGTCGAACTTCACGCCGATAGTGATCGTCCCCGCGTCCTGCAGGTCGGCCATGGTGGTACCCGCGGGGAACTCCTCGGCCGGGCTCTCGGTGTCGCCATCGGTCGGCTCGGCGTCGTCTCCACACGCCGCCCCCACCATTGCGAAGACGCACGCGAACACCGCCAACCACCGCATGTTCCGTTTCACCATCATGTCGCCTCCTTGTCCGGGCCCGCCGTCCGAGCAGGCCGATCGACCTCCTCGGTTCCATGCGAGCGCTCTCAGTGACGGAGGATCTTGTCCACGAAATCCTTGACCCTCTGGCTCTTCGCTCCTTCGAAGAACGCCTCGGGCGATCCTTCCTCCACGATCCTCCCTTCGTCCATGAACGCGATCTTGTCGCACACCTCGCGCGCGAAGCCCATCTCGTGGGTCACCACGATCATGGTCATCCCTTCCTTGGCCAGGTCCCGCATGACGTCGAGCACCTCTCGGATCATCTCGGGGTCCAGAGCCGACGTCGGCTCGTCGAACAGGATGAGCTTCGGCTCCATCGCCAGGGCGCGCGCGATCGCGACGCGCTGCTGCTGTCCTCCTGAGAGGTCCGCCGGGAAGGCGTCGGCCTTCTCCGGGATCCCGACCCGCTCCAGGAGCGCTCGCCCGAGCCGGGCCGCCTCATCCTCCGAGTGTCCCTTCACCTTGATCGGTCCGAGCGTGATGTTCTCGAGCACCGACTTGTGGGCGAACAGGTTGAACGACTGGAACACCATGCCGATCTCGGCGCGGAGGCGATAGAGCTCCTTGCCCGCTCCCGGCACGGAGCGTCCCTCGAACCGGATGTCGCCCTCGTCGATCGTCTCCAAGCCGTTGATGCAGCGCAGGAGCGTGGACTTGCCGGAGCCCGACGGACCGGCGACGACAACCGCCTCCCCCGTCGCGATCGACATGTCGATGCCGTCGAGCACCACCTGGGACCCGAAGCTCTTCCGGACGTTCAGGATCTCGATGAGATGCCCGTTGGAAGCCATATGCGCAGTCGATGCAGTCTAGAGGGGGCCCTCCGTGTCCGCCACCTGCGGTGGCGCTCGCCCTCTCGGCCATCCGACGGCCCGCCCGACGATCTCCAACGTTCGCGGGGTAGTCACTTCCGTGTAACTCCGGCCCGATAGAACGTCGTTCGGAAGGGTTGGCAGAGGTCTTCCGAGAGGCGCCGGGATCCCGACGTCCGAGGAGAAGGCCCCCGGTCCTGCCACGAAAACGGCCGCGGTGCATGCGCGGACCTTCACAGACGGGCACCGACAGACCCGGCGGGGCCGCACCCCCCGTCGGCATGCCGGACGGCATCCCTGAGCAGCCCGGCTGACCGATCCACCACCCGGGAGCCATGCGGATGCTCCATGGGGAGATGAACCGATAGCCGGGTGATCCCGATGGGGACGGGCCGGAGGCCCATCCCCACCGGTCGCCCGGCTCGGATCGCCGCTACCCGAGTGTGAACTCCTGGGTCTGGGGGTTCAGATGGGGCAGCCTCAGGATGCCGGCCGCCTCGGCGCCGCTGAACCGGAACACGTTGAGGCCCTTCGTGATCTCGGACTCGTAGATGAAGTTGTTGTACCAGTACGAGGACCACGCCCCACCGAGGTCGGGCGGTGTGATCGCCGGCGGATCCGACCAACCGAGGGTCACCGGGCTCGCCGGGTCGGTGAACTCGGTGACCCAGGTGCCTGCCTGATAGTTCCCGCTCACCGCGATGTACCGTCCGCTCCGCGTCGGCAGGATGTTGTAGTTGTGGACCGTGCAGTTCTCGCCGGCGCCGTCCTGGGGACGCGGCAGCGTCCACTGGCCGAGCTTGGCGCCCGTGTCGGCGTCGTAGAAGAACATGCTCTTCTTGACTGGCGGGTCGGTGGACTGACACTCGGGCGCGGCGCCGCCGCCGGGCTCCCAGCCGAGGATGATGACCTCTCCGTCCCACGTGAACGCGGCCGAGTGCCACCGACCGGCGTGCCCGTCGACTCCCGGCTCCTGGATCGTATACAGGAACCCGGGGTCTCTCGGGTCGCTGATGTCGAACACGTTGGTCGTGTCGGAGCTGGCGCAGACAGCCATGTCGACATCGCCACGGATCACTCCGACATCGTGGCATCCGGTGCGAACCGTCAGGTCCGCGGGGCCCGCGAGCGGTTCGCGGTGGATCAGGCTCGCGCCGGTCGGGTCGTCCAGCGGGATCGCGATGACGTCCATGAAGTCGCCGAGAGGATCGTCGCTGGCCTGGGGATTCCCGGTCACCTGCGCGCAGGCGGTACTGCTCGAGATGTTGCTGTAGACGATCAGGTCGCCATCGTCGACACCGGCGACCGTCGCCGTGTGAGAGCCGCACTCCAGCTCCACCGAGGCCTCGAGGGTCGGGTTCACCGGGTCGCTGATGTCGAAGACGTGGACCCCTTCCCAGCCCGCCGGCACGGTCGTGCCGAGGCAGGTCCTGGCGACGGTCTTGGGCGAGTTCCACGACCGGACCAGGATGTTCTCCCAGACGACGATGTCACCCTGGTCGCCGTTGCAGGACGGGTGGGCGAGCTCGACCGGTGCGTCCGGGTCTGAGATGTCGATCACCCGCCAACCGTCGTAGTTGCCGTTGAAGGCCAGCTTCCCCCAGAAGGCCAGATCGGAGCTGACATGCCGCACACCGTCCGGCTGGCCGAAAAACGTCGCGGGGTGTGCGCTGTGCCCCTTGGCGTGCATGTTCGCCGTATGGGGCCGCGTCGCGTGATCGGCCTGAGCTGGCATGGCGGTCATCGAGAGAGCCATCGCCAACCCGAGCACGAAGGACCATCTGATCGTTCGCATCCTTCTCCCTTCCATCTCGACGTGCCTGTGTGGTCACGTGTGGTCACGTGGGAGCGATCCGGGGGGGCGCGGGCGGCGGGCGGCGACGTCGGACGCCCCGGCGAGGCGATCGTCCGGGGGATGGCTCCCGGACGGGTGGGGAGCTCGGCTCGCATCGTCTCCAGACGGTGGGGGGAAGGGTCCGAAGGGGTGTTGCGTCTGGCCTGACCTGTTCCCGTTCCGCCCACCCGGACCGGATCGCTGCGTCGGTCGATCCCCCTCGCGGCAGGCCCGGCCCCCCGTCCTTCCGGAGGTGATGAGATGCGGAGAAGGATCAAGGTCATCCTTCCCCTGGTCCTCGTTCTTGGTATGTCCTCGTTGGCGCCGCCGGCGTCTGCCACCCACGGTCCGGACCAACACAGCCAGAACATGAAACATCTCTCGCACGTGCCGAGGTCGTCGGTCGCCACCCAGTCCGACCTCGCGTTCGTCGGGAAGCGGGCGTTCGCAGGCAACTACAACGGATTCAGGATCCTCGACGTCTCCGACCCTGAGAACCCGGTCGTGGTGCGGGACGTGTGGTGCCCCGGCCCCCAGGACGACATCTCCGTGTGGGGAGACGCGATCGTCCTGTCCGTCGACTCGGTACGTCTGGCGAACCCGGGCCGTCCGGGCGCGAACGCCTCCGACTGCGACAGCGTCGCCGCCACCGGCGCCCAGACCCTCAACCCCAACGGATGGGAGGGCGTCCGGATCTTCAGCCTCGGCGACATCCTGGCGATGGCGCCGGGCTCCGACGGCTTCGTCCGACCGGTGGCGCCCGCCGCCGCCGTGTACACCGACTGCGGGTCCCACACCCACACGGGCGTGCCGCACGGCAGCCACGTCGACGCGTACATCGCGTCCTACCCGCTCCGGGACGGTCCCGGGTGCGGCCCGGGCAACCCGCAGGGCGAGGATCCGCTCCATCGCAAGATCTCGATCGTCCGGGTGGATCCGACGAACCCGGCGAGCTCCACGTTCCTCAAGGAAGTGCCGATCGACGTCCCGACGTGGAGCCTGCTCCCGCCGCCGTTCAACCCGTTGCAGGGGTGCCACGACATCCAGGTCCACCTCGACCTGGACCTGGCCGCCTCAGCCTGCGCGAGCGTCGGGCAGGTCTGGGACATCTCCGATCCGGAGAACCCCGAGACCCTCTCCCCGGAGTGGGAGGTCGACCAGTCGGCCGTGCAGTTCTACCACTCGGCCCTGTTCAGCCGGGACCGGTCGACGGTGGTCTTCGGCGACGAGATCATCTCCGGGCACTGCAGGGACGGGAGCGGCAGCGGCCAGCTGTGGTTCCACGATCGGGCCACGGGTGCGCTCCAGAGCTCGTTCCAGATCCCGCGCGATCAGGGCGGGGCGTACTGCTCGGCGCACCTGTTCAACAACATCTCGACCGACGCGGGCGACTTCCTCGTCGCGTCCTGGTACGCGGGCGGCGTGACCGTCGTGGACTTCAACAACCGCTCCGCGCCCACAGAGATCGGGTACTACGACATACCGGGGAACAGCGTCTGGTCCGCCTACTGGTACAACGGCTTCATCTACGGGAACGACATCCCGCGCGGGTTCGACATCTATCTCCTGAGCGACCGGGCCCGGGCCGGTGCAGGGAAGGTTGGCGCACTGAACCCACAGACCCAGTAGGAGCCGGCCAGACGGCGAAGGTGGACGGGCTCCCGGCGCGCGCCGGGAGCCCTGTCACCCTGACCGCGCAGACCTCATCGCGCACGCGACCCAAGCCGTAGGGGCAGCTCGCCTCTCTCCTGGCCTCGCTCGGGGCGGTAGCAGCCTTCTTCACCCGATCCACTCTTGCCCGCTCTACGGTCGCAACGATCCGGAGGAGTTCTCCCTCCCGCCGGCTGCTGCCGGTTTCCGAGCTCCTCCATCATCTCGTTCCAGCAACAGCGAGCGCCGGCCCGCCCGCGGTCTGGGGAGTGGCGATCGACCCCGAGACCGGCATCGTCTACGCGAGCGACATGCGGACGGGCCTCTGGATCGTGCAGCCGACGGGATCGGCGGTGCCGTCTGATCGGGGAGTGGGAAGCCGCCTTTCGACCCATTGACGTGGGGCACAACCCCCTCCTATCGTCCAGCAGCCGCATCCGATGGATAGGACGGAGCATGCGCAAGTTCCTGGTCGTTGTAGCCATCGCCGCGCTGGGCGCGGGTGCGCCCATCTCGCCGGCGGCCGCCAGTCATTCCTGGGGCGGCTACCACTGGGCCCGCACGGCGAACCCCTTCACGGTCACGCTCGGAAACAACGTCTCGTCCAAGTGGGACGGCTACCTCCAAACGGCGGCGAGCGATTGGTCGGCGAACACGGCGGGCAACCCGTTGAACGCCACCGTCGCCACCGGCTCGACGAAGCCCCGCGCATGCAAGGCGCAGAACGGCCGCGTCGAGGTGTGCGCCGCCGCCTACGGCAACAACGGCTGGCTCGGGCTCGCCCAGATCTGGGTCGCCTCGGGAGGCCACATCGTCAAGGGCGTCGCCAAGATGAACGACACCTACTACTCGCTGCCCAAGTACGACACGCCCGCGTGGCGGGGCGCCGTGATGTGCCAGGAGATCGGGCACACGTTCGGCCTGGATCACCAGGACGAGTCGGGCGCGGACTTCCACACGTGCATGGACTACGCGTCGAACCCCGACGCCGACAACATGCATCCGAACACCCACGACTACGAGCAGCTCGCGACGATCTACGCGCATCTGGACTCGACCACGACGATCGGGTCCTTGCAGTCCGCCGGTGCGAGCGGCACCGCCGGGACGTCGATCGACAGCTCGACCTTCGTCAAGCGATTCGCCGACGGCTCGCGCCTGATCACCTACATCGTCTGGGCTCGATAACGACGGCCAAGCCCGGCTGCTCGGTCAGGGCGCGAGTCTCGGTTCCGCCTGGTCCCAGGTCGAACCCGTCGCTCTCTTAGGGGTCGACCAGAAGGCTGCCGGCCAGGGTCGTGCCGGCGCCGGGCGACGACGTGATCTCGAGGGTCCCGTCGAGGGCCGCGAGGCGGTCCGCGATCCCCTGCAGTCCCGTGCCGTAGGACGACGTCGATGGATCGAAGCCCACGCCGTCGTCGGTCACCTCGAAGCGAAGGTGTCCGTCGCCGTCGGTCAGGCGCACGGTGGCGCGCGAGGCGGAGGCGTACTTCGCCACGTTCTGCAGCGCTTCCAGGCACGAGAAGTACACGGCCGCCTCGGCCTCGCGCGCGTAGCGCCCCAGACCCTCGGCCTCGACCGTGACCGGCACCGCGGACTTCCGAGCCTGCGATCCGAGCGCCGCGGCCAGCCCCTGGTCGGCGAGCAGCGGTGGGTAGATGCCCCGGGCGAGGTCCCGGAGCTCCTCGAGCGCACCCGTCGCATCTCCTTGGAGCTGCGCCACGATCGTCTTCGCCTGCTCGGGGTCCCGCTCGACCAGCCGTTCGAGCAGCCCGAGCTTCACCGTGAGCGCCACGAGCTGCTGCTGAGCGCCGTCGTGCAGGTTCCGCTCGAGCTTCCGGCGCTCCTCGTCCTGCGCGGTCACGAGCCGCTGCCGCGACGTCCGGAGCTGTTCGATCGTGTCCAACAGGTCCTCGGTCAGAGCTGCGTTGCGCATCACGAGCCCGGCCTGCGCCGCCAGGTCCTGGATCAGCTTCTCCTCGGTCGCCGACAGCGATTCACCCGGCCGCTTCTCGATCGAGAGCGCGCCGAGCAGCTCGTCCCGATGACGGACCGGCTCGAAGAAAGAGGAGCTCGTCGCAAGCCGTTCCTCCGACGACGACGTCGCCCGCGGTGGCGGTGACTCGGCGTCCCCGGGCCACGTCGCCTCCGGTCGGAGCTCTTCCCCGACGCGCACCCACACGTCGGCCCGCGCCGCCCCGGTCCCCTCTCCCAGCGCTCGCGCCATCCTGGGGAGCAGCTCCTCGTTCGCGTAGGTCTGCCCGACCCGTTCGGAGAACTCCGACAGCACCTCATACGGCGTCGCGCGCTTCCCGTACACGAGCCGGTCGGCGAACCGCTGCGCACGCCGCCGGACCGGCTGGAACGCGAGGGCGACGATCGCCGCGGCCGCGGCAGAAAGCAGCGGGCTCGCCGCGCTCCCGACCAATGCCCCGACGCCGGCGACGATCGCGACGTAGACGATCGCGATGAACACGGCGAGCGCTCCGAACAGCACCGCCTTGTTGATCACGAGGTCGACGTCGAAGAGCCGGTACCGCAGGACCGACACGCCGATCGCGAGCGGGATCAGTGCGAACGACAGGATCGAGATGTTCTGGAGGAGGATCCACTCCCTCCCCCACGCCAGGAACAGAGCGCCGATGTACAGGACCGCGACGATCGCTGCCGCGGTGACGAGCCAGCGGAGCTGCAGCCGCTCGATGCCGACGGAGCGACGGAACCGGAGGACGAGGCTCGTGAGCGAGCCGGCGACGCCGATCGGGATCGTCACGAGCACCGCGAGGGCAGGTTCGAGGATCGGCCGGAGCGCCTCGATCCCGAGGGGATTCTGCACACCGGGATACCCCGAATCCACCATGTCGCCCGGCGAGAACAGGATGAACAACGCGATCACCGTGAACGAGACCGCCATGAACCATGCGAACCACCGCCAACGCCGTGAAGGCAGGTGGCCGTCGGGGAAGAGCAGCAGCAGGAACGTGGCGGGGAGCACGACGATCGGGATCCACGAAGGTCCGTTCACCGCGGCTGCGATCGCTCCACCGGTAGGGTTGGCTCCCGTGTTGATCGCGTAGCCCGCGTAGGAGTCCGCGAGCGCGGTCACCCCGAAGACGACGCCGATCCCGAGGAGCAGCCACCCGATCGCGTTGTCCGGGCGCCGGGTCGCGAGCAGGTACCCGATGAGCGGGAAGGTCCCGAAGGTGAGCACGAATGAGAGGTCGGAGAAGAGGTCGTTGGCGAGGAACGACGTTCCGGTGTCGCGGGCCTCCAGGTACTCGAACCAGAGCCCGGCCGCGATCCCTGCGAGGGTCATGAGCCCGGCCACCCGCGCGAGCAGCAGGCGACGGCTACGCGCGATGTCGGCGGGATGAGCGTGTTCCTGCAGCACGGGTGGATGTTCGCAGGTCACAGGCCGGGGACCAAGGGCGCCGACCTGCGGATATGCTGGCAGGCAGACCCCTCGCCCGGCGCAGGTGCCACCACCACGACGGGTCGCGAAGTGATCCCGTGCGAGAACACCCGGCAGAGAGGGACCGTTTCCTGTCCCGTGACCTCTGTAGGCCGCACGTCTGACGGCCATCTCTCCGGCAGAAATCTGGGTCGGACGGCCGTACGATCACATACCCACCGACCGGAAGGCCACCACGGGCATGGATCGCGAGCGAACGGTGCAGGTCGTCCTCGGCGAAGCCGAGCGAACCGGGATCCTCCGATTCGTGCTCGAGGGCGAGGGATTCGACATCATCGGGATGGCCTCCAGCGACGAAGAGCTCGAGCGGGTGCTGGTGGGCGCTCGTCCATCGGTGATCGTCCTCGACGGCGGGATCTCCGCCGCCGCCGCCCTCGAGGCGAGGGAACGCGCCACCGGGGCCTCCATGGTCGTTGTCTGGCCCGCAGGCGTCGCCGCGGTCCTCGCCGAGGAGCGGGTCGATCCGCACTTGGTCATCGAGGAGCTCGGCGCCGCCGTGCGGAGAGCGTCGAAGCGGGCGGAGGACCGGGCCGTGCCCATCCGGATCCCGGAGTTCCTAGAGGCCGCACCTCCCATCGAGGAACGTCGCGTCGCACCTGCCCCTGCGAACCAAGGCGGAACCCGGGAGCCGGCGCGCCCGAGCAGGACCGGCAGTCGCGTGCTGGTGGCGGCGGCCACGTGGATCGTGGTCCTCACGGCGCTCACGACGATCGCGGTGGCGGTGCCGAACGCGCTCGATCTCTTCGATGAGGACCGGACGCCACGCCGCTCACCCAGCCCGGCTGAGACGCGACGTCCTGACGACAGGACCGTCGCTACCGGTTCGGAACGACCGGGCGAGACGGGCCGGTCGGCGCGCTGCGAACCTCCGCGGGGCGCTGACGGGCGGGCGGATAGGTCGCGTGATCCCGAAGCCCCCGCGGTGCGGGCGAACGGTTGTCCGCAGGATCGTGGGAGCAGAGCAGGCGGCGATCGCGGGCAGGGCGAGAGCGGCAAGCCGGACGACCCAGGAAGCCAGGGCAACAAGGGCGAAGCGAAGGGCAACAGGGGTGAAGCCGAGGGCAAGGAGAACCCCAGCGACGGCCGTTTCACCGATGACGAGAAGCACGAGAGCGGCGGCGAGGACAAGCAGGGTGGAGCCGTCACCGGTCGTGTCGGCGATCCGGGCCGCAGCAGCGAAGCGAGATCCGATCGAGACCCGGTGACGGCGAACGGATCGGGTGCCCGAGGATGATGCGCTCCGCGACAGACGTCAGCGCGGAGGATTCAAGCTGCAGGCCTCGCGCTCGGGCTCTCGTCGTTTTCCGAGCGCTTCCATCCATCTCGTTCCGATAACAGAGATACGGCGGTCCCTAGGACGAGCGACCAGAAGAACGGGCCCAATCCGAACAGCGTCATGTCCGAGAGCGCGATCGTGAACGCGAACAGGGGTCCGAGGATCAGCGGCCCCGTGGTGATCTCCCGCAACGCGGCGACGAGCGCGGGCATCAGCGCCAGCCCGGCCATCGCGAGGAGCAGCACGGGGTGGGACGACCACCGAGAGAGCCGCCGCCGTGCCCGCGAACAACGCGATCAGCAGCCCCGTCGCGACGGGGAGATAGACGGCCCGGTAGCGGATCGATCGCTCGCCCGCACCTGGTCCCGCGGCGAGCAGCAGGGGCGGAAGGGCCAGCGACACCGCGATCGGACCCAACAACGAGCCCAGGATCGTTCCCACGCCGCTCACGACGTTGACGACGCGCTCCGGCGCTCGGAATCCCTGCGTTCGGAGGTAGATGACGGAAGGGACGTTCGACTGAACGGTGAGCAGCGCGACCAACACCGGCGTGGCGGTGACGATCGCGGTCCAGGAGAACCCGGGGCGGACGACTTCCAAGCTCGGAAGCTCGAGCGAGGAAGGGATCTCCCCCAGCTGGCTCGTCAGGAGGGCCACGAGCAGTCCCGCCACGAACGAGGGAAGGATCGCGGGGACCCGTGAACCCAGGAACCGCTGACCTAACAGGTAGGTCGCGACCGCCACGCCGACCATCAACGGGATCTCCGGAGGGATCGTCACGCCACCGGCCGATGTGCTGAGCGAGGAGAAGACGTCGACGACGAACGGCGTCACCGCTCCGGCGATGAGACCGTGGACGATGGGCGCCGGGATCCATCGCGCGAGGGGTCCCGTCAGACCGAAGGCCGCCGCCGCGAGCACCAGCGCCCCGGCAACGAGGGAGGCGCCGGCCAAGTCCGGGAACGCGATCTGGTCCCCGAGCGAGACGAAGAAGATGATCGCGAAGATGTTCCCGGTGAAGATGAGCGGCTGGCGGTACCGGATCGAGAGCACCAGGGTCGGGAGCATCGGGAGTCCGTAGACGACCGCGATCCAGCCGCTGGTCTGCTCATCGGACAGCGCCAGCCCGACCGGCCCCGCCGCGGTCAACATGATGCCCAGGACCGCGAAGAAGACGATGGCGATCGGGATCGCGGCGATCAGGGCCGGCAGCGTGCGCCGCAGCTCGTTCGAGGTGTGGACCATCGTTCCTCAGTCTCCG
Source organism: Actinomycetota bacterium (assembly GCA_050998695.1). Taxonomy (GTDB): domain Bacteria; phylum Actinomycetota; class UBA4738; order UBA4738; family HRBIN12; genus JAJNBA01. The sequence goes on from JBPCPX010000131.1 coordinate 36,648, forward strand.
GGCCGGATCGCCCCGCCGAGATAGACCCATACGGTTCCGGCCGCCTCATCGACTCCGACACCGAACACCTCGGCGCCGATCGGGAACGCTTGCACGTCGAGGGTGGAGGTATCGATGCGGTACAGAGATCCGTCGCGATCGCCGACCCAGACCGCCCCGAGACCGACCACCATGTCGGTGGGCTCGTGGCCGACGCGCGCGGACCCCCGGTCCGTCCCGGAGACGGCGTCGATCCGGGTCACGACACCCACCTGCTGGTCGAGGATCCACACGTCGGTGTCACTCCCCACGATCTGATCGATGTTCCCGTCGATCTCGACAC